>CAYYKK010000057.1:0-29152 GCA_964467935.1 uncultured Polyangiaceae bacterium
CCCGGCACCGCGCCGATCACCACCCCTCCGAGCGTGCCTGCGATGCTCGAGCGCTCGAAGAAGCCCTCGTGGAGCGGCACGTTGACCTCGCCCGAGTGGGTGGCCTGCTCCCAATCGTCGATGAAGACGCGCGCGTGGCCGAGGACCTTCGGATCGATCTCCTGCTTGCCGGGCGCGTCGGCGCCCATCGCGTTCACGTGCGTTCCCGGCCGGAGATCCTCGTTCCGTACGACCGGCCCGCGGCCCGGCGTCGCGACGCACACGATGTCTGCGCGGCTGGCCTCGGCCGTCGTCACCGCGACGCCGCCGATCTCCTCGGCGAAGCGCGTCGCGGCCTCCGGGAGCACGTCGGCGCAGAGCGCCTCGAACGTCGTCGCGCCGAAGACCGACGCGTGCGCCGCGTGGAGGACGCGCGCCTGGACGCCGCAGCCCACGAAGCCGATTCGCTTCGGCGCGCCGCGCGAGAGGTGCTTCGACGCGACCCCCGCGGCCGCGCCGGTCCGCATCGCCGTGAGCCAGGTCCCGTCGAGGATGGCGAGCGGGACGCCCGTCTCGGGATCGCTGAGGATGTAGGTGCCCATCACCGAAGGCAGCCCGTGCTTCTTCGGGTTGTCCGGGTGCGAGTTGACCCATTTGACGCCCGCGGCGCCGGCCATGAACGACGGCATCGCGCGGAAATCGCCGCCGTGCTGCGGGAGCGAGAGGTAGACCTTCGGCGGCATCAGCGCCTCGCCGCGGGCGTGCGCCGCGAAGGCGCCCTCGACCGCCTCGACGGCCACGTCCATGGTGAGCAGCGACGCGACGTCGCGGCGGGTGAGAAGCAGGGTCGTCGGCATCGCCCCTCGCTAGTCCGTCTCGCCCGCCTCGTCACGTCGGTCCGCGCGTCAGGGACGACCCGAGGGCGTCCACGCGGGCTCGTCGTCCCCCTACGCCGTCGCGAAGAGCTGCGCTCCGACCGTCGAGCACCCGGGAGGCAGAACGGACCGTACGTCGTGTCGCTGCAGAGCGGATTCGAATCGTGGATGCAGTCGTCGCCCTGATCGCGGGGCTCGCGAGTCACCCGCGCGCCGTCGAGGGTCAGGTCCCGACCGCCGCGACGAGGGCGTCGTGGATGAGGCCGTTCGTCGCGACGAGGTGCCCGCGCTCGTACCGAGCCGGCCCGCCGCCGATCGCCGTGATCCTCCCGCCCGCGGCGAGGACGAGCGCGGACGCCGCCGCGGAGTCCCAGAGCAGCAGGCGTCGCTCCCAGTAGCCGTCGTACGTCCCGTCGGCGACGAATGCGAGATCGATGGCGGCCGCGCCGCACCTCCGCACCGCCCTCGCCGTCTTCTTCACGCGCATGAAGGAGTCGAAGTTGTTCCACGGCGCGTGCGTTCGGTCGGGTGGGAAGCCCGTGGCGAGCATCGACGCGCCGAGCTTCGCCGTCGCGCTCACCGCGCAAGGCGCGCCGTTGCGCGTCACCCACGAGGGCCCCTCTTCGTCGTTCGTCGCTCCTTGCCACGCGATCGCGAGGCACGGGGCCACGACGGCGCCGACGATGGGCACGCGATCGAAGAGCGCGCCGATCGCGACGCACCAGAACGGGTGACCGTGGACGAAGTTCGTCGTTCCGTCGATCGGATCGACCGTGAGCACGAGGCCGTCGGTGAGCTCGACCTCGCCGCCCGCGCCCTCCTCCGCGATGACGCGGACGCCCGGGAACGCCGCGTCGAGCCGACCGAGGATGAGGTCCTGGCTCCGCCGGTCGAACTCGCTGACGAGGTCGTTCGTCTCCTTCTCGTCGACGCGCGGCCGCGATCGATAGCCGGTCATGACCAGCGCGGCCGCCTCTCCGGCGATCGCCGCGCACTCGGCGGCCATGTCCTTGCGCTCGTCCATCTTGAGGCTTCCGATCATCCGCGCACCATGCCAGAAACGCCGCGCCGGGGGAGGCCCCTCGCCGTGGAGACCCGAAGATGAGCGTTCGTCCGAGCCGTTGGTGCTTCTCTCCGTCGCGCCCCTCGCCCGCGCCAGGGGTATCGCTCGGGGCGAGGTCGCTCGTCGTGGCCTCGCTCGCGACGGCGTCGCTCGTGATGGCGGGTTGCGCGTCCGAGTACGCGCTGATGAAGGCGCCAGGCGTGAAGGTCGCGCCTGCCGGCGCCGCGTGCTCGTTCGAGGTGACCAAGGGCCTGCCCGCGGCGCTCGACTACGTGGAGATCGGACGGCTCGAAGCCCAGTTCTTCCCCGTGTCGGACCTCGACCAATTGAAGGCCAGCGTGCACGACGACGTGTGCAGCATCGGCGGGGAGCTGGTCGTGGGAGAGTGGGACGGCGACCACTACATGGCCGCGATCGTCTACCGGAGGCGCGACGCGAAGCCCACCCAGCCGCCCGTCCCCGCGACCACGGCGAGCGCCAAGCCCTGATTCGACGCCTCGAATCGAGGGTGTGGACGCGCCCCGCGACCGATCCTACGGTCGTGCGCCATGTCTTCCGCGAAGAGCGACGTGCTGTTGGAGATCGGGTGCGAGGAGCTTCCCGCATCGTTCGTCGAGGCGGCCCTCGAGGCCATGCCGACCCTTGCCAAGAAGAAGCTCGCCGAGCTGCGGCTGGGCTTCGGTCGCGTCCAAGCGCTCGGGACACCGCGCCGCCTCGCCCTCGTGATCGAGGGCCTCGACGACGGCCAGTCCGATCTCGCCGAGGAGCTCACCGGCCCGCCGGTGAAGGCTGCGTTCAAGGACGGCGCCCCGACGCGCGCCGCCGAGGCCTTCGCGGAGAAGCTCGGGGTCGCCGTGTCGGAGCTGCGGCGCGTCGAGACGCCGAAGGGCGAGTACCTCGTCGGCACGAAGAAGGAGAAGGGGCGGCCGGCGCGCGAGCTCTTGCCGGCGGCGCTCGAGTCGCTCGTGCGCGAGATCCCGTTCCGCAAGTCGATGCGGTGGGCCGATCTCGACGTCACCTTCGGTCGTCCCATCCAGTGGCTCGTCGCGCTGCACGGCGGCGAGGTCGTCGACCTGACCGTCGCGGCGGTGCGCGCAGGTCGCCGCACGCTCGGCCACCGCTTCCTCGCCAAGGCGGGTCACGATCGCCGCGACGTTCCCGCGAAGGTCGACGTGCCCGAGGCGAAGCGCTACGTCGACGAGATGCGCGCGGTGCACGTGCTCGTCGATCCCGCCGAGCGACGCGCAGCGCTGGCGAAGGCGCTCGACGTCGCGGCGAAGGCGACCGGCGGAGATCTCATCGAAGACGACTTCTTGATGGGCGAGAACCTCACGCTCGTCGAGGAGCCGTTCGTCGTGACCGGCAACTTCGAGACCGAGTTCCTCGAGCTGCCCGAGCGCGTCATCCTCGAGGTGGCGAAGGGGCACCAGCGCTACTTCGGCGTCCGCGGCAAGGACGGCAAGCTCTTGCCGAAGTACCTCGCGGTCGTGAACACCGCTCTCGAGCCCGAGATCATCGCGAAGGGCAACGACCGCGTGATGCGCGCGCGCCTCGCCGACGCCCGCTTCTTCTACAAGACGGACCTGGACGTGCCGCTCGCGAAGCGGCGCGACAAGCTCGCGGGCGTCGTCTTCCAGAAGCGGCTCGGCAGCGTGCTCGACAAGGCGAACAGGGTCGAGCGCCTCGCCAAGGACGTCGGCCTCGCCCTCGCTCTGCCGCAGCCGACCATCATGCACGCCGCGTCGGGCGCGCACCTCGCGAAGTGCGATCTCGTCTCGCTGATGGTCGGTGAGTTCCCCGAGCTGCAGGGCGACATGGGCATGGCGTACGCCGTCGCGCAGGGCGTCGCGCCCGAGGTCGCGGTCGTGATCCGCGATCACTACAAACCGAAGGGCGCCCACGACGAGACGGCGAAGGACGACGCCTCGGCGCTCGTCGCGCTCGCCGATCGCCTCGACACGCTCGCGGGCTGCTTCGCGATCGGCCTCGCCCCGACCGGCGCGGCCGATCCGTTCGCCCTGCGCCGCGCGTGCCTCGGCGTCCTGCGGACGATGCTCGATCGCGGCTTCGACGCGTCGCTCGGCGAGCTCGTGGGCGCGGCCTACGACGGCTTCGAGGGGGTGAAGCTCGATCTGTCGCGCGACGAGCTGGTGGCGAAGGTCACCGACTTCGCCGCCGAGCGTCTGCGCGGGCTCCTCGCCGACAAGCTCCCACACGACGCCGTGCGCGCGTGCCTCGCCGCGGGCCACGATCGACCCCTCGACGCGCGCGCGCGCGCGATGGCGCTCGCCGAGCTCGAAGGCGCGACGCGCGCTCAGGTCGGCGAGGTGTTCAAGCGCGCGACGAACATCGCGAAGGACGCGCCGCCAGGGCCTCCCGCGCCGCCCCCGGCGGACGCGCACGCGAGCGAGGTCGCGCTCTTCACCGCGTACCAGCGCTTCGACGCGCGCTCGGCCGAGCTCTCCAAGGCGGGCGACTACGCGGGCTTCCTCCGCGAGGTCGCGGCGATCGCCCCCGCGATGGAGCGCTACTTCCTCGACGTGTTCGTCATGTGCGAGGACGCCTCGCTGCGCGAGAGCCGCCTCCGCCTCATGCGCAGCATCAGCGAGCGTTGCGCCTCCATCGCGCGCCTCGAGCTGCTCGCGGCGGGCTGAGCCGATCGCGGGCTCGCTCGTGCCGATCCCCCGGCGCGCGCCTCAGTGGGCGCCCGCCGGCGCCCCGCCCGGCTTCGCGCGGCGAAGCATCACGACGAGCAGCAGCGATCCGAAGAAGAGCACCATCAGCGTCGTGAAGCCCTCGCTGAAGGCCCGCACCAGCGCCTGCGTGCTCACCCGGAAGCCGAGCGTCGTGTACGCGGCGCCCGTTGGATCGGGCACGCGGCCCGTCATCATCGCCTTCGTCGACTGCACCGCCTCGACCGTCGCCGGATCGTAGAGGCTCACGTGCTCGCTCAGCGCGCTGTAGGCGGCCTTCGTGTGCCGATCGAGCGACGTGCTCATCCACGCGGTGCCGATGGACCCGCCGAGCTCGCGCGTGAGGTTGTAGAGGCCCGACGCGTTGCCTCGCTGCTCGGGTCGCAGATCGGAGAGCGCGATGACGCTCAGCGGGACGAACAAGAACCCGAGCCCACACGCGCGGATGAACACGGGCCGGATCATCGCGCTGTCGGGCGAGGTGTTGGTGAGCCCTGCGTTCGTCCAGAGGCTCGCGCACATCATCACGACGCCGAACGCGACCAGGAAACGCCCGTCGATCTTGCTGCCGAAGCGACCGATGATCGGCATGAGCAGGATCTGAATCGCGCTGCCCTTCAAGAACAGGAGGCCGATGTCGAGCGCGGTGTAGTGCATCACCGTGCCTGCGTAGAGCGAGAACAGGAACGAGCCGCTGAAGAGCGCCGTCCCCGTGAGGAAGTTGAGCCCCGAAGAAGCGGCGTAGCTCCGGTTCTTGAACACGCGCAAGTCGACGATGGGGTGCGGTGTCTCGAGCACGTGGACGATGAACGTCACGAGCGAGATGGCCGCGATCGCCGACAGGATCAGGATGGGCGTGCTCTCGAACCAGCCGTCGCGGTTGCCTTCCTCGAGGACGTATTGGAGCGACGCCATCCCCACCGCGAGCAGGCCGATGCCCCACGAGTCGATCCGGTCACGCGACGGCTCGAACGCCGGCTGCTCGATCGTGCGGTAGGAGAGGAACGCGACGAGCAGCCCGACCGGCAGGTTGATGAGGAAGATCCAGTGCCAGCTCGCGAGGTCGATGAGGTAGCCGCCCAGCGTGGGCCCGAGGAGCGGTCCGGTGATGGCGCCGAGGCCGAACATCGCGCCGGCCATCCCGTGCTCCTCCTTCGGGTAGCGCGCGAAGAGGATCGCCTGGGACGTCGGGATGATCGCGCCTCCGCCGAGCCCCTGGAGGGCGCGGAAGAACACGAGCGACGGGAGGTTCCACGAGAGCCCGCAGAGCACGCTCGCCGCGGTGAACATCAGCACGCTCGTGACGAAGTATCTCCGGTAGCCGAAGCGTCGCTGGAGCCACCCGGTCATCGGAATGACGACGATGTTCGCCATCATGTAGCCGGTCGACACCCAGGCGATCTGATCGAGCGGGGTGCCGAAGCTCGCGCGGATGTCGCTGAGCGCGACGTTCACGATGGAGATGTCGAGCACGCTCATGAGCGCGGCCAACATGACCGCGATCGTGATGCCGAACTTGCTGCCGGTGATCGTGTCGGAGCTCATGACTTCCTCGAACCGCGCCCCTGCGCGTCCTCGTGTCCCACCGCCCTACGAGCCAGCGCGCGTCACTTCGTGTCGACGGTGACGACCGCGCTCATCCCGGGGCGCAGCACGAGGCCCTTCGGGTCGTCGACGCGGACCAACGTGGGCACCCGCTGCACGACCTTCACGAAGTTGCCGGAGGCGTTGTCCGGCGGGAGAAGGGCGAAGCGCGAGCCCGTCCCGCCCGAGAAGCTGTCGACGTGGCCGACGAGCTTCTTGTCGCCGAACGCGTCGACCTCGATCTCCGCGCGCTGCCCAGGCTTCATCTTCGCGAGCTGATCCTCTTTGAAGTTCGCGACGACCCACACGTCGTCGAGGGGGACGATCGCGAGGAGCGCTCGATCGGGAGAGATGACCTGCCCGACCTCGACGGTGCGACGCGACACCACGCCTCGAACCGGAGCGGTGATCTTGGCGTAGCCGAGGTTCAGCTCGGCGATGTGGAGGGCGGTCTTCGCTTGTCCCACGCGCGCCTCCGCCGCGGTGACGTTGCTCTCCGCGGCCGCGATCTGCTCGGGCCCGCTCTCGGCGCCGGCGAGCTTGCCCTGCGCGAGCTCGACGCCGCCCGCGCCGGCGGCGATGTTGGCGCGCGCCGCGTCGAGCCTCGCGCGCGAGAGCGACAGGTTCGCGTCGGCCTGATCGAGGGTGGACTTGCGCGCGTCGATCTCCGCCTTGCTGATGGCGCCGGACGAGAACAGCTCCTTCGCGCGATCGTAGTCGACCTGCGCGAGCTTCTGCCTCGCCTCTGCGGCGCTCACGTCCGCCTTGGCCTGATCGACCGTCGCCTGCGCGCTGGAGAGCCCGCCCGTCGCCTGCGTCACGCCGCCCTTCGCCTGCACGAGGTTCGCCTGCACGTTCTTCTGCGTGAGCGCGAGCTGCGCGCGCGCTTGCGACACCGCGGCCTCGGCGGCGGCGACGTCGGCCTTCGCGGCGTCGACCCTCGCTTGCAGATCGATCGGATCGAGCTCGACGAGGACGTCGCCGACCTCGACCATCTGGTTGTCCTTCACGAGGACCTTGGCGACCTGGCCCGAGACGCGGGAGGACACACCCTGCACGTGGCCCTCGACCTGGGCGTCATCGGTCGACTCGTGCCCGAGGGAGTGGGCGTAGAGGACCCCGCCGCCGGTCAGCGCCGCGAGCGCGAGGCCGAGCGCCACGAACTTCGCCTTCGATCGCTTCGGTGGGGCGTGTGGATCGACCGGCGACACCTTCGGCGCCTCCATCTCGTCGCCCGTCGCGCCCACGCTCGTCGGCGCCTCTCCCTGCCGATCGTCGGCGATCTCCGCCCTGATGCGCACCGAGCGCCCGTCGCTTCGGCCCGGGATTCCCTGGATGGTGGCTGCTTGGCTCATCGTGATGAGAAGAGAGGTAGGCCCCGGTCCGGAATTGGTCAAGGCATTGACTATGAAGTTACGTGAAGGCACGCCCTCGGCGACCGCCCGGCGACGGCGCGCGCGTCACGACCCCCCCGATCAGCCTTCGCGCGGAGGGCTCGTCTTCCTCGGTCGCGCGGTCTTCGGCTCGCCGCCGTTCGGCGCCACGCCGAGCTCCTCGATGCGCGCCTGGATGCGCAGGAGATAGTCGGCGAGGAGCTCGAGCTCGGGATCGCGCAGCACCTCGAAGACCTCGCGGATCGCGCGGTGGTGGTCCTCGCGCGCTTCGGCGACGATGCGCTGACCCTTCTTGGTGATCTTCACGAGCTTGACGCGACCGTCCGCCGGCGACGGGCATCGCTCCACCAAGAGCTTCTTTTCCAGGCCATCGACGAGCTGCGTGATGTTCTGCCGCGAGACGAGCAAGAGCTGGCTCAGCTCGTGCATCGGCCGCGCGCCGCCGTCGGCGTAGAAGAGCAGGTTGAGCACGCCCCATCCGGCCAGGGAGATGCCCAGGTTCGTGGCGAAGGGCGTGAAGTGTGCGTGCAGCAGGTCGGACGTGCCGAGCAGGTGGTAGAGCGCGAGCGTCGCGCACTTGTTGACCGCGGGCAGCTCCTTCGCGCGCCGCTCGACGGACTCGATGTAGAACTTGGTGCGGGCGTCCATGGCGGGCTCGGCGGTCTCCACCCTACCGAGGTTGGGTGCGCGCGTCGACTAGTCAACGCCTTGATGAATTCTTCGCGCCGGGTCCCGGGCGGGGGGAGCGCGGGGACTCGGCGTAGGTCGCGACGTACGCGCGCATCAGCCGCTTCGTCTCGCCGATGAGGGCGCTCGCGTGCGGCTCGCGCTTGCGCGACGCGATGAAGAGGACGATGCCGGTCACCTCGATGAGGATGGTCGCGACCGCGTCGCGCTCGTCGGCGGTGAGGTGCGGCGCGTAGGTGGCGAGGACGGCGTCGGCGCGCGCGGCCATGGCGCGGTTCACCGCGTCGCTCGCGTGCAGGAGCTCGGGGGAGTAGTGCCCCTGGATCCAGACCGCGCGAAACGCCTTCGATTGGCGCGCGAACGTCCAGAACGCGTCGATGATCGTGTCGACGAGGTCCGGCCACGAGAGCGTGCCCGCACCTCGCGCGACGAGCTCGCCGAAGAACGCCTTGACGCGCCCGAGGTAGCGGTGCGTGATGGCGTCGAAGAGGGCGCGCTTGTTCGGGAAGAACTGGTAGAGGCTCCCGATCGACGCCTCCGCGCGCGCCGCGATCGCCTCGGTGGTGGCCGCGTCGTAGCCGTGCTCGGCGAACTCGTGCTCCGCCGCGTCGAGCATGCGCTCGACCCGCTCTTTGCTCCGCGCCTGCGACGGCACCCGCCGGAGCGCGGGCTCGCCCGCTCCGCGAGCCTTCTTCGTCGACGACTTCCGGGGTTTTTGCGTGAGCGCTCGCGGCCGATCCACCGCGTCTCTCTACCACACTTGACAAACGCGAGGGTTGCCTCACATTCTGCGGAACGTGAGGGATGACTCACGTTTTCTCGCGGAGGGTTCATGCAGACGTCGGAGATCAGCACCGCCAAGATCGGCGCCGCACGGGCGGGCGCGCCTCGGCCGGGCCAGCTCAAGGGCCCGAAGGGGACTTTCGTGGTCGGAAACCTCTTCGAGGCGTGGGCCGACCCGCTCGCCCTCTTCACCGAGGCCACGCGCGCGTACGGCGAGAACGTGCGTCTGCGCTTCGCCTACCTCGACTACCTGCTCGTCAACGATCCGGCCGCGGTGCAGCACATCCTCGTCCAGAACCACGCGAACTACACGAAGAGCCGCAACTACCAGGGGCTCAAGGTGGTCTTGGGCGAAGGGCTCCTCACGAGCGAGGGCGACTTCTGGCGGAAGCAACGCAAGCTCGCCCAGCCCGCGTTCCACCGCGAGCACATGGAGGGCTTCCTCGCCGAGATGGTGCGCTGCACCGAGGACATGCTCGATCGATGGGATCGCGAGGTCGCCGCGGGGGAGAGCTTCGACCTGCACCGCGAGATGATGCGGCTCACGTTCCGCGTCGTCGGACGCACGTTGCTCTCCACGGAGCTCGACGGTGAGGCGCGCGCGATCGGCGAGGCGCTCAACGTCGCGCTCGAGTGGGCGAACGAGTACGTCGAGTCGATCGTGCGCATCCCGCCTTGGGTCCCGACGCCGAGGAACCTGAAGTTCCACCGCGCGAAGGAGGCCCTCGACTCGCTCGTCGATCGCATCATCGCCGAGCGGCGAGCCGCGGCCGATCCGGGGCGTGATCTGCTCGGCATGCTCATGTCGGCGGCGGACGCGGAGACGGGCGAGCGGATGAGCGACAAGCAGCTGCGCGACGAGCTGCTCACGCTCGTGCTCGCGGGCCACGAGACGACGGCGAACGCCCTCTCGTTCCTCTTCTATCTCCTCTCGACGCATCCGGACGTCGGTCGGCGGGTCGCCGCGGAAGCGGACGAGGTGCTCGGAGGGCGGGCGCCGACGCTCGCCGATCTGAAGCGCCTCGACTACACGACGATGGTCATCGAGGAGACGATGCGCCTCTACCCGCCCGCGTGGGTGCTCGAGCGGCAGGCGATCGCGGACGACGTCGTCGGCGACTTCGTGATCCCGAAGGGCACGGTGGTCGGCATCAGCCCGTTCATGATCCACCGCAACGCGAGGCTCTGGGACAACCCCGAGGGCTTCGATCCGGAGCGCTTCTCGAAGGCCCGATCCGAGGGACGGGGCAAGTACCACTACCTGCCGTTCGGGGGCGGCCCTCGCTTCTGCATCGGCAACGCGTTCGCGCAGATGGAGATGCAGGTCATCGTGCCGATGGTGCTGGCGCGCGCGCGGCTAGACCTCGTCCCCGGCTTCCGCCTCACGCTCGACCCCTCGGTGACGCTGCGACCGAAGCAAGGCATCCCGATGACGCGCGCGCCGCGCGATGCTCAGCGTGCGTCGCCGAAGAGCTCGAACAGCGCCTGCAACATGCGGTAAGTGAGCCCCCACACGATGCGGCCGTCGAGGTCGTAGGCGGGGAGGGTGTAGCGGTTCTTCTCCCAGTCGACGTCGATCGACGACGCGCGCTCGCCGCGGAGGAGCGGCGCGATGGGCGCCCAGATCACCTCGGTCACCTCCTCGTTCGGTCGGAGATCGGCGTCGCGTTGGAGCTCGAACACGAAGGGGCGGATGGGCATCGGCGCGCGGCCGCGTCGGCCCGTCGCGTCCTGGTCCTCGAGCACGCCGACGAGCCGCGCGTGCGCGTCGAGGTCGAGGCCGATCTCTTCGCACGTCTCGCGGATCGCCGTGCGCAGGAGATCGGGGTCGCGCGGCTCGTAGCGGCCTCCCGGGAAGGCCATGTGGCCGCTCCACGGATCGCCTTCGCGCTCGGCGCGCCGGATGAGGAGCACCTCGGGGCCGACCTCGGCCGCGCCCTCGCGGAGGATCGCGGCGACGGCGGCCGGTCGTCCCTCGGGGACGCCGGGGCGCGCGATCGCGAGCGTCGGCGAGAGCGCTCGACGCAGCGCTCGCACGGAGAGGTGCGGCGTCGCCGGCTCCGAAGGTTCGCCCATGCACGTTGTGGTAGGGGAGGATCGTGGTGCTCGCAAGGCCCACTTAGGCGGCCCGCAGCGGCGCGGAAGCGGTACGATGCCGCGCGATGAGTCACTTCCGTCTCGCTGTCGAGCGCGCCCTCGTGGGCGTCGGACCGTTCCCGCGCAACGTCGCCGAGTCGATCCTCGAGATCGCCTACCTCACCATGGCGGTCGACGAGGACCTGCGCGACGAGGAGATCGAGGCGTTCAGCGTGATCGCGGCGTCGATGCTGCAGCCGAACCGCGGCTCGGCGTCCGCGGAGGCGCTCGACGACGCGGCGCTGCGCGATTGGCTCGACAAGTTCGCGGGGCAGCTCGATCGGGCGACGATCCAAGACCGCCTCGAGGCCGCGGTGAAGAGCCTCGGCGACAATCACGCGGCGAAGCTCGCGGCGTATCGCGCCGCGTGCCTGATGGCGATGGCGGATCTCGACGCGCACGATCGCGAGTTCGAGTTCGACCTGCAGCTCATCGCCACGCTCGGCGTCTCGCAGGACGAGGCGGACACGATCGTCGACGAGGTGAACCAGGCGGTCACGCCGCCCGAGGTCAACTGAGCGGACGTCGATGCCCCGCCCGTCGGGGCTCGCAGAGGGCCCTCATCGCGCGAGGACGTCCACGTCGACGCTGCGCTTGCGCTGGAAGACGAAGATCGTGGCGGCGTTGCCGTCCTTGGTGCACTCCAGGGTGGGTCCGCCGGAGCCGGGCCAGACGGCGACCGACCAGCCCGTCTTGCGCAGGTGCGACGCGATGCGATCGACGAGATCGGCCTTGGGGTTGTCGTACGTGAAGTAGCTGGTCCCGCTGCCACCGCCGTCGGCCGTGCCGGGCGGGAGCGAGAGGCCAGGCACGGTCGACACGTCGACGAACGGCCCCGCGTCGTCGAAGCTCGGGGGACCGTCCTTCCGATCTTTGACCGTCGTGAGGAGGTCGCGTCCCCCGATGGCGTCGAGGATCTCGTCGCTCGGCTCCTTGCCGGCCAGGAGCGCCTGGTAGAGCGCGACGCCGTGCTTGACGCGCTCGAGCGACTCCTTGTCGCGGTCCGCGAAGGCCTCTTTCTCGGCCTTCTCCGCCTTGAGGTTCAGCACGAGGCGCACGGTCTTGCCGTCGCGCTCGACCTCCGCGTCGTCGAGCGCGCGCTTGTACGCGCTCACGTACGCGTCGTACGCCTTCTGCTCGGCGCGCGTGAAGTCCTCCGGTGGGTCGCGTTTGTCGGCGTGCTTCAGCGCGAGGCGGAGATCCTTCAGCGTGGAGAAGACGTCCTTCGCGTCCTCCTCGCGCGCGGTGACGACCTCGAAGCGATCCTGCGGCGACTCCCAGCTGCGCCCCTCGCCGAACCCGCACACGGCGTCGCTGCGCTCGAGGGACTTCTTGAACGCGTCGCGTGCCTTGCGCGTCTCCTCCTTGAAGTCGTCGAGCGCGAAGAGCGCACGAAAGTAGAAGTCGGCGTCGGAGGTTCCGAAGGACACCGAGTCGTATCCCGCGAACGTGGGCGCCAAGTCCTCGAGCGCCTTCGCGCGATCGGTCGCTCGCTTCGAGGGATACGCGGAGGCGACGACGTCGAGATCGGCGAGATCGCCGGCGAGCCAGAGGGTCGTGCCCGGCACCTTCGCGATCGCGGGCGCGCCCTCCGCGCACGGCCCGTCGCCGCCCTCGCGGAAGCAGGCGATCGACGCGAGGCTCTTCGGCCCCTCGGAGAAGTAGAGGTGCTTGCCCGCGTCGGGCCACGTCGGGAGCTTCGTCCGGTACACGGCGACGACGCGGCTCGACTTGTCGTCCTTGAACGTGATCGTGTACCGAGGCCCGTCGCCGAGATCCTTCGCGACCGCGGCGCCGCACGCGAGGGCCTTCGCCGTCTCCTCGCGGGAGGCGATCGCGTCGGCGAGAGCTTCTTTCGCGAACGGCTGTTCGATGTCGAGCGCGAGGCCGACGACGTCCGCGCCGCCACACGCGCGCGCGAGCCGCGACGCCTCCATCTCCTTGGGCATCTTCGGGTCGGGTTGCCAGCGGCTGACGCTCGCGAGCGTCGCGGGCAGGCGCGCAACGTCGAACGGGAACGGGGCGAGCTTCTTCGGCCACGCCGCGATGGTGATGGCCGTGCTCGCCCCGACGACTGCGAGCGCGACGGCCGCGGCGCCGATCCACACGAGCGGGTTCTTCGAGAGCGGTCTCGGCACGGGCGGAGCGGCCTTCGACGGCGGCGTGAACGGATCTCGGAACGAGGAGGGGGGCGCGACGGACATCCCGATCCCTCGATAGGAGGACGCCGCGCTCGACGCAAGGGCGCGGCTCGACTTGCCTCGTCGCGGCCGAGTGCGGTTAGCTTCGATCCGTGAGGAAGCTCGCTCTCCTTTCGCTCGTCGCCTGCGCCGCGTGCGCGCCGCGCGTCGACATGCCGCCGCCCGATTTCGCGCCGCGCTTCGCGAGGACGGCGCTCGTGCCCGGGCCGAGCGCCCCGCAGTTCACGGGTGAGCCGCTCGCGCGAGGCGCCGTCGAGGTCGGGGCGCGGGTCGCCGAGCGCAACGGCGGCACGTCGGAGTTCCACGAGATCGACAAGGCCGCCGTGCACGTGCCCCGCGTGGACGCGAGCGGCGGCTTCCTCGCCGGCGCGACGAGCTGGCTCGCGATCGGCGGCGAGATCCGCGTGTCGAACGACGGCGCGGCGTTCCGCACCGCCGCCGACGCGCCGCGGCTGCCGCTCGGCGAGCGCACGGTGTTCGGGCTGGGACCGGAGATCGACGTCGGCGCGCGCTTCGGTCAGGGCGACGCGCTCTTCCTCGGCGGATCGCTCTCGGCGTCGCTGACGAGCGTCGGCTGGGCGAGCTACGAGCGCGGCGCGAGCGGCGCGTATCGGCTCTCCGCGGAGGGACGACAGTTCTTCGTCGTGCCGCGCTTCGCCGCGCTCGCGGGCGGGCGCGCGACGAGGTGGCTCAGCATCTTCACGGGCGCGGTGCTCTCGCCGCAGCTCGTCGACGTCGGCTTCTCGTACGCGAGGATCGACGGATCCACGCTGCGCTTCGACGGATCGGTCGCGATGCCCCTCTTCGGCGCGCGCGTCGATCTGCCGGGCGATCCGGGCGCCTTCCTGCGCGCCGTCGCGACGGCGCCGATCGGGACGCGCTACGTCGACTATCAGCCGGCGGGGCTCGATCTCGCGTTCGGGTTTCGCGTGCGTTAGACGCGCGGCGCCGCCTCGCGCGACCGTTCGCGCGCGTGTCAGGCGCCGCGGGGCCTCGGCGTCTCTCGGCGGCGTGAACCACTCGAGCTTTCCTTACGACTTCTTCTCCGACGCGCTCTCGAGGCCGGTCGCGCAGCTCACGTACGAGGTGAGCCGCCGTCTCTCGGCGCTCCGACCCGACAAGTTTCTCCTCGAGACGGACTCGTCCTCGTTCGACCTCGCGAAGTACCTCGAGGGCACGAGGACGCAACACACGCTGCGTCGCGAGGTCCACCCTCAGGTGACCTCGCGCTTCTGTGACACGCACGACAAGACCGAGCGCGTCGTGGAGAACGCGTGGTTCGACGTCCGCCATCGAGATCACGATCTCGAGGTCGTCGTGCTCACGTTCAGCGCGGACGACGTCTGTGAGACGCGCCACTTCATCCTCGCGGAGACCGAGCGGATCGCCCGATCGTTCTTCGAGCACGTCGCCGGCTGGCTGGGCGAGGTGCGCGGCGAGGTGCTGGTCTTCGAGGGCGGCAGCTTCAAGAAGGACGAGGAGCTCTACAAGGTGATCCACGCGGCGCGCCTCGAGAGCCTCATCCTCAAGGGGTCGCTCCGCGACGACATCGTCGACGACGTCACCACGTTCTTCCGGCGGCGCGACGAGTACGCGCGCTACGGCGTACCTCACAAGCGCGGCCTCCTGCTCTACGGCCCGCCGGGGAACGGCAAGACGCACTTCTTGAAGGCGCTGCTGCGCGAGCTGCAACGTCCTTGCCTGTACGTGAAGAGCGTCCAAGGCGGCTACAACGGCGGGCACGACGCCATCCGCCGCATCTTCGCGCGGGCGCGGAGGACGGCGCCTTGCTTCCTCGTGCTCGAGGATCTCGAGACGATCGTGACGGAGGAGAACCGCTCGTTCTTCCTCAACGAGCTCGACGGCTTCGCCGACAACTCGGGGCTCGTCACGATCGCGACGACGAACTTCCCCGAGCGGATCGATCCGGCGATCGTCGATCGGCCGAGCCGGTTCGATCGGAAGTATCTCTTCGATCTGCCTGGCTTCGAGGAGCGCGTGAGGTTTCTGGCGCGCTGGAGCGACGCGCTCGCGCTGGAGATGCAGCTCGGGACCGAGGCGCTCCGCCGCACCGCGGAGGCCACCGCGGGCTTCTCGTTCGCTTACCTGAAGGAGCTCTGCGTCTCGTCGCTCATGCGATGGATCGATCGCGCCGACGCGGGCTCGATGGACGCCATCGTGGAGAGGCAGATCGGCGTCCTCGACGAGCAGGTGCGTCGCGGGAAGTCTCCCGGCAAGCGCGACGGCCGGCGCGTGGGGCTGGTCCCGGAGGCGTGAGGCCCTCGCGTGCGAGGGCCTCGCGTCACCGCCTCGGCGCCCACGGGTTGAGCCGCACGAGCGATTGCATCGCGGCGAGGCGAGCTTCCGCGCGCGCGACGAGCGAGGGCTCGATGGCGGTCTCGCCCGGCCGCTCGAGATCGCCGCTCGCCTCGACGTAGCCGGGTTGGCCGTAGTCGCACGCGAACGATCCGGGGGCGCCCTCGATCTCGAAGGCGACGAGGGGATCGAGCAGCACGTCGATCGAGAGCGAGAGCCTGCGGACCTTGACGGTCGGACCCGAGGCCGGGCGGGTCACGTTGTTCTCCCACTGGTGGATGGGGTCGCCGAGCTCGATCTCGAACGTCGACGGCTCGCCGAGCAAGGAGAAGGCTGGCTCGGACCAATCGGAGGGCGTCGACGTCGTCGAGGGCGGCACGAGATCGCCCTGGAACACGACCAGCGTGCCGTCCTTCGCCGGCCAGACGCACGCGCTGCCCGTCGAGAACGGCGCGCGCTTGTCGCTCGTGTCGTTCAGGCTCCGGCCGCCACCGACCATCCCGGTGGGGCAGCGCCGAGGGGCGCCGTAGCGGTTCTGCAGGTACGCCGCGCGCGTCGAGAGGTTCGACACGGTGTAGGCGACGCGGATTCGGGACGCGCTCTGATGAACGCGCAGATCGAGCTCGAGCAGCACGAGCTCCTTCGCTCTCCCAGTCGCGATCTCCGCAGGCACGCGGACGGAGTCTCGCGCAGGGGGCACGCTCTTGCGGGCGGGGGGCACGCTCTTGCTCGCAGGGGGGACACTGCGACTCGAGGGTGGAGCGCCGCGGCTGGAGGGCGGAGCGCCGCGACTCGAGGGCGGAGCGCCGCGGCTCGAGGGCGGAGCGCCGCGGCCGGAGGGCGGAGCGCCCCTGTCCGAGGGCGGGATGCTCTTGCTCGACGGCGTCGCGCGCACCGAAGAACGCGGGGACGGCGGAGCACCGGAGGTCGAGGTGTCGACACCGGTTCCGAGAGCATCCTGGCTGGTTCGCATGGTGCCGATACGAACCCTTCTCCGGGGCGGGCCCGAGCCTTCAGAAAAAAGGAGCGCTCAGGACCGAAGGTACGACACGACCTCCCCGGCGACCCGCTCGATCTGCTCCTGGCGCAGCGTCGGGTGAACCGGGAGGGCGAGGACCTCGAGCGACGCGCGCTCGGCCCGCGGCATGCTGCCCGGGCGGTAGGGGAGGTGGCTGAGACATGGCTGCAAATGCAACGGCTCTGGATAATACACTTCGCTGGCGATGCCTTGCGACGCGAGGTGTGCGCGGAGCCCGTCACGCCGGCTCGACTCGACCACGTATTGGTGCATCACGTGTCCGTCGTCGATCGTCGGCAGCACGAGGGCCAAGTCCCCGTGGCTCCTCCGATCGCCGAAGCCGAACGCGCGGAAAATCTCCTCGTAGGCGCGGGCGTTTCGCCGCCGCGCCGCGGTCCAGCCCGCCGCGTGCGGCAGCTTGACGGAGAGGAGCGCCGCCTGGAGCGCGTCGAGGCGGAAATTCCCGCCGAGCAAGACGTGGTGGTATTTCGGGCTCGCGCCGTGCGCTCGGAGCATCCGGAGGCGCTCGGCCATCTCCGGGTCGCGCGTCGTCACGAGCCCGGCGTCGCCGAGCGCGCCGAGGTTCTTCGTGGGGAAGAACGAGAAGCACCCGAGGTCGCCGAGCGCGCCGACCGGGCCCTCCGGCGTCGCGGCGCCGAAGGCCTGCGCTGCGTCCTCGACCAAGGCCACGCCAGCGGCGCGAGCGACCTCGAAGACCTCGCGTGAGACGGGCCTGCCGAACAGGTGCACCACGACGATCGCGCGGGTGCGGGGCGTGAGCACCGCGCGCACGGCCTCGGCGTCGATCGTGAGGTCGTCGCCGATGTCGGCGAACACGGGCGTCGCACCGAGACGGGCGATGGCGCCGACGGTCGCGAAAAACGAGAACGGCGTCGTCACGACCTCGTCGCCGGGGCCGATCTCGAGCGCCATCAGCGCGGCGAGGAGCGCGTCGCTCCCGCTCGAGACGCCCACGGCGTGCGCGACGCCGAGCGTCTCCGCGGCGCTGCGCTCCAGGGCGTCCACCTCGGGCCCGAGCACGAGGCGCCCCGAGCTCACGACGCGATCGAACGCGGCGCGGAGCCGCGTGCGCAGCGGCTCGTGGAGCGCGCGGAGATCGGCGAGCTCGATCCGCGCTCGCCCCTCGGGCGTGCGTGGCTCCCCCGCGGGGTGGCACCGCTCTCCGTCGATCACGTAGCGCTCGCCCGTCTCGGGGCACGTCGGATCGGCGCCCTCCGGCAGTCGGTGCCCGCGCCGCGAGACCCAGCCGACACGGCGAGCGGGGTTGCCCACGACGAGCGCGTAGGCCGGCACCGGCGCCGTGACCACCGCGCCCGCGCCGACGAACGCGTGCTCGCCGACGTCGTTGCCGCAGAGGATCACCGCGCCCGCGCCGAGCGTCGCGCCGCGGCCGATGCGCGTCGGGAGGATCTCGCTCTTCCGATCGACGAAGGCGCGCGGCGTCTTCACGTTGGTGAAGACGACGGACGGGCCGATGAACGCGTCGTCCTCGATCTCCACGCCGTCGAAGATCGACACGTTGTTCTGGACGCGCGTGCGCGCGCCGATCCTCGCCGTTCCACCGACGAACGAGCCTTGGCCGAGCATCGCGCGCGCGCCGATCCGGGCTCCGGACATCACGTGCGAGAAATGCCAGACGCGCGCGCCGTCTCCGACGTGGGCGCCTTCCTCGACCACGGCGGTCGGGTGGACGAACGTCGTGGTGGCGCTCCCGCCGGGGGTGTCGTCGAGGGCGTCTTCGTTCATCGTGTGGGCTCTACGTCGAGGATCATGAATGCGTCGTTCTGCGCGATGGTGCGCGCGCCTCGTGGGAGCTGCGCGGGCCGGCGAGCGAGCGCGAGAGCGTAGCCCTCTCGGCGCGCGAGGTCGACGAGCGCGGCGGCGTCGAACGGATCGGTGGGGCGCGCGGGGTCGATCTTGTGGTCTGGCACGAGGTCCTCGGGTCTCCCGCTCGCCGCTTGGATCGCGAAGAACCCGTAGTCGCTCACACCGAGCAGCGCGCGCGATCCCGGCGGGACCGATCGCGCGAAGACGCGACCGATATCGACCTCCGCGTCGCGGCGCGCGAACGACTCGCCCTGGAGCACCCAGCGCCGCACCGGGAAGCTCAGCCCGGCGACCGCGATCACGACGATGGCGACCGTCCTCCGTGACGGTGCCCGCTCCGGGCTGCGCGCGAGCGCGACGATCGCGTGGCCGAGCGCGAGGGCGAGCAGCAGGAACAGCACGAAGAGCGCGCGCTCCGGGTGATGCGTCGGCGCGCCGCCCCGGATGCTCGACGCCGTGAGCGTCGCGAGCAGCAGCGCCGACAAGAGGGCGGGGCGGGCGAAGGGCGCGAGGATGGCGCGCGCGTACGGCCGATCGGTGAAGAGAGAACCGAGCGTCGCCGCGGCGATCGCGAGCAGCTCCGGCTCCGCGCGCGCGAGCGCGAAGAGGTAGCCGCCGACGCGGCTCGAGAGCGCGCCGTGGTCGATCGCGTCGCGGTACGCGGAGACCCGATCCAAGAAATGGAGCGGCGAGCCGTGCGCGATCTCGTTCCAGCCGACCCACAGCGCGGCCCCCGCGAGCGCCGCGCCGGCGCACGCGAGCTCGCCGAGGCGCTTCGTGGCGGCGCGCTCTCGGGAGCGGGCGGCGTCCACGAGCGTCAGCCCCGCGAAGCCGAGCGCGACGAACCAGGGCTCGTAGCGGCTCAGCGTCGCGGCGAAGAGGGCGAGCGCGCCGAGCACCATTCGCCTCGTACGTCGCGGATCGGTCGTGGCGGTCGAGACGGCGGCCGCGCCGAGGAGCGTGAGCGAGGCCGTCCAGAGCTCGGGAACGGTCGAGACGCCGAGCCGCGCGCTCCACGGCATCACCGTCGCGATGGCCGCGCCGACGAAGGCGCTCGCGCGGTCGCGCGTCAGCCAGAGGCCAGCGACGTACGTGAGCGCGGTCGAGACGATCCCCGAGGCGAGGGCGACGGCGACGGCGACCGCGAGGCTTCGGCCGAAGGCGATCATGACGCCGCCGTCGATCCAGAACGGCAGCGGGAGCCAGCTCGTGCCGCTCGGATCGAGCTTGGGGGAGTGCGCGAAGTCCTGCGCGATGACGACGCGCGCGAAGTCGTCGTCGCTGACGGCGCGAAACCCGAGCGCGAGCGTCAGCGCAGAGACGCCGAGCCGCAGCGCGGAGAGCGCGGCGACGAGCCTCGCGTGCGATGCGCGCGCGATCCCCGCGTGCTCACCGAGCGCGCTCATCGGCGGCGCCCCGGCGCGTCGCGGTGGGCCCCGCGCCGGACCCTACGCCGGGCCACGCCTGGCCGCCTCTCACTTGCTCGGCTGGTGGGTGTTCTGGAACTTGCGGAGCTCGCGGTCGCCCGCCGACGAGAAGTACGCGAGCGACATGCTGGTCGTGAGGAAGATGATCGCGCAGACGGCCGTGAGGCGGGTCATGAAGTTGCCCGCGCCGCCGCCGCCGAACACCTGCGTCGCCGCGGCGCCGCCGAGGCCACCGAGCCCTCCGCCTTTGCCCTGCTGAAGCAGGACCACGAGGATGAGGAACAGGGACACCACGACGTGCAGCACATTCAGGATGGGGACCAACATGTTCGTTCTCGGAAGGAGGGGCCATAGCGCGTTCACGCTCGGCGCGCAAAGGGAGGGCACCTAGCGGAACGAGCGCTCAGTCGTCGTCCCCGGCCTCGGGACTGTGCGGCGCCTTGCCGTCGCCGGGCTCGGGGGCATGCTCGGTCTCCGCCGGCTCGTCGTCGCCATCGTCGCCGTCGCCGTCGCCGTCGTCGTCGTCGTCGTCGTCGTCGTCGTCGCCGTCGTCGTCGTCGTCGTCCTCGTCGTCGTCGTCGCCGTCGTCGTCCTCGTCGTCGTCCTCGTCCTCGTCGTCGCCGTCGTCGTCACCCCGACCATCGTTCGCGCTCTCGTCGGAGCCCGTCTCCGTCACGGTCTCGAGCGTCATGCGCTCGCGGGCTTGCGAAGGCGGCGGTTCCGCGTCGTCGGCCGAGTCGCCCCCTTCGCTCGCGGGATCCTCGCCCGCCGTCTCCTCGAAGCTCTCGGCGAGCTGCTGCGCCGCGGCGATGATCTTGCCGAACCCCTCCGCGTCGAGCGACGCGCCGCCGACCAGCGCGCCGTCGATATCGTCCTGGCCCAAGAGGCCCTCGGCGTTGTCGCCTTTGACGCTGCCGCCGTAGAGGATGCGCGTCATCTCGGCGACCTCCTCGCTCACCTCCTCGAGCAGCGCGCGGATCTTCGCGTGGACCTCTTGCGCGTCGTCGGGGCTCGCGACCTTGCCGGTCCCGATCGCCCACACCGGCTCGTAGGCGATGACGCCGAAGCCGGGCTCGCGAAGGAAGTGGTTCATGAACGCGCGGACCTGGCGCTCGACCACCGCGAGTGTCTCGCCGCCCTCTCGCTCCGCGAGTGTCTCGCCGACGCACACGATCGGCTTGATTTGGGCCGCGAACGCAGCGCCCACCTTCGCCGCCACGGACGCGTCGGTCTCGCCGAAGAGCTGCCTTCGCTCGCTGTGACCGAGGATGACCCACGACGCGCCGGCGTCCTTCAGCATCGGCGCGGAGACGGCGCCGGTGAAGGCCCCCTTCTCCTCGGCGTGCATGTCCTGCGCGGCGACGCCGACGCCGCGTCGTCCGTCCTCGTTCGGCGCGACGTCGATCGAGCCGACCGCGTCGGTGAGCTCGTGGGCGACCGCGGCGATCGCGGTGAACGGCGGCGCGACGACGACCTCGACGCGGCGAGCGCCACCCGACGCCTTCGCGACGCCGCGCGCGAGCGCGCACGCCTCGCGACCCCCGGCGTTCATCTTCCAGTTGCCTGCGATCAGCGGTGCACGAAACGGGTTCAAGGTGGAGCTCCTGTGCTCATGTGCTTCGGGCCTGGCGACGGGCGCAGGCGAGATCGATCGCGCGCCGCCTGCGTTCGAGCGAGCGGCGCGCGACGCGCGACGACGGTGAGGCTCAGCCGAGCGCGGTCACGCCGGGCAGCTTCTTGCCTTCGATGAGCTCCAGCGAAGCGCCCCCGCCGGTCGAGATGTGATCGAAGCCCCGGACCACGTCCTCGCCCGCGAGCTTGATCGCGGCGGCGCTGTCGCCGCCTCCCACGACCGAGAAGCCGCTCGCGCGGCTCATGACGCGAGCGACCTCCAGCGTGCCGTTCGCGAACGCGCTCGTCTCGAAGAGGCCCATCGGCCCATTCCAGAAGATCGTCTTCGCGCGGTCGATCTGCTTCGCGATCAACGCGACCGACTTCGGCCCGATGTCGAGCGCCATCGTCCCCTCGGGGATCGCGTCGGCGCTCACCGTCTGACCGCTCGTCGCGTCGACGCCGCTCGCGACGACGACGTCGACGGGGAGCACCAGGTCGACCTTCTTGTCGCGGGCCTTGTCCATGATGGTCCTCGCGAGCGCGAGCTTGTCGCTCTCGACGAGGCTCTTCTGGACGTTCTTGCCTTGCGCCGCGAGGAACGTGTTGGCCATCGCGCCGCCGATGCAGAGCGCGTCGACCAGGCCGAGCAGCGCCTCGACCACCTCGATCTTGTCGCTCACCTTCGCGCCGCCGAGCACGGCGACGAAAGGCTTCGTGGGGCTGTCGACCACCTTGCCGAGCGCGGCGAGCTCCTTCTGGAGCAGGAACCCCGCGCCGCGATCACGGACCATCAGCGGCAGGGCGTGGACGGACGCGTGCGCGCGATGGACGCACCCGAACGCGTCGTCGATGTAGACGTCGCAGAGCTCCGCGAGCTGCTTCGCGAAGCCCTCGTCGTTCGCCTCCTCTTCGGGGTGGAAGCGGAGGTTCTCGAGCAGGCAGATCTGCCCGGTGCGCAGGTCCTGGATGACCTTCTTCGGCGCGTCGCCGACGCAGTCTTCCGGGACGTGCACCTCGCAGCCGAGCAGCTCGGCGAGCCGCGCCCCGCACGGCTCGAGCGAGAGCCCTTCGGTCTTGCCGGGCTTCGGACGACCGAGGTGCGACGCCAGGATCACCTTGGCGCCGTGCTCGAGGGCGAACCGGATCGTCGGCAGCGCCTCGCGGATGCGGGCGTCGTCGGTGATGGCGCGCGTCTTCTTGTCGAGCGGGACGTTGAAGTCCACGCGGATGAAGACGCGCTTGCCGGTGAGGCCGTTCTCCTCGCCTTCGCCGCTCTTGGCGAGATCCTCGATCGTCTTCACGCGGGCCTCCTCAGACGCCCTTCTTGGCGATCAAGAGCGCGAGATCGAGCATGCGGTTCGAGAAGCCCCACTCGTTGTCGTACCAGGCGAAGATCTTCGCGAAGCGCTCGCCGAGGACCTGCGTCATGGTCGCGTCGAAGGTGCTCGAAGCCGCGTTGCCGATGTAGTCGCCCGAGACGAGCTGCTCGTCGGTGTAGTCGAGGACGTCCTTCATCGGGCCCTCGGTCGCGGCCTTCTTCATCGCCGCGTGGATCGCGTCCTTCGTGAGCGGCTTCTCCGTCGTGATCGTCAGGTCGACGATCGACACGTCGACGGTCGGCACGCGGATCGCCTGCCCGTCGAACTTGCCCTTCAGCGCCGGGATGACCTCGCTGAGCGCCTTCGCGGCGCCCGTGCTCGTCGGGATCATGCTGACGGCGGCCGCGCGCGCGCGGCGAAGGTCGCCCTTGCGGTGCGGGACGTCGAGGATGTGCTGGTCGTTCGTGTACGAATGCACCGTCGTCATGAGGCCGTGCTCGACGCCGAAGTTGTCGAGCATGACCTTCGCGATCGGCGCGAGGCAGTTCGTGGTGCACGAGCCGTTCGACAGGATGTGGTGCGCCTTGGGATCGTAGATCTCGTCGTTCACGCCCATGACGATGGTCGCGTCGGGCTTCTTCGCGGGCGCCGAGATGAGCACCTTCTTCGCGCCGCTCTTCAGGTGGACCTCGGCCTTCTCGCGGTCGGTGAAGAGGCCGGTGCACTCGAGGACGACGTCCACGCCGAGCGCCTTCCACGGCAGCTCCGCCGGATCCTTGTGCGCGAGGACCTTGACCTCCTTGCCGCCGATCTGGAGCGCGCCCTCGGAGTGCGAGACGCTCGCCGCGCGGAACGTGCGGTGGATCGAGTCGTACTTGAGCAAGTGCGCGAGCGTCTTCGGATCGGTGAGATCGTTGATCGCGACGAGCTCCAGGTCCGAAATCTTTCGCTCGGCGAGGGCCCTCACGACGCAGCGGCCGATTCGGCCGAACCCGTTGATCGCAATCTTGGTCGCCATGGACGGTTCTCCTGATGAAAGAGCGCTCGTCCTCGTAATTTCGCGACCACGAGCGGTCAAGGACAGTCCCAGGCGCGCGCGCCCGTCACAGCCTCGTCGCGGTGGCGGCGCTCGCGCGTCAGCCGCCTCGACCTTCGATGACCGTCCCGTCCTCGGCGACGAGCGTGGCGCGCTGACGCATGGAGATCGCGACGAGGGTGGTCGCCGTGAGATCCATCGGCACGCGGATCCACTTGCCCTCCTCGCGGACGAGCAGGCGCGCCTGGCCGCCCGCGGCCCAAGGCGTCCCGCTCGCGTCGAGGACGACGGTGGTGAGATCGCGCGTCGTCTGCACCGTCTCGAGGGTGGCCGGCGGGGGGGGCGCGCCGAGCGCGTCGTGCGGTCGGATCGCGAGCGCGTGCCCTCCCGTGCCGACCGCGAACGCGCCGCCGTCGAACGAGCGGCAGATCGCGGTGAGGTGTCCGGTCCGCCCCCAGGGGACGTCCTCGTGCGCCGCGCGACCGGGGAAGCTCGCCGCCATCGCGGATGGCAGGACGTGGACGAGCGCGCCGTGCGCCCCGCACGCGACGAACGTGCCGCTCGCGATCCGCGTGACCGCGACGAGCCTCGTCGTCCCCTCGATCGCGCGCACCGCGATCCCGCGTGGACCGACCTCGCCGAGCAGCCCCACCGTCCGACCCGCGACGCGCCGCTCGCCGACGAGGATCACGTCGCCGTCCTCGGTGTGCGCGCCGTACCACGTCACGTCGACGTCGGGCGCGAGCAGCCTGCGACCCCCCGCGGCGCGCGAGAACGCCATCGCGAGCCCGCCGTCGCCGAGGACGAGCAGCTCGCCGCTCGCGAGTCGCGCGAGCCCCTTCACCGCGTCGGCCGGGGGCAACGCCGGCAGCGCGAGCGGCGACCACGCGCCCTGGGAGAACGTGTGGAGCGCGTGCGCGCCGAGGCCGTAGATCGTGCCCTCCTCAGGCGCGAACGCCGCGCTCCGCAGCGTGTCGCTACGGAGCGGGAGCCCGATCACCGCGTACGACGGCAGGAGTGGTCCGCTCAGCGTCTCCGCGCCCTCCGACACCGCGCGCGTCTCGGGGTGCGCCCCGCTCGTTCGGTCGGGCCTGAGCGCCTCTCGCATCGCCGGTTCGACGCGCGTCCACAGATCGAAGATGTTCGCGTGTCGCTGGCTCGGATCGGCGTGCGTCGCGCGCGCGAGCTCCCGATCGAGGATCGCGACGAGATCGGGGCGCCCGCGCAGCTCCGGCGAGAGCGTCCCCATGAAGCGCGCGAGCTGCGGCCGCTCTCCCGTCAACATGCGCGCGACCGTGCGCAGCGGGCTGTCGCCGGGCTTGTGCGGAAAAGCGATCTGACCGCTCAAGATTTCGAAGAGGATGGTCGCGTACGAGAAGATGTCCGTCTGCGCGCTGACGCGGTTGTTGCCCATCTCGTACTGCTCGGGCGGGGCGTAGCCGAGCGTCGCGCCCGCGACCGTCGCCGTGCTCCGCGCCGAGAGGTCGGTCACCTTCACGAGCCCGAAGTCGGTGACCTTGGCGATCTGCTGGCCCTGCACCGTCGCAAGGAGGATGTTCGACGGCTTGAGATCGCGGTGCACGATGCGGTGCTCGTGCACCGTGCCGAGCGCGCGCGCGACCTGCTTCATGAGCGAGAGGGCGTGACCGAGCGGCAGCCCCGCGCCCCCGTGCTGCTCGATCAGCGCCGCGAGGGTCGGACCATCGACGAACTCGAGCGCCATGAACGGCAAGGTGATCTCGCCGAGGGGCGTCGGGACACGCAGGACACCGTGGTCGTAGAAGCGCACGATGTTCGGGTTCGGCGTCGGGACCGAGCCGAGCATCTGCAGCACCTTCGCCTCGCGCTCGAACCGTCGGAGCGCGTCGACCGCGTCGCCCTCGACGTGGCGCAGCATCTTCACGACGATCCAGAAGCCGTCCGGATCGTCGTAGTTCGCCTTGAAGACCCAGCCCTGGCCACCCTCGCCGAGCAGCGTGCGCAGATGGAACCGGACGCCGGCTTCGCCGACGAGCGACTTGCCGAGCAGCGAGTCACGGAGCTTCTGGGCGGAGAGCAAGGTCACTTCGACACGGCTACGCTAAAAGCAGGCGCCGCTCCCGCCAAGAGGGGACCCCGAGAGATCGGGGCCCGCTACGGCAGAAGCGGCGCTTTCGCGTGCCGGTGTCCGACGATCGTCGCCGGCGCGCGGCCGATCAGACCCCGAGCAGCTGGACGAGCTTGTCGCGGTTCGTGAGGCCGGTGTGCTGGCCGACCTTCTGGCCCTTCGCGAACACCATGACGGTCGGGACGCTGCGCACGCCGTACTTGGCGGCGGTCGCGGGCGCGTCGTCGATGTCGCACTTGCCCACGCGGACCTTGCCCTCGAACTCGTCGGCGAGCTTCTCGACGATCGGCGCGAGCATTTTGCAGGGTCCGCACCACGTCGCGGTGAAGTCGACCAGGACGGGCACGTCGGACTTGAGGACGTCCGAGTCGAAGTTCACGTCGTTGAAGGTTTGGACGTTCTTGCTGGCCATGGGACTTGCTCTCCACTTCCTCGGCGCTCTTCCGGGAGCGTCGATGTCTCGATTGCGAGGGCCCGAGAGAGAGGGGTCGAACGAGCTACGCCCGGCTCCGGCTCCGGCGACTCCGGATCTTGTCGTGACTCTGGGCCCGGCAGACCGGTAACGTAATTGCCGACCGTTCGACCGGCAAGTGGACATGCGCGCGGCGACCCGGCCCGCGCGCCGGCCGACGCACTTTGATGTCCGTTGCCCTGGACTGAGCGTTGGGCTAGGTTCCGCGCCCTCGGAGCGCGTGCGGTAGGCGCCCGAGCAAGCGATTTTTTCGAGCGCCCCGCGCGTCCGCGAGCGCCCGTCGCGACCTCGCGCGGCGCGCCTGGAGAAGAGTGGCACCATGTCCCGTCCCTCGAAGTCGAGCACCCGCACCCCTGGTTCCTCCGACGACAACGTCCTCGGGGCATCGCTCCGGGTGCGGGGGCGGGTCAACGGCGACGGTGATCTTCGGGTCGAGGGATCCGTCGAGGGCGACGTGAAGGTGTCGGGCACGCTCAGCATCGAGCAAGGCGGGGTCGTCGCCGGCAACACCACCGCGCGCGCGGTGTCGATCGAAGGCTCCCTCACCGGCGACGTCGACGCCGAGGGAGAGGTCACCATCCGCGCTGGCGCGCGCGTCGTCGGCAACATGAGCGGAGCGCAGATCGCGCTCGAAGAGGGCGCCGCTTTCTCGGGGCGCATCGACGCGGAGTTCGAGCTGCCCGACGGGCTCGAGGGCGCGGGAGCCGCGCGCGGTGCCTCCTCACGCGGCGCGGCGCCTCCTCGCCGCAGGTGATCGGGCTCGCCGAAGGGGATCGGCGCGCCGCGTCGGGCCCGGTGGTGACGTTGGCTCGAGGATCGGGTACGAGAGATTTCGTTTTCAGGGCGCCGTTCGCGCCCACAGGGAGCCTCTCCGGGCTCTCGCGACAAGGAGCAGGTCGTGGCGACAACGGTCATCGGTCAAGGGATCACCATCGAGGGTGAGGTCAGCTCCGACGAGGAGGTCGTCGTCGCGGGGACGGTGCGCGGCAAGCTCACGGTCGACGGCGCGGTCACCGTCGAGCCCGGCGGCGTCGTCGAAGCCGACGTGGGCGCCGCGAGCGTCTCGGTCGGCGGCACGCTGACGGGCAACGTGGTCGCGACCGACCGCGTCGATCTCCTCACGGGTGGACGCCTCGTCGGAGACGTGAAGGCGGCGCGCGTGACCATCGCGGACGGCGCCGTGTTCAAGGGCAACGTCGACATGGACGTGTGAGCGACATGGCGAACCTCTCCAAGATCGGGCGTGGGACGACCATCGTCGGCAACGTGCGCGGCTCGGGCGATCTCGACGTGGAAGGGCGCGTCGAGGGCACGCTCGACGTCGACGGCGAGGTCACGCTCTCCGAAGCCGCTCGTGTGAAGAGCCCCGTCCGGGGCGCGCGCGTCGTCGTGCGCGGCGCCGTCGCGGGCGACGTCTCGGCGCGCGAGTCGATCGTGCTCGAAGAGGGCGCGCGGGTCGTCGGTGATCTCAGCGCGCCGAGCATCGGCATTCGTCCGGGCGGTCTGCTCCGAGGGCACGTCTCGACGGACCCGTCGCTCGCGAAGCCCGCGCGGGCCGAGCGCGCGGCGCAGCCCGCTCGCGAGCCGGCGAGCCGGGCCGCCGCGCCTGCGCGTCCGGCGCGCGTCGAGGTGACGAGCCACAAGGAGGAGCTGCGTCGTGAGGAGCCGCGTCGTGAGGAGGCGCGTCGTGAGGAGGCGCGTCGTTAGGAGGCGCGTCGTGAAGAGCCGCGTCGTGAAGAGCCGCGTCGCGAGGAGAGCCGCAAGGACGAAAAGCGCGGCGCCGAGCCTCGGTTCGTCGAGCCGGCCGCGTCGCCCCTCACGAAGAGCGCCGCGCAGAAGGGCGCGCGTCAGGCCCCGCTGCCGGTGATGCCCGCGCTTCAGAAGGGCGCCAAGGGCGCGCTCAAGAAGAAGGGCGCGCGTTGAGGTGATCGCGCGCGAGGATCCGCGGCGTGAGCGCCTCGTCGAGCTCTTGCGGGAGCGGAGCTTCGAGAGAAAGAAGGTCGTGCTCGCCTCCGGCAAAGAGAGCGACTTCTTCATCGACTGCAAGCAGACGATCCTCGGCGCGGAGGGGCACGCGCTCGTCGGCGAGCTCTTCTTCGAGGCCCTCGCCGACTTGCCTGCTTGTGAAGGCGTCGCCGGCGTCGAGCTCGGCGGCTGCCCGCTCGCGAGCGCCGTGTCGCTCGTCAGCTTCCAGCGCGGACGGCCGCTCCCTGCGCTCTACGTCCGCAAGGAAGTGAAGGACCACGGCTCGAAGCGGCTCGTCGAAGGCGACAAGGCGCTGCGACCGGGCATGCCCGTCGTGATGCTGGAGGACGTCATCACCACCGGCGGCTCGACGCTGAAGGCGGTGGAGAAGCTCGGCCTCGTCGGGGCGAAGGTCGTCGGCGTCGTGGCGCTCGTCGATCGCCTCGAAGGCGGTCGCGAGGCGATCGAGGCCGCGGGGCTCCCGGTCCGCGCGATCACGACGCGCGCCGATTTCATCCCGAGCTGACCCGCTCGGTCGGGCACGGGCGTTTCGGGCCACGCGCTCCTCCGCTACGCTCGAGCGATGCGCCGATCGAAAGCCCTCGTCGCGGCGTTCATCCTCCTCGCGTCGTGTC
>CAYYKK010000058.1:0-8177 GCA_964467935.1 uncultured Polyangiaceae bacterium
GTGGCTCCGCGAACAAGAGCTACCTCTACCAAGAGACGAAGGCGGTGCTGAACCCCGAGAGCTTGATGAAGTTCATGGACGAGAAGATGCGCTCGCTCGGCACCGCGGCCTGCCCGCCGTATCACCTCGCCGTCGTCGTCGGCGGCACGAGCGCCGAGTACGCGCTGAAGGTCGCGAAGCTCGCGTCCGCGCGTTACCTCGACACGCTGCCCGTCGAGGGCAACGCGCTCGGTCGCGGCTTCCGCGATCTGGAGATGGAGGCGAAGATCCACGAGCTGTCGCAGAAGACCAGCATCGGCGCGCAGTTCGGGGGCAAGTACTTCTGTCACGACGTGCGCGTCGTCCGCCTGCCGCGCCACGGGGCTTCGCTCCCGATCGCGATCGCCGTGAGCTGCTCGGCGGACCGGCAGGCGCTCGGCAAGATCACGAAGGAGGGCGTGTTCGTCGAACAGCTGGAGCACAACCCGGCCCAGTACCTACCGGAGGTCGACGAGTCACAGCTCGCGGGCGAGGTCGTCCAGATCGATCTCCGGAGGCCCATGAGCGAGATCCGAGCGACGCTGACGAAGTATCCCGTCCGCACGCGCGTGAGCTTGACCGGGCCGATGGTGGTCGCGCGCGACATCGCGCACGCGAAGCTGAAGGAGCGCATCGACCGCGGCGAGGGGCTCCCGGACTACATGAAGGATCTGCCCGTCTACTACGCCGGGCCGGCCAAGACGCCCGCAGGCTACGCCTCCGGATCGTTCGGTCCGACGACCGCGGGCCGAATGGACTCGTACGTCGATCTGTTCCAGGCGAACGGTGGGAGCTTCGTGATGCTCGCGAAGGGCAACCGCTCGCGCGCGGTGACCGAGGCGTGCAAGAAGCACGGCGGCTTCTACCTCGGCTCGATCGGCGGGCCTGCGGCGCGGCTCGCGAAGGACTGCATCCGCAAGGTCGAGGTGCTCGAGTATCCGGAGCTCGGCATGGAGGCGATCTGGAAGATCGAGGTCGTCGACTTCCCCGCGTTCATCGTCGTCGACGACAAGGGCAACGACTTCTTCGAGGGGCTCTCGCGTCCGGGGGGTCTCAAGGTCGTCCCGTAGCGCGGTCGACCGAGAGCGCGAGGTCCCGGCCGAGTCGCCGGGCCCGCGCGCCTCAACGACCGAGCTTGCGCCAGTCGACGAGGCTCGACCCGCGTTCGTCGGGCTGACACGTCGGGCAGAAGATCGCGTCGTGACCGTGGACGCCGGCCTTGCGGAGCTTCGTCTTGCACCGAACGCACGGCTCGCCCGCTCGTCCGCGAACGCTGAGGAAGTCGCGCAGCTTCTCGTCGATCGGCGGCTTTCGCGCGCGGATCGTGTCGCGCGCGCGCGTGAGGACGAGGACGATCGCGTCGAAGAGCGCGTCGACGGCCTCGGGCGAGAGCTTCTTCACCCAGGCCTTCGGGTGCACGCGCGCCTCGAAGAGCGACTCGTCCGCGTACGCGTTGCCGAGGCTGTCGAGCGCCGACTTGTCGAGGAGGAACACCTTGGCCTGATCCCGCCGAGCAGACGCGAGCGCGCGGAACGCGGCCTTCGTGAACACCTTCGGGTCCAGGCAATCGAGGCCGATCGTCGCGAGGCCCGGGACCGACGCGTAGGCGCCGCGCGTCGTCACGTAGACCTTGCCCATCTGCACGTCGTCTCGGTAGACGAGCACCCGGTCGTCATCGAGCACGAACGACACCGCCGCGTCGTGGGGCCGCTTCTCCCCGGGGGCGACGATACGGAGCCTCCCCGCGAGCATCGGGGCGATGACGAGATCGAGCGCCGCGGCGGGGCTCGGGCGATCGAGGCCGATCACGACGCAGTGGCCGCGACGCGCGAACGACGCGAAGGACGCGCCCACGAGGAGCGGCTCGAAGTCCCCGCGGATCACCACGCGGACGACCACGGGCTTCTTCACCTCGATGGCGCGGATGGTCCGGCCGCGGAGCTCGCGGTCGAGGATCGGGACCGCGTACTCGAGATCCGGGCGCTCGGCCACGAGGCCTATCGACCTCCGACCGCGAGGATCTGATCGAGCTTCACCTCGGTGACCGGGACGCGCCCGTCGAGGGTGACGGCACGCAGCCAGCGGAGGATCGGGCGGGTCGGCTCGGCGCCGTCCTCGAGGACCGCGCGCACGGTCGGGGCGGTCTCGTCGGCGAGGATCTCGGCGAAGAAGGCGCCGGCCTCGGCGGTGGCGAGCGACGGATCGCTCGTGTAGCCAGGGAACGGCCGCAGCGCGTACCACCCGCGGCCCGCCGCGACGAACGACAGCTCGCGGGCGAACGCGGCGCGCCCGAGGCGACTCGCCGCGCGGCTCGCCGTCATGAGGCCGGCGTCCGGCGTCACCTCGGGACAGGGCGCGAGGGCTCGGTAGAGCGGCGAGACCGAGCTCGGCGCGTAGTGGAGCGCGAGCGAGGTCTCGAAGAAGCCCGCGTGGAAGTCGAGCGGCAGACGCCGGAGGAGCTCTTCGCGCTTCGCTGCGCTCTCGACGTGGGCGACGGCCGGAGCGAAGCGCGACACGTCCTCGATATCGAGCATGCGCTCGAGGACGATCGCGAGCGGCGACACCGCGCGGGCCCCGTGCCGGCGGCACTCCTCGATCCCCTCGTCGAGCGCGACGCCGTGGAGCGGCGCCCCGTGGAACGTCACGAAGACGACGCGGCGGGCGCCGAGCTCGCACACGGCGCGCGCGGCCTCGCGGACGATCGCGATCGCGTCGCGGAGCTTGGTCGCGCGCGTCCCGCGTCCGGGGCACGGATCGACGCCGATCTCCAGGTCGGCGAGGACCAGCGGCTCGGTCCCCCGTTCGCCGATGCGGCGGTGGAGATCGCCGATGATGCCGCGCGAGACGAGCGCGTCGTTGTGCAGCGAGAGGTGGGGGCCGTGGTACTCGACGGGGTTCACGGGCAGGTAGACGGGCGCGCCGGCGTCGAGCAGCGCCTTCGCTTCGGCGTGGGGGAGATCGAGGAGGGCCTTCACGAGAGATCGACGCTACCACGGGCCGGCGCCCGGCTCCGCCCGCGAACGACGGGCTTGCGGCGCACGACGAGCCCGGAGCAGTATCGCCCCGTGCGCTCCTACGCCGCGTCTTTCCGAACGAACCGAGGGCTCTGCCACTTCTGCCACGACGCCGAGCGAGGCGAAGAGCACGCGCACCATGCGGGCGTGGAGGTCACCGATCACGCCGGGTGGGCCGCGCCGGCGCCCGACCCGAAGGCGGCGCGCCGCTTCGCGTTCCCAGGCACGCGTCGCGTCTACGAGCGCGATCGCCCGTTCGTCATCCTGCACCTCTCGCTCGATCTCTCGCTCCACTTCGAAGCACGCGCCGTGAGCGGTACGGCGAGGCTCCGCGTGCAGCGCGTCTCGGGGGACGCGACGACGCTCTCGCTCGACGCCATCGCGTTCACCGTCGAGCGCGTCGAGATCGACGGAAAGTCGGCCGAGTTCTCCTACGACGACGAGACGCTCCGGATCACCGTGCCGACGGGGCTCGCGCTCTTCGACGTCACCGTGCGCTATCGCGCGACGCCGAAGCGCGGCCTCTACTTCCTCGCCCCCGACGACCACGTGCGCGACCGCCCCCGACAAGTCTGGTCGCAGTGCCAGGACGAGGACGCGCGCTACTGGTTCCCGTGCCACGACAAGCCCCACGTCAAGCAGACGAGCGATCTGCGGGTGCGCGTGCCGAAGGGCCTGTTCGCGCTCTCGAACGGCAAGCTCGTGGAGCGGAGCGACGACGCGACCACCACCACGTTCGCCTACGCGCAGGAGCAGCCGCACCCGAGCTACCTCGTGACGCTCGTCGTCGGCGACTTCGCGGAGCTCACCGCCGACGAAACGACGCGCGTGCCCGTCACGTACCTCGTCCCGCGCGGGCGCGAGGAGGACGGACGTCGCACGTTCGCGCGTACGCCCGAGATGATCCGTCTCTTCGAGGAGAGGACGGGCGTCGCGTACCCCTACGCGAAGTACGCGCAGGTGGTCGTGAGCGACTTCATCTTCGGCGGGATGGAGAACACCAGCGCCACGACGATGTACGAGCACATCCTGCTCGACGAGCGCGCGGCGATCGACGTCGACATGGACGGCCTCGTCGCCCACGAGCTCGCGCATCAGTGGTTCGGCGATCTCGTCACGTGCCGGGACTTCAGCGAGGGCTGGCTCAACGAAGGCTGGGCCACGTACATGGAGCTCGTCTGGAAGGACGAGGGCACGGAGCCCGGCGCAGGGCGCGACGAGTACGACTACGCGCTCAAGGGCGAGCTCGACATCTACGTGGACGAGGATCAGGGCCGCTACCGCAGGCCGATCGTGAGCCGAGACTACGAGGCGCCGATCGATCTGTTCGATCGGCACCTCTACCAGAAGGGCGCGCTCGTGCTTCACCGCATCCGGCGCCTCGTCGGGGACGGCCCGTTCTGGCGCGGCGTGCGCCGATACCTCGAGGCGCACGCGCACGGCATCGTCGAGACGCGTGATCTGCAGCGCGCGATCGAGGCCGAGAGCGGCAAGAGCCTCGACCGGACGCTCGATCTCTACGTGCACGGCGCGGGGCACCCCGCGTTCGACGCGCGGATCGAGATCGACGAGCACGGCGGTCGCACGAGCGTCGTCGTGTCGCTCGCGCAGACGCAGGCGAACGAGGACGGCACGCGCCTCTACGAGGGACCGCTCGTCGTCGAGCTATCGGAGCGGGGCAAGGTGCGCCGCGAGACGCGCGACGTGCGCAGCGCGAAGGACACCCTCGTCCTCTCGACGAGCGCGCGGCCGGACTGGGTCACCCTCGACCCCGACGGCGACCTGCTCGCGACGGTGGAGCTCCACGCGCCGGCCGATCTCCTCCGCGCGCAGCTCGAGCGAGCGCCGCGCGCCCGTGTGAGGTGGATCGCGGCCGCCGCGCTGGGCAAGCGCGACGACGCCCGCACGACGGCCGCGCTCGCGAGGGCGCTCTCGAACGAGTCGGAGTTCTGGGGCGTCCGGGCCGAGGCCGCGCTCGCGCTCGGGGAGGTTCGGTCCGAGGCCGCGCTCGACGCGCTCGTCGCCGCGGTGAAGACGCCTCACGCGAAGGTGCGACGCGCCGTCGCTCGCGCGCTCGGCAAGTTCAAGAGCCCGCGCGCCGCCTCGGCGCTCAAGCCGCTCGCCCTCTCCGACCCGAGCTACCTCGTCGAGGCCGACGCGGCGCGTGCGCTCGGGGCGACGCGACAGTCGGAGGCCTTCGACACGCTCGTCGAGCTGCTCGATCGGCGCTCGTGGGCCGACGCGGTGAGGAGCGGCGCGGCCGACGGGCTCGCTGCGCTGCGTGACGAGCGCGCCGTGCCGCACTTGTCCGCGCGGACCGTCTACGGCCACGACAGCAACGGACGGCGCGCGAGCCTGCTCGCCCTCGCCCGGCTCGACTCGTCGCGAAAGACCCGTGAGCTCTGCGAGGAGCGCCTCGACGACGTGGATCCGTTCGTGCGCCTCGCGGCCGTGCGCGCCCTCGATCTGCTCGGCGATCCGAAGGCGCGGGGAGCCCTCTCGCGGCGGCTCGAGCGCGAGGACGCCGGCAACGTGCGGAGGCGCATCAAGGAGACGCTGCGCGATCTGCGCGGGGCCCACGTGGCCGAGCTGCGCTCGCTGCGCGACGAGCTCGAGAAGGTGCGCGATGAGGCGAAGGATCTCCGCGCCCGGCTGACCAAGGTCGAGGCGAGGCTCGGAGACGACGTCGAGCCGAGCGCGGCGAAGGCCGCGACGAAGGTGAAGCGCGCGCCCGAGCCAGCGCGCCCTCGACGCAAGAGCGCGCGCAAGGCGGCCAAGAAGGGATGACCGCGACGCGAGGCACGACACGAGATCGTCACCGAGCCACGAGGCCTTGCGTGGCGTGGGGAGGCGTGAAAGCCTCGCCTTGTTCGAGGAGCACCCTTGGGTAGGATCGGCATCGACATCGTCGAGGTTGCGCAGGTCGAGGCGGCGATCTCGACGTTCGGCGATCGTTACCTTCGCCGGATCTACACCGACGGCGAGCTCGGCGACGCCCACCTCGGCTCGTCTCGGGCCGCATCGCACCTCGCCGCGCGGTTCGCCGCCAAGGAGGCGCTCCTCAAGGTCCTCTCCGCCCCGGATCGCGGGATCGATCCGCGGAGCATCGAGGTCGTCCGCGGGCCCGACGGCGCGCCGCGCCTCGCGCTCTTCGGGAGCGCGCGCGAGCTCGCCCACGAGGCCGGCATCACGGCGCTGTCCGTGAGCTTGAGTCACGACGGAGGCTACGCGACCGCGGTCGTGCTGGCCGAGACCCACCCTCCCCCCACCTGAGCGACGACGCTCGCTCGACCCGCCGAGGCCTTCGACATGGCGATGACCGACCTCATCCGCGAGATCATCCAGCAGCACGCGAAGCTCACCGTCGACGTCTCGACCCTCGGCGACGACGCCGACCTCTACCAGGCGGGCATGACCTCGCACGCGAGCGTGAACCTGATGCTCGCCCTCGAGGACCGCTTCGAGGTGGAGTTCCCCGAGCGCATGCTGCGCCGGAGGCTCTTCGAGAGCATCACGTCGATCCGCGCCGCCCTCGAGGAGCTCGGAGGTCGCAGTGACTGAGGGACGAAGCCGCGCCGAGCTCACGGCGATCGCGCGTGACATCGCCTCGAGCGTCGCGCGCGCGGCGGCGAAGGACGTCGACCGCGACGCGCGCTTTCCGAGGGAGAGCTTCGACGCGATCCGCGGTGCGCGTCTCCTCTCCTGCCTCGTGCCGGTGGCTCTGGGGGGCGACGGCGCGTCGATCGGCGACGTCGCGGCGGTCTGCACCGCGCTCGGGCAGGGCTGCGCGTCGACGGGGATGATCTTCGCGATGCACCAGATCCAGGTCGCGTGCGTCGTTCGGCACGGCAAGTCGCCGCGCTTCGAGGAGTACCAGCGCGAGCTCGCGCGCGACCAGCGCCTCGTCGCATCCGCGACGACCGAGGAAGGGATCGGGGGCGACGTCCGAAACAGCTCGTGCGCCGTCGTGCGTGAGGGCGATCGTTTCTCGCTCGAGAAGCGGGCGCCCGTCATCTCGTACGGCGACGAGGCGGACGACATCCTCGTCACGGCGCGCCGCGCCCCCGACGCGGCCTCGAGCGATCAGGTGATCGTCCTCGCGCGCAAGTCGCCGGGCATCGCCTCCGACGAGCCGCCGCGGCTCGAGCCGGGGCACGTCACGCTCGACAAAACGCACACCTGGGACACCCTCGGCATGCGCGGCACCGCGAGCCTCGGATACCACCTCCGCGCCTCCGGGCCCGCGAGCGACATCCTGCCCGAGCCGTACGCGGACATCTCGGCGCAGACGATGCTCCCGTTCGCGCACATCCTGTGGACCTCGATGTGGCTCGGCCTCGCGACCGACGCCGTGAACCAGGCGAGGGCGTACATCCGGGCCGAGGCGCGGAAGAAGCCGGGCACCGTCCCGCCGGGCGCGTTTCGCCTCGCGGAGGTCGTCGCCGATCTTCACCGCATGCGCGGCGCCGTGCACCAGGCCGCCGCCGAGTACGAGGAGATCATGGACGACCGCGACGCGCTCAGCGGCCCGAGCTTCGCCGTGAAGATGAACAGCCTGAAGGTGTCGGCGACGCGGGACCTCGTGTCGATCGTGTCGCAGGCGCTGTCGATCGTCGGCATCGCGGGCTACAAGTCGGACTCCAAGTGGACGCTCGGCCGCCACCTGCGCGACGCGCACGGGGCGCCGTTGATGGTCGCCAACGATCGCATCCTCGGGCACAACGCCGCGCTCTTGCTCGTCGCCAAGGACGATTGACCGCTGCCCACCAGCCCCTCACGAACACGCCGGACGAGACGCTCATGACCGAACCGAACCAAGCCCACGTCGCCTTCCTCCGCGAGCTCGTCGACCAGAAGCTCCTCGTCGAGACCGGGGTACGCGGCGTCTACGGTCGGTCGGGCGCGTTCGAGGCCCTCATCGACGGCATCGACCGGCAGGTGAAGCTCGCCTCCTCGGGCGACGGCGCCGAGGTCCTCCGCTTCCCGCCCGTGGTCACGCGCAAGAACTTCGAGAAGAGCGGCTACATGAAGTCGTTCCCGCAGCTCGCCGGCTCCGTGCACGTGTTCCGCGGCAACGATCGCGCGCACCAGGAGCTGCTCGCGACGATCGAGGCCGGCGACGATTGGGCGAAGGCGCTCGTCCCC
>CAYYKK010000058.1:8187-29017 GCA_964467935.1 uncultured Polyangiaceae bacterium
CTACCCGGTCTATCCAACGGCGAGCGGCACGCTCCCCGAGGGCGGGAGGCTCTTCGACGTGATGAGCTACTGCTTCCGTCACGAGCCGAGCGACGATCCGGCACGCATGCAGCTCTTCCGCATGCACGAGCTCATCCGCATCGGCGCGCCCGACGGCGTGAAGTCGTTCCGCGAGACCTGGTTCGAGCGCGGCCAGCGCGTGCTCCGCGATCTCGGGCTCGACGCGGTCCCCGTCGTCGCGAACGATCCCTTCTTCGGGCGGGGCGGCAAGGTGCTCGCCATCAGCCAGCGCGAGCTCGAGCTGAAGTTCGAGCTCGTCGTGCCGATCTGCTCGGAGCAAGAGCCGACGGCCGTCGTGTCGCTCAACTACCATCAGGAGCACTTCGCGCACCTCTTCGAGATCAAGACCCACGCGGGCGACTACGCCCACACGGCGTGCATCGGCTTCGGCCTCGAGCGCATCGCGCTCGCGATGCTGAAGAAACACGGTCTCGACATGGACCGTTGGAGCGCTCCGCTCCGCGATCGCCTCGGGCTCTCCGTCGCCGGCGCGAGCGGGGGTTGACGGTGCCGGCCGCCTTCGGCTTCGACGCGGCGGCGTTCGCGCCTCACGGGCTCCACGTCTCGACCGCGGACGCGGAGCGAGGCTTCGTGGAGACGAACTGCTTCGTCGATCTCTTCATCGAGCTGCTCCACGGGCTCGGCCTCGAGCCGCGCGCGGCCCTCCCGTTCACGGTGCGCACCGACCTCGAGGGCGATCAGTTCACGTTCTCCAAGTTTCCGTACGCGGATCTCGAGCACCTCTTCGCCCTCGAGATCTTCGAGCTCGACGTCTGGCACCGGCTCGTCGATCACGTGTCGGCGGAGGTCGCGCTCGGACGGCCCGTCGTGGTGGAGGTGGACGCCTTCTACCTGCCCGACACGGCCGCGACGACGTATCGCTCGGGGCACGTGAAGACGTCGATCGCGGCGATGGCGCTCGACCTCGCTGGCGAGCGCCTCGGCTACTTCCACAACGCGGGCTACTACGTCCTCTCGGGGGAGGACTTCCGCGGCCTCTTCCGGCTCGACGAGGCGCGCTTCGGCAAGACGGTCTACTCGGGGAGCGACCACCTCGCGCCCTACGTGGAGGTCGTGCGGACCGAGCGCATCGACCGCCCGGACGACGCGGAGCTCCGCGCCCGCTCGCTCGCGCTGCTCACGAAGCACGTGAGGCGCATGCCCGTCGACAACCCCCTCGCCCGCTACCGACGGCGCTTCCCGCGCGACCTCGCGTGGCTCCTCGACGCCGCGCGCAAGACCGAGGCGCCGGATCCCTTGGCCGGCTTCCACGCGTACTCCTTCGCCACGCTGAGGCAGCTCGGCGCCTCGTTCGAGCTTGCGCAGAGCCATTTCGCGTGGCGCGAGGAGCGAGGCGAGTCGTGGGGAGCCGAGCGCGCGGCGTGTGGGACGATCGCGCGCGGGGCGAAGACCTTTCAGTTCAAGCTCGCGCGCGCGGCGGCCGGCAGGGCGATCGACGCCGACGCGCTCCTCGCGCCGATGGAAGCGGCGTGGGACGATCTCGCCCGCTCGCTCCGCGCGAGGCTCGGGGGCTGACCGATGGCCCGCGTGCGGTCGATCACCGGCGTCGAGCGCATCCCGATCGATCGCTTCGACTTCGTCGAGACGCCGCCCGGCGCCGTGGATCACCCGCGCGCGCTCGCGACCATCGATCGCGCGTTCGCGAAGGCGATCGTGCCCGGCACCGTGGCGAGCTCGCTGCGCGCGCTGGGCGCCTACGCGCTCGGTGACGCGAAGGACTTCGACGCGTTCGACTATTGGTTTCGCTGCCCGATCGGCGCCATCGCGGCCTCGCGCGCGAGCCGCGGCGAACGCGCGGTGCTCACCTTCGAGGGGCTCGCGACGCTCGCCGACGCGTGGCTCGACGACGAGCACGTGCTCTCCAGCCAGAGCATGTGGCACGCCCACGAGATCGACGTGACGTCCGCGATCCGCCCGGAGACGGAGCTCTTCCTCCGCTTCTCCTCGCTGACGCAGGCGCTCGGCGTGAAGCGACCCCGCCCGCGCTACAAGACGCGCCTCGTCCGGCGCCAAGAGCTGCGAGCCTTCCGGACGACGCTGCTCGGTCGGATGCCCGGCTTCTCTCCGCCCGTCGCGCCCGTGGGTCCGTTCCGCCCGATCTCGCTCTCGATCGGAGGGCCTCGCGTGCGCGCCTCGATCGCGCCGCGGCTCGTCGGAGGGGACGCCGCGATCGCCGCGCGGATCCGCGTCGACGGGCGCGTCGAGCGCGCCACGCTCCGCAGCGGCTCGAGCGGCGTGGATCTCTCCGTGCTCCATCGCGCGGACGAGACGGACCTCCGCGGTGAGCTCCAGCTCGACGACGTCGATCCCTGGTGGCCCCACACGCACGGCGCTCAGCCGCTCTACGAGGTCGAGGCGGTGCTCACGATCGACGGCAGGGAGGTCGTGGTCGATCTCGGCGAGGTGGGCTTTCGCAGCATCGAGCTCGACCGCGGCGTCGACGGACGCGGCTTCGGTCTCGTCGTCAACGGCGAGCCCGTGTTCTGCCGAGGCGCCGTCTTCACGCCTCTCGACGTCGTCTCGCTGCAGTCGTCACGCGACGAGCTGCGCGCCGCCCTCGAGCAGGTGCGGCGCGCCGGGATGAACATGCTTCGGCTCTCCGGGACGTTCGTCTACGAGGCGGACGAGCTCTTCGATCTCGCCGACGAGCTCGGTCTCCTCGTGTGGCAGGACTTCATGTTCGCGAACATGGACTATCCGCGCGACGAAGCCTTCACTGCCGCGGCCGAGCGCGAGGCGGTGGAGCTGCTCGATCGCCTCGAGACGCGCGCCAGCCTCGCGGTCCTCGCGGGCGGCAGCGAGGTCGCGCAGCAGGCGGCGATGCTCGGCCTCGGGCGCGACGCCTGGCAGTCGGAGCTCTTCGAAGGCGTGCTCGGGCGAGCCGCGGCGCGAGCACGCCCGGACGTCCCGTTCGTCCCGTCGACGCCTTGGGGCGGCGCGCTGCCGTTCCGCACCGACGTCGGCGTGACGCACTACTACGGCGTCGGCGCCTACGAGAGGCCGCTCGAGGACGCGCGCCGGGCGTCGGTGCGCTTCGCCGCTGAGTGCCTGGCGTTCGCGAACGTCCCGTCGCCGAGGACCGTCGCGACGTTGCTCGCGGGCGGGGAGGCGCCGCAGCACCACCCTCGGTGGAAGGAGCGCGTCCCGCGAGACCACGGCGCGGGCTGGGACTTCGAGGACGTCCGCGATCACTACGTCGAAGCGCTCTTCGGCGTCGACGTCGCGAAGGTGCGCTACGCCGACCCCGAGCGCTACCTCGCGCTCGGTCGGGCGACGACGGGCGAGGTGATGGCGAGCGTCCTCGCCGAGTGGCGCCGCTCGGCGTCGACCTGTCGCGGCGCTCTCGTTTGGCTGCTCCGCGACCTCTGGCCCGGCGCGGGGTTCGGCCTCGTCGAGCCCGACGGCACGCCCAAGTCCTGCTACTTCGCCGTCGCGCGCGCGCTCGCGCCGATCGCGCTCAACGCGATCGACGAGGGGTTGAACGGGCTGCGCTTCGTCGCCGAAAATGAGCGAACCTCGCCGCTCTCGGCAGATATCGAGATCTCCATGTACCTGCAGTCGAGTCTCGTCAAACGGGCCTCGCAGGCGCTCCTCGTGCCGGCCAGGGGCGAGGTGGTGGTGGACGTCGAGGAGGTCGTCGGGGCGTTCGTGGATCCCTCGTACGCCTATCGCTTCGGCCCGCCCGTCTCCGACGTCGTCGTGGCCAAGCTCTCGCTCCCGGGCGAGCGGGCGCCGCTGGCGACGAGCTTCCACTTCCCGCTCGGACACTCGAACGCCATCGATCCCGCGCTCGGCCTCTCGGCGTCGGGCGCGCGTCACGCGGACGGGACGCTCTCGGTGACCGTCCGGACGATGCACCTCGCGACGTTCGTCAGCGTCGACGTCCGCGGGTTCCGCCCCGACGACGACTCCTTCCACCTCGAGCCCAGCGGCGAGCGGACCCTCCACCTCGTGCCGAGCGGCGCCTCGTCGGGCTCGACGTCGACGCTCACGGGGACCGTCCAAGCCTTGAACGGCGCCTCGGAGGCGCGCATCGCCTTCGAGCGCGACGGAGGGGCGTGAGCCTCCCGACGCCGACCGTGCTCCGCGACGGGAGCTTCGGCCTCCATCACGCGCCGAGCGGTCCGACGCGCGGGCTCGCGGCGGTGATCTGCCCGACCATCGGCTACGAGGCCGTGTGCTCGCACCGCGCGCTGCGGGTGCTCGCGGAGCGACTGGCCGCCGCGGGCGTCGCGGCCCTGCGCGTCGACTACCACGGCACCGGCGACGCCGCGGGGGACGACCGAGATCCGGGCAGGCTCGCGGCGTGGCTCGGCTCCATCGACGCCGCGATCGACGTGGCGAAGCTCTCGAGCGGCGCCGATCGCGTGCTGCTCTTCGGGTTGCGGCTCGGCGCGAACCTCGCCGGCCTGGCCGCGGCGCGCCGCTCCGACGTCGCGAGCGTGGCGCTCTTCGCGCCGTGCACGTCCGGCAAGAGCTTCGTGCGCGAGACGCGCGCTTTCCGGCTGCTCGCTGCGGCGAGCGAGGGGCTCGGCGTCCCCGCGGAGAGCGACGACCTCGACGCCGCGGGCTACGTCCTCACGCACGAGACGCTCGCCGCGCTGAGCAAGGAGCTCGTGTGGCCGAAGACGCGCCTCGCGCCCAAGGTCTTGCTGCTCGAGCGCGACGACGCGCCGACCGACCCGCGCCTCACGACGACGCTTCGCGCCGCGCCCGACGCCGCGGTCGAGATCGCGTCGCTCCCCGGCTACGCGGCGATGATGGTCGATCCACATCGCACCGTCGTCCCGACCGCGATCATCGAGCGCGTCGCCGGCTGGGCCCTCGAGCAGGCGGGCGACGCGCCCTCGGGCACGCCCGCGCCGCTCCCCGCGGCGACGATCGCAGGGGACGGCTACGAGGAGCGCGCGCGCTGGCTCGGCGACGAGCGTCGCAAGCTCTTCGGTGTGGTGAGCGAGCCCAAGGCCCGAGCCCGCGCGAACGTCGTGCTCCTGAACCCAGGCAGCGTGCACCACATCGGTTCGAACCGCATGCACGTGCGCTGGGCGCGAGCGTGGGCCGCGAAGGGGCTCCGCGTCGTGCGCGTCGACGTCGGCGGAATCGGCGAGAGCCCCGCGGCGCCGGGCGAACCGGAGAACGCGACGTACTCGAAATCCGCCGTACCCGACGTCCTCCGGATCCTGCGCGCGCTGCCGACGACGGAGCCCATCGTGCTCGTCGGGCTCTGCTCCGGCGCGTACGCCGCGTACCACACGGCCCTCTCCGGCGAGAGCGGCGCCACGCCCCCCCGCGGCGTCGTCCTCATCAACCCGCAGACGTTCCACTTCAAGGAGGGCGACTCGCTCGACGTCTCGCCGCTCGCCGAGGCACGGCGCTACAAGTCGTCCCTCTTCGACAAGGACAAGTGGATTCGCCTCCTCGGGGGCCGCGTCGACGTGCGCAACCTCCTCCGCGTGGTCGCCTCACGCGCGGCGCTCGAGGTGCGGACGCGCATCGACAAGCGCCTCGGGGGCCCGGACGTGGCGCGCGAGCTCACGGCGATCGTCCGTCGCGGGATCGACGTCCTGCTCGTGTACTCGGCGACCGATCCGGGCCTCGACTACCTCACGATGCACGCGAAGAGCGCGCTCGCCGAGCTGCGCCAGGGCCCAGGATTCAAGCTCGATCTCGTCCAAGAGGCCGACCACACGTTCACGCCGATCGACTCGCAGCGCCGGCTCTTCGCGATGCTCACGGCGCACCTCGAGCGCCTCGTCCCGCCGCGCTGAGGCGCGCTCACGAGGCGAGCGCCGTGCGCTCGGCGGCGGGCGGCGCGCTGGCTTCGGAGCGCTCCGGAAGCGCGAGCACGACGATGAACCCCTCGGGCGAGGGCGGCACCTTCGCGGAGCGCGGCGGGTTCAGCCAGAGCGGCGAGTGGTGCGAATCCCCGAGCTCGCCCCCCTCCATCTGGTCGCGGAGCGTTGGATCGGGCGGCGCGGGCGGGGCCGGATAGAGCCCGACGGCGACCTCTCCGCGCAGGCGCGCGGCGGCCATGACCTCGACGAACGTCGCGCTGCGATCGCCGACGTAGAGCCCCCGAGGTCGCAAGAAGATCTCACGACCGAACGGGCTCAGGAGCTCGCGGTAGATCGGCGCGACGTCCGGCTGCAGCGCCGATTGGGCGAGCAGCATCGCGACCACGTCGCTCGAGACGAGGAGATCGCGCGCGACGGCGCGCACGTACTCCGCCGAGCGCACGTCGCGCACCTCGGTGACGACGCGCTGGGCGCGGTTGCCGGATCGACGCATGGAGTGGCGCAGCCAGAGGAGCGTCGAGAGCGCGTCGGCGTCGCCGTTGTCGTCGTTCTCGTCCTCGCACCCGAGGACGACCACCGCGTCCATCGCGATGAGCTTCTCGTCGGACGTGTTGACGAGATCGACCGGGCGCCGCCCGTCGTGCGACAAGCGAATGTGACGGACCTTGCGCTCCATCTCCTCGAGGAGCTTGCGCACGGGGTTCTTGATCGGACAGCACATCACCGTCACCTCCGAGCCGTCGGCGAGGATCTCGTCGAGCTCCTCGATGACGAGCGGGAGGGTGCGGTTGAAGCCGAGCAGGAGCACGCGCTCACGCCCCGGCATCGGGCCCCGTGAGCGCACCGGAGGCGCCGCGAGCGGCGCGAAGACGCCGTCGAGCTGGTAGCCGCGCGAGCGCGGCGCGAGCACCGCGATCCGATCCTCACGACGCAAGGTCGTCGCGTCGCCGTGCGGCGGCGCGAGCTTCGCCTCGCCGTCCGGCCCGACGACGCCGAGGGCGATCCCGCCGGAGAGCTTCTCGTGCACCTCGTCGAAGGTCCGCCCCACGAAGCGTCGCCCGACTCGCTCGAGGTAGATCTCGCTGCCGAGGAACGAGAGCATCTCGCGGAGCGCGAAGTAGACGCCCTCCTGCCTCGCGCTCTGCGCGAGGACGCGCGCGACGACGTCGTCCGAAGCCACGACCTCCGCCGGCAGCGCGCCGGGGCCGGCGACGTCCGGCTCGGCGGCGAGCTTCAGGATCGCCTCGGCCGACCGGTGCCGCGCCTCCACGACGACGTGACCTCGGTAGCCGGGACCGACGACGCGTCGAACGGCGAGGAGCGTCGAAAGGGCCCAGCTCACGGTCTCTTCGTCACCGAGCGCGGCGGGCGGCACGATGATGATCGCCCGTGTCTTGTCCGCCGTGACGCGCAGGAGGGCGATCTCCGAGCGAGGATCGCCGGTCCGCGCCAGGAACCGCGCGCGATTGTGGGGCACGCGCTTGGCCGGTCGCATCGCCTGCTCGACGCGCGCCTTGTCGGCGGTCGACAGCGTCACCACGACGAGCCGCTGCCCCGAGCGCGCGAGCTCCCGCGCGAGGAACGTCACCTTCGAGTCGACGCCGAGGACCAGCACGTGCCCGTCCTCGACGACGGGGCTCTTGCCGCTCTTCAGGTCCCCGATGCGCTCGGCCATCTTGCTCGCGAACGCGCCCGTGAGGAACGACATCACGAGCGCGCCGCAGATCGTCGCGCCGAGCGCGAGCGCCCGGCGATGCGGGGGCGAGCTCGCCATGGTCCCGCCATCCATGAACTGCGTGATGCTCCACCAGAGATCCTCGCCCGTGTTCGGCAGGTCGGGATCGTGGGGGTACGCGACCCGCGCGGCGAGCCCCCAACCGATCACGAGCAGCGCCGTCATGCCCGTCACGACGAGCACCTGCACGAGCGGCGGATACCCCAGGAACTGGTCGGCTCGGTAGATCGCGCGCGCGCGGAGCTTTCGGTACGAGCGGCGGGCCGCGTCGAGCATCGCCGCTAGGCTAATCGCGCCGTCCCCCGAGGTCCACGCGCTCAGGCGCGCTCGAGCGTCACGAGCGCCGCCTCGCTCGGGCAGTTCAGCCGGAACGCGAACCAGTGCCCGGCGCCCGACGACGTGTAGAGCTGCTTGTCACCGATCGCGTACCGACCCCAGAGCCGCCCCTCGGGCGCGACCTTCTCGAGGAGGCTCCGCTCGCCCAGGCCGACCTGCGCGCCGTGCGTGTGGCCCGAGAGGGTGAGGTCGACGCCGCGCGACGCGAGCGCCGGGAAACCGGACGGCCTGTGGCAGAGGCCCAGCGTGAAGGCCGTCGACCGCGCCCCACCGAGCGCCTCGTCGATCGCGCGCTCGTAGTGCCCCTCGGTCGAGTAGCGCCCCGGATCGTCGACGCCGACGAGGTTCAGCTCGGCGTCGCCGACCGAGAGCACGCGATGCGCGTCGAGGAGGAGATCGACCTCGGCCTCTCCGTAGATGCGCGCGTTCTCCCGAGGACCGCGGTAGTGCTCGTGGTTGCCGAGCACGGCGTAGATGCCGAGACGTGGCGAAAGCTTCTTCACCTCCTCGAGCGCGGCTCGCAGCCACGGCAGGTGATCCGAGAAGTCTCCCGTGAGCACGACGAGATCGGGCGACGCGCGCCGCGCGTCCTCGACGATGCGCGCGACCCCGCCGGGGTCGAGGAACGCGCCGAGGTGCAGATCCGTGAGCTGGAGGATGCGGAGACCCGACAGCGCCGACGGCAGCGACGCGAAGCGCATCGGCCGAGGCACGATGCGGGTGCGCCCGTAGGCGCCCACGACGCCAGCCGCGCCAGCGCCGAGCGCCGCGACGGGAATCGCGGCGACGGCGCCTTCCAGCAGCGCGCGGCGCAGGACGAACGGCCCGCTCGATCGTTTCGCCGGAGCGTCGGCGACCGCGCTCGTCGTCCCCTGCCCCACCTCGCGCGAGGCGATCCCAGGAGCCTCGGCGTCGACGGCTGGCGCCTCGGCGGCGGACGGACGCCCGTCCGCGGGCGCGGCCTCGTCCGGATCACGCGTCGCGCTCGCGGCGGCGCCTCGCCGCGCACCACGCCGACCCAGCCCGATGAGCCACGCGAAGAACCTCAGGACCTGCCGAGCCAGCGCCGCGAGCGGCAGCGACAAGAACATCATCAGGAGGGCCACGCTGGCCGGGCCGAAGAGCGCGGCGCCGACGATCGTCGCCATGGGCGCGCGCTCCGCAGGGCCGGGCGACACGGCACCGAGCCCGAGCGATCGCAGGACGACGCCGACGAGCCCCACCGCGACGACGGTGTACGCCGCGCGACGCACCCACCGCTTTTCCCACCAGCCCCGATGGAGCGAGCGGAGCATCAGGATCGCGAGCCCCGCGAAGACGCCGAACACGAGGAGCGAGAAGATCATCGCGCAGCACCAGCATAGGAGCCGGTGCCGACGAGCGCCAACGCGGGGTGAAAACTCCCGCGACGCGCCCATCTCCGGCTAGGGTCCGCCGCATGGTGAACGTCGATCCGCACCCGCTCCTCGACGCCGTCGTGTTCGAGACGGTCTTCCCGAGCACGCTCTCGGCGCTCGGCGAGCGAGCCGAGATCGGCGCGCTCCTCTCTTCGTCCGCGATCGCGCCGCTCACGAGCAGCGGCGAAGTGCGTGCCGCCGTCCGCGATCTCCTCCGCCACGGCGGCTACAAACCGACCGGCCGCGGAAAGCCGGCGTCCGAGTACCTCCTGCGCGCCGTCGCGGATGGCGCGCTCTCCCGCATCAACGCGGCCGTCGACATCGGCAACGCGGTCTCCTTTCACTCGGGGTTGCCGATCAGCGTGATCGACCTCGATCTCGCGACGCCTCCGTTCTCGGTGCGCGTCGCCCCTCCGGGCACGAGCTACACGTTCAACGCCTCGGGGCAGACCATCGACGTCTCCGGCCTGCTCTGCCTCTTCGACGCGGACGGGCCGACCGCGAACGCGGTGAAGGACGCGCAGCGCACGAAGACCCGTCCCGAGACCACGCGGACGCTCACGGTCGTGTGGGGGACCCGCGCGCTCCCGGGCCGCTCGGCCGCGACGTTCTCCTGGTACGCGGAGCTGCTCCGCGCGGTCGGCGCAGACGTGAGGCCGGCGTGAGCGCGCCGCGACGGATCGGCTCCGGCTCCGCCTTCGAAGCGCGCTGGGGCTACTCGCGCGCGGTGGTCTTCGAGCGCGAGGTGTTCGTCTCGGGCACCACGGGCTTCGACTACGCGACCATGACGATCGCGCCCGACGCCGCCACCCAGGCGCGCAAGGCCCTCGAGAACGTGGCGCTCGCGCTCGCTCAGGCCGGCGCCGCGCTCTCCGACGTGGTGCGTGTCCGCTACTACGTGGCCGACGTCGACGACTGGCCGGCGATCGGCGAGGTCGCGGGGGAGGTCTTCGCGGCGACGCGCCCCGCCGCGACCGCCGTCGTCGCGGGGCTCGTCGATCCGCGGATGAAGATCGAGATCGAGGTCGACGCGCGGCTGCCCGGCTGAGCCGCGCCGGCGCGCCGATCGCTCACTGGCAGATCATCGCGCACTGCGCGTTGCTGCAATCCAGTACCGACTGCAGCGTGGGCACACCTGCACCGTGGGCCGCGTAGCACCCCTGCTGGCAAGCGAGGCTCTGCTTGGGGCACGCCGAGAGACACTGGAAGAGCGGGAGGCACTCGGCGTCCGCGAAGCACGCGTTCATCGCCGTGGAGCAGTTGTCGAGCAGACAGACGGTGCACGGCTTCTGCGGCTGCCCACCCTGGCACGAGCCCGAGCACGTGGTGCCGGCGCAGTCGCTCACCAGCAGCGCGGCGGACACCCCCGCCTGATGGGCGGTCATGCACATCTGGATGCAGCCCTGGTCACCCGACGTGCACTGGTTCCAGCAGCCGAAGAGCGCGATGCACTCGGGATCGTTGCGACACCCGCACCAGACGTCGGGACAGCTCGCCGCGGCGCACTCGGTGCACATGTCGCCGTAGCCGGGACAGGTCGTGATCCCCGTCGCCGCCGACGCGTCGAGCCCCGTTCCGCTCGAGAGCGTCCCGGAGGACTGCGTCCCGCTCGACTGCGTCCCCGACGACTGCGTCCCGCTCGACTGCGTCCCCGACGACTGCGTCCCGCTCGACTGCGTGCCCGAAGCCTGTGTGCCCGACGCGCCGGTGCCGCCGGCGCCGCCCGTCGCGAAGAGCTCGACCGAGCGCCCGCACCCCGACGAAGCGCCCCACCCGCAAACGACGAGGACGACCGCACCGATGGCGCGGCCGTCCCGGAGACATCGGTCGAGAGCGCTCATACCCCGGATCCTACACGAGGGTCCGGGGCTGCCGCGCCTCCGAACGCCTCACATCTTTCCTTTGGACTTCTTCAGCTGCTCGCCGAGCGCCGCGGCCGCCTTGTCGAGGGTGCCAGCGGGGATCGCCGACTCGATGAGGACGTCGTTGCCCTCGATCTTCGAGGTGGTTCCCTTGAGGGCGTCCGCCTCGCCGAACTTGTTGCCGGCCGCCTGCTTCTCGAACTGCGACTTCATGAGCGTGAGGAGCGCGTCGAGCTTCTTCGCCGCCTCGGCGCTACCGGTGGCGAGCCGCACGACGGCCTTGCCCGAGCCGAGGTCGATGGACCCCTCCACGTGCTGGATCGCCTGAAACTCGTCGGGGGCCTTCTTGCCCGTCGCGAACGCCGCCTTCATGCCCGCCTCGCTGACCGCGAAGCTGAGCTCCTTGCCGAGATCGAGCTTGAGCTTGGAGGCCCCGTCGCCCGAGGGGACGAGCTTCGCGAGGAAGTCCTTGGTCTCGGAGAACACGATCGTGCCGTCCGAGAGCTGAACGATCGAGCCCTTCTTGTCGCCGAGGCCCTTCACGCCGCCGACGTCGATGGGCTCGAGCTTGCTCTTGCCCTGGTGCTTCTCGAGCGCGGGGAGGATCGAGTCGGGCTTGATGTCGCCGCCGATCGCGAGCGCCCACTGGGGCGACTTCTCGAGGCTCGTCACGCAGACGGCGACGTCCTGGATGCTCTTCTTCCAGTCGAGCCCCGCGTCCTTCATGAAGCCCTGAAAATCGGCGAAGTCCTTGTCCTTGGGCTTCTCGGTCGCGAGCATCTCGTCGAGGGACGGGACGACGTCCTTCTGAAAGGCCGCGTTCGAGATGAGCTTGCCGACCTGGAAGTGAACGCCGATCTCGCAGTCGCTCGGGAGGTGGGCGGCGGCCTTGGCGTCGCCGGCGGCGACGGGAGCGGGCGCCGCGGTGGCCGCGCCGCTCGGGGCGGCGGTCCCGTCGGCCTTGGCGTCCGCGCTCGACTTGGTGTCGGACTTCTTGTCGGACTTCTTCGAATCGTCCTTCTTCTTCGAGTCGTCGGCCGACGACTCGTCCTTCTTCGAAGAGCCGAGCTTGTCGCAGCCAGCCGCGAGCAGGCCCGCGGAGATCAGAAGCGCGATGCAGATGTTCTTGGTCTTCACTTGTTTCTCCGTAGAGGGGAGCGTCGTGCCCGCCTGATCGAGCGCGGCGAGCGATACCAAACGTGGTCCCGCGGCTCAATGCGACGCGTCCGATTCCGCCCTTACGGAACCCCGTCATCGGGGGCTTGCGGAGCACCCTTTGTTATGGTCTAGTTATACTATTATGTCGTCACGCGAATCATCACGACCACGGGCACGCCTCGCGACGCAGCTCGAGCAATGGGCGCTCGTGCGCGAGAAGGTCCTCGAGAAGCTCGACATTCGGGGCGCGCGAGCAGCGCGAGAGCTCGCGACCCGCATCCGCGAGGTCATCCTCCGCATGGCCGAGGAGGCCTCCGAGGATCGCGGCGCCTCCCTCACCGAGCTGCGCGTCCTCTGCGCCGACGCGAACCAGCTGCTCGACCGGGGCGCCCTGCCGCCGCCGAGCCCGCGCGACTGTCACGAGCGGGTGACGCTCCCGGTCCCCCGGCCTCCCACTCGCTCGCGTCGCCCTCCCCGCCCGAGCGGCGTCACGACGATCGAGCTCCCCGACGGCGTCGCGAACCGCGCGCTCCGCAAGCGAAGCGCCAGTCGTTGATCGCAGGGGGCGCGCGGTGGGTTGAGTGCCGCGCCGCCGGCGCCTAGCGTAACGACATGGTCGACGTCGACGCCCGCTGGGCCGAGCGCGAAGAGGCCCGCCTGCGCCTGGCGCGCCTGCAGGCGAGCGACGAGAGCTCGCTCGAGAGCTCTCTCGACCGGGCCCTGCGCATCTCGGCGGTCACGCTGGACGTGGATCGCGCTGGGATCTGGCAGCTCGCCGAAGACGGGGTCGAGCTCACGTGCACCCGGCTCGTCGACCTGACCGCGCCCGAGGAGCAGGCCGGCGTCGTCTTTCGCATCCCGGACATCGCCGCTTATCAGCGCGAGATCGACGCGCACCGCGTCGTCATGATCGACGACGTCGCCTCGAGCCCGCTGCTCCGGGCGGTCGTCCCCGAGTACTACGCGGCGAAGGGGATCGCCGCGACCCTGGACGCGCCCATCTACCGCCACGGGGCCATCGTGGGCGTCGTGTGTCTGGAGCACCGCGGCGGCGCGCGCGCGTGGACGGCCTCGGACGCAACCTTCGCGATCACGATGGCGGACGTCGTCGCGTCGCTGACGTTGGGTGCCGAGCTCCGGGAGGCCGAGCGTGGCCTGCGCGAGAGCGAGCTCCGCTTGCGCGACGCGCTCGCGGACGACGCGCTCGTGCGTGTGGCCCGCGGCGTCGCGCACGACCTCAACAACATCCTCGCCGTCATCGTCACGACCGCCGATCTCCTGCGGCGCGATCCGAGCCCCGCGTCGCTCGATCGCGGTGTCCAGGCCATCCGCGAGGTCGCCGAGAGCGGCGCACGCCTCGCGCAGCGGCTCATGACCATCGGTCGGGAGCAGCACGGAACGCGGCGAACGCTCCCTCTCGACGCGGCGATCCAGGGTCGCATGGGGGTGCTCGCGTCGGTGGCGGGCGGCGATCGCTCGCTCACGTTCACGCCCGGCGCCGGCGCGGCGAACGTCCGGCTCGACGCGGCCCTGCTCGAGCAGCTCCTCCTCAACCTCGTAACGAACGCGCGCGAAGCCACGAGCGAGGGCGGGCACGTGCGCATCGCGACGTCGATCGAGGAGCTCGCCCACCCCGACGGGGGGCGCGCGGACTTCGCCGTCATCGAGGTCAGCGACGACGGACGCGGGATGAGCGCGCCGACGTTGGCGCGGTGCTTCGAGCCGTTCTTCTCCACCAAGGACGCGCCGCGCGAGGCCGGCTTCGGCTTGGCCACGGTGCAGGGGGTCGCCCAAGCGGCGGGGGGCTTCGTCACCGCGGCGAGCGAGCCGGGCCGCGGCGCGAGGTTCCGCGTCGCGCTGCCTCTCGCGGAGAGCTGAGTGAGGACGCGCGAGGGCCGGGCCCGCGTCGGGCGCACGAGGGAACGTCGTGCCCGAAGGTGACAGCCTCTACCGGCTCGCACGTCGCCTCGGCCCCGCGCTCACGGGCCGCGTCGTCCGCGCGCTCGAGCTCCCGCGGAGCGATCCGGGCGGACGCGCGACGGGCGACGTCGTGGGCACGACGGTCACGAGCGTCGAGGCGCGGGGCAAGAACCTGCTCGTGCGGTTCTCGAACGGCTGGGTCCTGCACACGCACCTGAAGATGCTCGGCGCCTGGCGTCTTCACGGCGACGGGGCGGCGATCCGAGGGAGCCGCGACGCGATCTCCGCCGTGCTCGCCGTCGAGGGCGCGGTCGCCGTCTGTTACCGCGCCCCGATCGCGCGGCTCGTCCGGGAGCAAGATCTGCGCGCCGTGCGCGAGCTCCGATCGCTCGGCCCCGATCTGCTCGGGGAGACCTTCGACGAAGCCGCGGCGCTCGCGCGACTTCGGGCGAGCGGCGATCGGCCGCTCGGCGTCGCGATCCTCGACCAGCGGGTGATGGCCGGGGTGGGCAACGTCTACAAGAGCGAGGTCTGCTTCGCAGAGCGGCTCGATCCGTTCGCGAAGGTCTCGGCCTTCACCCTCGCCGAGCTCGCAGCGCTCATCCGGCGCGCGCGTGAGCTCCTCACCGCGAACGTCGCGCCCCGCCCGGCGAACCGCGTCTATCCGAGCGCGCGCCGGGGCGTGCGCGTCACCCGCGACCCGGTCGACATGGCCCGCGGTGGCGGCCCCCTCCACGTGTACGCGCGCCGCGGGCTGCCCTGTTTTCGCTGCGGCACGCGCATCGAGATGAAGCGCCAAGGCGAGCTCTTGCGCTCGACCTACCACTGCCCGACGTGTCAGCCGAGCCGAAGCTGATCGCGCTACCAGCGCCGCTCGCGCTTCGCCTCCGGCACGCGACCGAGCCCGCCGGCGCGATCGGCGAGGGCGTAGGTCACCGCCGCGAACGAGGCCGCCGCTTGATCGAGATCGGCCTTCACGATCTTCTCGACCACGTCGTTCTCCGAGTGGTGCACGTCGAAGTAGCGCGTGCCGTCCTGGCGCAGATCGAACACGGGGACGCCGAGGCCGCGGAGTGGGCTCACGTCGGCGCCGCCCTCGGCCGACTCGCCCGAGATCTGGATGCCGAGCGATCCGAGCAGCGGCGCGATCTCGCCGAGCGCGCTCGCGTGCTCGGGATCGGTCAGCAGGCGCGCCTCGTAGACCCTCCCGTCGCCGAAGTCCGCCTCCGCAGCGGCGACGATCTTCGGCAGCTCGCCCTCGTGCGCCTTCGCGTATGCCTTCGCCCCCGCGAGCCCGTTCTCTTCGTTGGCGAAGAGCACCACGCGCACCGTGCGACGCGGCTTCGTCTTGGCGAGCGCGATCTGGCGCGCGGCCTCGAGCACGATCGCGCACCCGGCGCCGTCGTCGAGCGCCCCCATCCCGAGCTCCCACGAGTCGAGGTGCGCCCCGAGGAGCACGATCTCGGACGCGGACGCGCCGCCGGGGACCTCGCCCACGACGTTGGCGCCGTCGGCGGGAGAGAGCTCTTGGGGCGTCAACACGAGGTGGAGCTTCACCGGCTTTCCCTCTGCGATTTGGCGATGCAGGAGCTCGGCGTCCGCCACGCCGAGCGCGGCCGCGGGGATCTTCGCGACGCCGTCGATGTAGTGCAGCGCGCCGGTGTGCGGCGCGCGGTCGGGCGCGGTCCCGATCGAGCGAACGACGAAGGCGACCGCGCCCTTCTTCCCGGCTGCGCTGGCGCCGCCGGTCCGCGTGCCGACCGCCTTGCCGTAGCCCGAGCCGTCGCGCGCGCGCTCCATCACGACGTGGGCGAAGACGATCTTGCCTTTCACCTTGTCGTCGGGGAGCGCCGCGAGCTCGTCGAGCGAAGCGACCTCGAGCACCTCGGCCTCGACGCCCTTCTCGGGCGTGGGGACGCTGCCGCCGAGCGTCGTCACGGCGAGGGCGCGGCGCGAGGTCCCCACGATCTCGGCCTTCTCTCGGCCACGCACCCAGCGAGGCTCCTTCACCGGCTCGGTGTGGACGTTCGAGAGGCCGATCGCCTTCATGCGAGCCACCGCCCACACCACGGCCTTGGGCTCGGCCTCGGAGCCCGCGAGCCGCGGTCCGACGTCGTCGACGAGGCTCGTGACGTGATCGAGCGCCTCGCTCGACGCGAGCGTCTTGTCGCGAACGTTCTCGGCCTCCGAGCGCGCGACAGGCGCGGGGTGCGCGGAGGTCGGCGCGGGCGGCGGGCTCGCCGCGACCGCGGGGCCCACCGGGCGCGCAGGGCCGGGCGCGGGTCCGAGCTGCCAATAAGGATGCGCCGCATAGAGCCGAGGAGCGGGGGCGCCGCAGCCGGTCACGCCGAGCCCCGAGCAGACGAGCAACGTCGCGCCCGCGAGCGCCGCGCGAGCGCGGTCGAGGCGACGAGAGGAGCGGAGGATCGAAGACGGAGAGTGGGTCATGATGAGCTCAAGCCGCCGCGACGCTGACGGCGAAGATGCTGGGGTTCTCGGCGATGCGAGCGAGCGTGTCCTTCGACGGGGCCTTGTCGACCGCGATGCGCGCGCACGCGGCGGCGGCGCCGTCGAAGACGACGTTCTGCATGTCCTGCACGTTGATCTCGGCCTCTCGGAGCGCGCCGAGCACGGACGCGAGCACGCCGACCCTGTCCGCGTGGCGCACGACGAGCACGTGCGTCGCGGGCGTCGTCGCCGCGAGGTTCACGCAGTTGGGGATCGCCTTCCCATCCCGGAAGGCCTCGACGATGCGCACGACCTCTTCTCCGACCGCCTCCTCGGCCTCGTCGGTGGAGGCGCCGATGTGGTGCGTCCCGTAGACCCCGGGGAGGTCGACGATGGGATCCTCGAACGCGCCCTCCGCTGCGCTCGGCTCCTTCTCGAACACGTCGAGCCCCGCGCGAACGCCCTTGTCCTCGATCGCCCTGCGCAACGCGGCCTGGTCGACCACCTCGCCTCGCGACGTGTTGACGAAGTACGCTCCTGGCTTCATCGCCGCGAAGATGCTCTCGTTGATGCGGCCCCGGGTCTCGGGCACGAGCGCGAGGTGCACGGTGACCGCGTCGGCGCCGGTGACCGCCTCTTCGGGGGTCGCCCGATGCTCGACGCCGAGGTGCTGCGCCTCCCTCTCTCCGAAGCCGAGCGACCAGACCACGATCCGCATCCCGAAGGCCTGCGCCCTGCGGATCACCTCGAGCCCGATGTTGCCGGCGCCGAGGACGGCCAGCGTGCGCGTGCGGAGCCCGCGCGAGGCGCCGAACTCCTTCTTGTTCCACCTCTTCGCGCGCAGCGCCGACACGTTGTCGGCGATGCGCCGGTCGAGGTTGATGAGGTGCCCCATCGCGAGCTCGGCGACGGCGACCGCGTTCTTGCCTGGGCAGTTCGCCACGTAGACGCCGCGCGCGCTCGCGGCGGCGAGATCGATCGTGTTCACGCCCGCGCCCGCGCGGATGATCAGCGCCAGGTTCTCGCTCGCCTCGACGTCGGCGCGCGCGACCTTCGTGCTCCGGACGATGAGCACCTCCGGCGACGTCTCGCGGACCTTCGCCGTGAGCGTGTCGCCCGAGAGCTTCGGGTCGACGAGCACTTCGACGCCGAGATCCTGGATTCGGCCGGGCACGAACGGAGCGAGCTTGTCGGCGATGAGGATGCGCACGATGGACCTCCACCCGAGGACACGCCTCGGCGACGGCATGGTAGCCGAACCGCGCGGCTGTGTATGATCTGCCATCGTCGCGACCGCGCGGCGCAGGTGCCGGGTTGAAAGAGGGCGACGTCGTCGGTGTCCGGTTCGTGGTCGAGCGGCTCCTCGCCGAGGGGGGGATGAGCTCGGTGTTCGTCGCGCGCGACTCGCTCGAGGACCGCTTGGTGGCGCTCAAGATCTTCCCTCCGGCGGGCGACGACCAGCGGGCGCGCTTCGAGCGCGAGGCCGAGCTCCTCGCGGGCCTCGAGCACCCCGGGATCGTGCGCTACGTGGCCCACGGCGCTCCGCCCGAGGGCCCTCTCTACCTGGCGATGGAGCACCTCGAGGGCGAGGATCTCGCGACGCGCCTCGAGCGAGGACCGCTGAGCGTCGAGGAGACCCTCGTCATCGTGGAGCGCGTCGCCGACGCGCTCGCTTCGGCGCACGACCGGGGGATCGTCCATCGCGACATCAAGCCCGCGAACCTCTTCCTCGTCCGCGGGAGCGTGGCCGATCCGCGCATCCTCGACTTCGGCATCGCGCGCGTCGAGGCGACCAGCACGCTCACGCGCGCCGGCTTCACGCTCGGGACGCCGGACTACATGGCACCGGAGCAGGCGCGCGGCGACGAGGTCCTCACGCCGGCGATCGACGTGTTCTCGCTCGGCTGCGTCGCCTTCGAGTGCCTCGTGGGACGCCCTCCGTTCGTCGCCGATCACCCCCTCGCGGTCTTGACGCGCATCCTGCTCGAGGACGCCCCGCGGGTGGAGCGGCTCCGCGCCGACGCGCCGGAGCCCGTGGGTGATCTCGTCCAGCGACTGCTCGCGAAGGCGACCGAGGAGCGGCCGGGCACCGCGCGCGACGTGGGCCGGCTCGTCGCGTCGACCCGCGCGTCGCTCGCGCGCGCGCCGGCGCAGGAGCCGACCTCCGAGCCTGCGCGATCGCTCACCGCGCGCGCACAGCAGCTGCTCTGCCTCTCGTTCGTCGACCGCGGCGCCGAGGAGGGCGACGGGCCGCGCGCCGCGAGCGTTCGCGCGCTCGTGTCGCGGTTCGGCGGACGGACCGAGCTGCTCGTCGACGGCACCATGCTGGTGCTCTTCCCGGGCACGGGATCCGCGACCGCGCAAGCCGAGCGGAGCGCGCGTTGCGCCCTCGCCCTCCGCGCCGAGCTCTCGGGCAGCCACGTCGTCCTCGTCTCCGGCCGCGCGGAGATGTCGCGCGCCCTGCCCGTCGGCGAGATCATCGATCGCGGCGTGACCTTGCTCGCTGCGGCGCGCGACGCGACGCGCCTCGACGCCCCTTCTCTACGCGGGATCCCCATCGACGCCGTGACGGCCGACCTCGTGGGCGCAGCGTTCGCGCTCGACGCGCGAGGCGCGGCGATGTTCCTCGTGGGCGAGCGCAACGCCGCCGCGGAGCGGACGCTGCTCGGGCGCCACCAAGCGTGCGTCGGGCGCGAGCGCGAGCTCTCGACGCTCGAGGCCGCCTACGACGACGTCATCGATCGCGGCGCGGCGCGCGCCGTGCTCGTCACGGGCGCCCGGGGCATCGGGAAGTCCAGGCTGCGCGCCGAGCTCTCTCGCTCGCTCGCGTCCAAGACGCCCGACGCGCTCTTCCTCTCGGCGCGCGGCGATCCCGCCCGCCACGGCGAGCCCTTCGGCCTCGTCTCGCAGGCGCTCCGGTCGGCGTTTCATCTTCGGGAGAACGAGCCGCTCGCGTCCCGACACGAGAAGATCCGGCGGCACGCGCACGCGGCGATCAGCCCGCAGGGCGAGGCGATCGCCGTAGCGGACCAGGTCGCCGAGCTGCTCGGTGAGCTCCTCGGCGCCCCCTTCCCCGACGACGAGAGCCCGCTCCTCCGCGCCGCCCGCGCAGACCCGATCCGCATGGGCGATCAGATGTGGCGCGCGTGGCACGCGTTCCTCGAGGCCACCTCGCGCACGCGGCCCGTGGTCGTCGTGCTCGACGACGTCGACGCGGCCGACCTGCCGAGCGTGACGTTCTTCGACGCGGAGCTGCGCAACCTCGCGGCGCGTCCCCTGTTCGTCGTGGCGTTCGCGGGCCCCGACCTCGACGCGCGGTGGCCGACGCTCTGGGCAGGGCGCGCGCTCACGCGACTCTCGCTCGGTCCGCTCTCGGAGGAGGCGAGCGCCGCGATGGTGCGCGCCGCGCTGGGCGACGCCTCCCCCGACCTCTCGAGGCGCATCGTCGAGCGCGCGGAGGGCAATCCGTTCTTCGTCGAGGAGATCGTGCGCGCGGTGTCGCAAGGCAGGGGCGACGCGCTCCCGGCGACGATCTTGTCCATGGTCGAGGCCCGGCTCGACGCCCTCCCGCCCGAGGCGCGACGGGCGCTCCGCGCAGCGAGCGTGTTCGGTCGGCTCTCGTGGCGGAGCGGGATCGGCGCGCTCTGTGGCGGCCTCGACGTCTCGCTCGACGAAGCGCTCGAGGCGCTCGTGCGAAGTGAAATCCTGGTGCTCCGGGGCGTCGTGACGCTGGAGGGCGAGCTCGAGTACGCGTTTCGGAACGCGATGGTCCGCGACGCGGCCTACGCGACGCTCACCGACGAGGATCGGTCCCTCGGCCACGATCTCGCGGGCCGTTGGCTGGCGGAGCGACGCCCCCGCGAGGCGGTCGCGATCGCCGAGCACTTCTCGCGCGGCGGGCAGCCGCGCGCAGCGATGGCCTGGTTCGAGCGCAGCGCCGAGCTCGCGCTCGAAGGCAACGACTTCGCGTCGGCCGCGGCGCGCGCGGCGCGAGCGATCGCGTGCGGCGCGGAGGGCGCGGCGCTCGGCCGGCTCGAGCTCCTGTCCTCCGAGTGTCGTCGACACGCCGGGGCGAACGTGGAGATGCTCGAGCACGCC
>CAYYKK010000059.1:0-28963 GCA_964467935.1 uncultured Polyangiaceae bacterium
CGTGCTCCAGAAGCCGAACAGCGACATCGCGCTCTTCGCGCTCGCGAGCACCGCGGGGCTCGGCACCGTCTCCGGGCAGGTCGTCGCCGACCTCCCCGGGGGCACGTTGGTCGACGCGGCTGGGCACACGGGGATCTCCGATCGCGCGGGCAACTTCGTCGTCTTCAACGTGCCTGCGGGAACGGTGTCGCTCGCCGGCTACAAGCAGGGGACGAACTACGATCCGGCGACGGCGACCATCACCGCGGGAGCCGAGACCAAGGACGTGAAGATCCTCGCCAACACCAAGCCCACGGCGAAGGTCAGCGGATCGGTGCAGATCGTCAACCCGATGGGAGGCACCGCGACGAGCGTGATCCTGGTCCTCGAGGACACGTTCGACACGAACCTCGCCCGAGGCGAGGCCCCCCCCGGATTGCGCGCGGGCAACGTCACGGGCGCCTTCTCGATCGCGGGCGTCCCCGACGGCAAGTACGTGGTGCTCGCCGCGTTCGAGAACGACGGGCTCGTGCGCGATCCCGACACGTCCATCGGAGGGACCGCGATCGTGCACATCGACGTCGCGGGCGCCGATCAGGCGATCTCGCAAGGCTTCAAGGTCACCGGCGCCTTGGCCGTCGTGTCCCCCGGCGCGAGCGGCATCGACACCGTGAGCGGCAACGTCGCCTTCACCTGGCAGCACGACACGAGCAACACCGGCTACCACGTGCAGGTGTTCGACACCTTCGGCTCGCAGGTGTGGGAGACCACCGGGCCCTTCGATCAGGGCGGGAACAAGCCCGCGACGGTCAGCTACGGGGGCCCTCCCCTCGTGAGCGGCATGCTCTACCAGTTCCGGGCCACGTCGCTGAAGAACACGACGCCGCTCTCGTCGACCGAGGACCTCAAGGGCGTGTTCGTCTACCAGTGAGCGCTCGTCAGGTGGGGTCCGCTCGCACTCGCCGCGCCGACGCTCCCGGCTGAAAAACTTGAGACCCCGCAGGCCCGCGGAGACACTGCTCCGTGGTGAAGCGATCCCTCGACAGAGCCAGCCACGAGGGTCGGCGGGAGAGCGTCGTACGGACGCTCCCCGTCGCCTTCGGTGACGACGCCGGCCTCGCGGGGGCGCTCGCCGAGGGGCACCCGGCGGCCGCGGCCGCGGCGTGGGATCGCTTCGCTCCGCTCGCGCGGAGCCTCCTCTTGCAGACGCTCGGCCCAGGAGCCGACGTCGACGACCTGCTCCAAGACGTGTTCATCACCCTGTTCCGTCGCGCCGCGGATCTCCGCGACCCGTCCGCGCTCTCGAGCTTCGTCGTCGGGATCACCGTTCGCACTGCGCGCTCCGAGCTCCGGAGACGTCGACTCTGGCGGTGGATCTCGCTCACGTCGGGCGGCGACCTGCCGGACGAGCCGGCGCCGAGCCAAGACCATCGAGCGCGGATCGCGCTGCGCAGCTTGTACGCGGTGCTCGATCGCCTCGACGCCGACGCCAGGCTCACCTTCCTGCTCCGCCACGCGCAGGGGCTCGAGCTCACCGAGATCGCCGCGGCCCTCGACTGCTCGCTCGCCACCGCGAAGCGAAAGCTCGCGCGCGCCACCGAGCGCGTCGTCTTCCACGCAAGGCGCGACCCCGCGCTCGCCGAGTACGTGGACCCGGAAGGGGGCGCGTCGTGAAGAGCGATCGCGAGATCGCGTCGGCGCTCGGCAAGCTCGCGCGCCAGCGCGCCGACGCGGAGGTGGCCGACACGCCGGAGGACGCCGGGCGCGCTCGCTTCGTCTCGACCGTCGCGCGGCTCCGCGACGAGGACGCGCGCCACGCATCGAGCGGAGCTCGGAGGGCGCCTTCGATCCGCTTCGGTCGAGCGATCTCGTTGCTCGCGGCGGCCGCGATCCTCGTCGCCGCGGTCCTCTTCGTCGCGACGCGGTCGAAGAGCTCGGTGGAGTTCGTCGTCGAAGGAGCTCCGGTGGCGAGCGGCGGGTACGTGCAGACGGCTCCCCTCGGGAGCGCGACGGTCCGGTTCAGCGACGGGAGCCTCATCACGCTCGCGTCGAGCTCCGCAGGGCGCGTCATCGACAGGCGCCCGCGCGGCGCGAGCTTCTCGCTCGAGCGGGGCCACGCGTTGGTGCACGTCGCGAAGCGCGACGGCGGCGCGGACTACGTCTTCGACGCGGGGCCTTACTCGGTGAAGGTCACGGGGACGCGCTTCGATCTCGGCTGGGATCCTGCGACGCAGGCGATGCGGCTCGATCTCGAAGAGGGATCGGTCGTGGTGAGCGGCCCCGAGGCCGAGAGCGGCGTCGCGATGCACGCCGGCCAGACGATCGAGGTGAGCCCGACCAAGGGTCTTCACCTGTCGAGCGCGGCGACGAGCGCGCTCGACCCGCGAACGGCCCTCGGTCCGAGCAGCAGCGCGGTCGCAGAGGAGCACGCCTCCTCCCCGAGCGCGGACACGCCGCGCGAGGGCGCTCCGTCGGCCGCGGCCGACGCCGCGTCGAGCGCCTCGAAGCTCCCGGCCGCGAGAGAGGACACGCCACGGCGAGGTTGGGCCGAGCGCGTCGCCGCGGGCGACTTCTCGGGCGTGCTCGCCGACGCGGACGCGCGCGGGGTCGACACGGTGCTGGGGACGGCACCGCTCGGCGATCTCATGGCGCTGGCCGACGCCGCGCGATACGGCGGTCGCAGCGGGCTCGCGTCGCAGGCGTTGAAGTCGGTGCGGGCTCGCTACGCGGGCACCAAGGCCGCGAGCACGGCCGCGTTCCTCCTCGGTCGCATGGCCGAGGACGGCGGCAACGTCGACGGAGCGCTGCGCCTCTACGAGACCGCGATGGCCGAGGGCAGCACGTTCTCGGCAGAGGCGCTCGGTCACCGCATGCTGCTCGTCAAGCGGACCAAGGGAGACGCGGCGGCCCGCCCGCTCGCGGAGCAATACTTGAAGAGCTACCCGCGCGGACCGTACGCCGATGCAGCGCGAGGGCTCACGGACCTGTAGTGTAGGCGCGTGCGACGAACGGCGCTGGCCGCCATGGCTCTCCTCGTTGTGCTCGGCGCTGGCGAGCGGCGCGCCGAGGGCTCACCCGCGACCATCGTGCTCCTCGAGCCGCGGGATCCGTCGGCGACGGCGAAGGAGACCACGCTGCGGGCGCAGGCCGAGCTGCGCGCCGCGGGCTTCGTCGTCGTCGTCTCGACCGAGGAGGGCGACGTCACGCGCACGCAGCTCGAGAAGGCCCTCGCCGACGCGGGCGCCGTGGCCGCCATCGCGATCGACAGCCGCCCGGGCTCGACCGTCGCCGACGTGTGGGTGAGCGATCGGGTGACGAAGAAGCTCTCGATCCGCCCCGTCGAGACGAAGGGCTCCGGCGACACGCCGGCGCTCCTCGCGATCCGCGCCGTGGAGCTCTTGCGCGCGAGCCTCCTCGAGCTGGGCGACTCGCCTCGCGTCGCGGAGGCGGCGAAGCCGGTGCCCGAAGAGGTCGAGCGCTTCGCCGCGCCGAGGTCGGGCGCCCCCGCACCCGAGCGCGGCACGAGCGCCCACGCAGGCTTTCGCGTCGGCGTCGGCGTCGCCGGCCTCTTCAACGTCGACCACGTCGCGCCAGCGGTGGCGCCGGCGTTTCGCGTCGGCTTCGGCTCGTCGATCGGCGTCGGCGGACGGATCACGTTCATCGGCCCGAGCGCCGGCGCCGGCCTGAACGGCGCGCTCGGCACGGCGATCCTCCACCAGGAGGTCGCGCTCGCGGAGCTGACGTTCGCTCCTCCGACGCGCGGCCCCGTCTACGGTCTCGTCACGGCGGGCATCGGCGTGCTGCACGTCGGCGCGAGCGGCGAGCTCGCCGACGCGACGCGTGCGCGCAGCGGCGGCGCGACCTCGTTCCTCTCGACCATCGGCGCCGGCGCAGGCGTCGGCCTCGGTCGACACTTCGCGCTCGAGCTCGAGGGCTTCATCGGGTTCGCGGCGCCGCGCATCGTCGTCGACATGGGGACCGAGCGCGTCGGCAGCGTCGGACGACCGATGCTCGGCGCCACGCTGGGCGCGGTGGCCCGCTTCTGATCCGCGCAGACTCGGCGCGGTCGCGCACGACTTGCGCGGCCCGGAGCGCGGCACTCCGCCTCGACGTCGCGCCACGTGCGAGGGCACGGCCGATGCTTGCTCGGCCCCCGGAGAACGCGCGCCATGCAAGCATCCCGCACCATGACCCGTGAGGTGATCGTCGTGCCGGCCGAGCTGACGCTCGACGTCGCTCACCGCATCATGCAGCGCCGACGGATCCGGCACCTGCCGGTCGTGCACGCCGGGCGGCTCGTCGGGATCCTCTCCGACCGCGACGTCCTGCTCTTCGCGTCGACCGACGCCGAGGGCAACGTCGTCGTACCGCGCTCGCCCGTGGGCGCGGCGATGACGCCGGCGCCCCTCACCTGCGCGCCGGACACGACCGTCGCCGACCTCGCGCGCGCGATGACCGAGCGCAAGATCGACGCGGTCCCGGTGCTGGCGCCTTCGGGTCGCCTCGTGGGGCTCGTCACCTCGACCGACCTCTTGCTGCTCCTGATTGGCCAAGACACGGCGCAGCCGCTGCCGTTCGAGTTCGAAGTCCGCGAGCCCTCCGGCGCGGACGCGGTCGCGTAGGCGCGGCCGAGCGTCAGCCCGCGCTCGGGGGCGCCGTGCCGAGCAGCGCGTCCTTCGCCAGGAAGTACTTCCGCACGTACGCGACGAACTGACCGTCGCTCGGGTGATCGACGGTCTCGACGCCGACGATCTTCTTCTCGAGCCCCGCCTCGTGCTTGTGCACGTGCTTGATGAGCTCGAGCTTCGCGGTGCCCGGCCCGGCGACGAGGATCTCCTCGGCATCGGCGACGAGCTTGGCGATCTTCTCGTAGTACGCCTTCGCCTCGCGATCCTCGCTGCCGCCGCGCCCTTGGGTCTTGCGGTCGTGCTGGATGTGATGGTGCGGAGCCTTGACGTGGGTCTCGTCGAAGCCCTCGGCGGTGACGTGGAAGATCTTCGCTTCTTGGTGATCGAGCCAGACGGCTGCGTGGAAGGTCATGGCGCCCCACTAGCACCGGGCGCGAGGTGGTTCCAGGAGGACCACGAACCCTCACGCTAGGTCGCCTCGCGCCGCGCGTGGGCTCAGCGACGCGCGTCGACGCTCAGCGCGCGCGCGAGCGCCGACTCTTGCTCGACCGCGGACGCGAACCTCGCCGTCGGCGCGACGCTGCACGCGCGGAAGAACCAATCGTCGAACGCCTCGCCGATCGAAGCGAACGGCAGCACGCCACGATCGCGGATGACCCGCGACGGCGGCACCTTGGGCCCCGTCACGATCTCGGCGAGCAGATCCGCCGTCGGGCCCGGAGGCCAATAGCTCTCGCCCGTGAGGAGACGGAAGACGACGAGCGCGAGCGCCCATCGATCCGAGGCCGGGCCTGCGCCGTCGCCGTCGATCTGCTCGGGCGCCATGTACCACGGCGTACCGAAGAAGCCGGTCTCGAAGGGGCTCGCGACCCCGGCCTCGGCCTCGCGCGACGACGTCGCCTGTTCGGCGCGACGCGCTCCGAAGTCGAGGATCTTCACGAGCTGCCCGCCGTCGGGTCGTCGCGTGAGGAAGAGGTTCGCGGGCTTCAGATCGCGATGGACGATCCCGAGGGCGTGCGCGCGATCGAGCGTGGGAGATATCTGCTGCACGATCGAGAGCAGCTCGCGGCCCGGCAGCGGCCCCTTCTGACGCAGGTGCTCGCGCAGGTCGACGCCGTCGAGCAGCTCCATCGCGATGTACGGCGCCCCCTCCGATCGCGCGAGCGACGCACCCGACGAGGGGTCCGCCTCCGCGAGCGCGCGCAGCGTCTCTCGGCAGACGTCCGCCTCGAACACGCGCACCACGTGCTCGCTGCCGATATCGCGCGGCGCGAGCGCCTCGATGCGGAAGCGATCGAGCGCCGGCGGGTCCATCGCGATCTCGGGGTCGAGGAGCTTCACCGCGAGGCGCGGGGCGAAAGGCGCGGGGGACTCGTCGTCCGCCGCGAAGATCACGCCCATCGCGCCCCGGCCCACCCGCTCCCCGATGCGATACCGCCCCGCGAGCCGACGCCCCGGCAAGAGCCCCACGAGTCGATCGAGCGCGGGCCCTCGGGTCGACCGCCGCGCCGAGTGACGGACCTCGAGCACGGGCGTGTCGACGAGCGAAGGCGGCGGGCTCGAAGGCTCACGCCTCGCGTCGCGTGGCGCGGGCGCGACGGTGCCCGGCGGTCGCGCCGGCCCGACGCGCGAGAACGACGGGACGGTCGCCTTCGTGACGAGCGTGCTCCTCCCAGGCGACGTCGCGCGCGGCTCCGGCGCGCGCGCGCTCGGGAGCGTCGGCTGATCCTCGAAGGGCGTCTCGACCGACGCCGACGCTTCGACTTCGTCGTTCTGCGAAGGGACGAACACGCGTCTCGGCCGCGCTCCCTCCGGCGGCCGCGACGAGCCGCGCTTCTTCAACGGCAGCGTGACCTCGACCGGGGGCGACGCCGGATCGCGCGCCGACGGGGGCTCGCGCACCTCCGGCATGTTCCTGCGCGTCGGCCGCGGCGCGGGCACGTCGGCTGGTGGTTGGGTCCGATTGGAGGGCGTCCTCGGCACGGCGGTCCTGCACCCTATGTCGAAGGGAGGGTGCGAGCAAGCGACAGCGGCGCGCGCGGGAGGGCGCTCGCGCTCAGCCCTCGGCGCGACCGACGCTCGCGAGGTAGCGCTGCGCGAGGTCGTAGTTGTCGTGGTCGTCCGGGTGAAAGTCGGGGCGGAGGTACGCCACGAACGCGCGGAACAGCACCTCGCGGTCCTGCCCGCGATCCTGCGCCGCGCGCCGCTGCGCCGCGATCTCCTCGCGCGAGAGATCCGGCTCCTGATCGAGGAGCATCCGCGTCGCCCGCGCCCAGAATCCCAAGAGCGCCACCGTCGCGAGACCGAGCCCGGCGATGCGGACCCAGTAGCGCCCGTCGACCGCCTCGAACACGTCGAAGGCGACCGACTTGTGCTCGATCTCCTCCGCCGCGTGCCACCTCAGGAGATCACGCATCGCCGGCGCCGCCTCGTCGAGCAGATCGTCGGTGAGCGCGCGCTCGGCGAGGCTCGCCGTGAAGTGCTCGAGCGCCACCGTGACCGAGAGCCGGAGGCTCGGCGGAACGCGAGGCTCGATCATCCGATAAGCGATCCGCTCGTACTCCTCGAGGAACCTCCGGATCTCGTAGCCCTGCGCCTCGAGCATGGCGAACGAGGCCTCGTGCTCGTGGCCGTGACGCCCCTCTTGCCCGAAGAAGGCGCGCACGCGCTTCTCCAGCGCCGGATCGTCGATGCGATCGAGGTAGTGCTTCACGCTGCGGATGAAGAACCGCTCGCCCTCGGGGAACACGAGGTTCAGCCCGTTCACGAGGTGCGTCGCGACCGGAGAGCCGGAGAACCAGTGCTTCGGCACGTCGGCGAAGGAGAAGCCCATCTTGCGGACGGTGATCGGCCGCTCCTCGCGGGCACGCTCGTCACCTCGTCGGACCTTCGGCGCATCGACGCTGCGTTCCATGGGCACCTCGCTCTCTATTGAACCTGATTCAATAGCTAGCGTCCATCGCGCGACGAGGCAAGAGGCCGGGCGTTGCTTTTCGGCGGCCGTCCGGCGAAGAGATCCGGATGCTCTACGACCACCCCGTGAAGACCCTCGCCGGCGAGCCCTCGAGCCTCGGCGCCTACGCCGGCAAGGCGCTCCTCGTCGTCAACGTCGCCTCGAAGTGCGGGCTCACGCCGCAATACACGGGCCTCGAGGAGCTGCACGAGAAGTACGCCTCGAGGGGCTTTTCGGTCATCGGTTTCCCTTGCAATCAATTTGCGGGACAAGAGCCAGGCACCGCGGACGAGATCGCCACGTTCTGCAGCACCAAGTACGGCGTCACGTTCCCGCTCTTCGAGAAGATCGACGTCAACGGCAGCGCGCGCCACCCCATCTACGCCGAGCTCGTCGAGACCGCTGACGCTTCGGGGAAGGCCGGAGACATCGAGTGGAACTTCGAGAAGTTCCTGATCTCCGCGGACGGCAAGCGCGTGCAGCGCTTCCGACCGCAGACCAAGCCGAACGACCGAGAGCTCGTCGCGGCGATCGAGGCGAGCCTCCCCGCGTGACGGGATGGCGCGGACGCGACGCGTGAAGGGTGCCTCCGCGAGGCGGACAGCGGCGACGCTCCCCGGCGGAGCGCGGGTCCGACTCGACGTCGACGAGCGGAGGGCGCGCCTGCTCGAGCTCGGCCTCGAGCTCTTCGGGCGGCGCTCCTACGAGGAGATCTCCATCGACGACATCGCGGCCGAGGCGGGCATGTCGAAGGGCCTCCTCTACCACTACTTCGGCAGCAAGCGCGGCTTCTACGTGGCGACGGTGCGCCAAGCGGCAGGAGACCTCGTCGCCCACGTCGCGCCGAGCTCGAGCCTGCCGCCCGAGCAGCGCGTCTCGTCGGGTCTCGACGCCTACCTCACGTTCGTCGAGGCCCACGCCGGCGCCTACGTCGCGCTGATGCGCAGCGGCGTCGGTGCCGATCCGGAGGTCCTCGAGATCGTCGAGGGCACCCGCTCGGCCATCGCGGCGAGGATCCTCGAGGAGGGGCTCGGCCTCGTGACACCCCCGCCGATCTATCGTGTCGCGCTGCGGAGCTGGATCGGCGCGGTCGAGGCCGCCTCGCTCGAGTGGGTCGAGCGCCGCGACCTGCCGAAGTCGACGCTCGTCGAGCTCTTCGCCGATCTGCTCGTCCACACGCTCACGATGGCCGCGAAGATCGAGCCGAAGGCGCGGGCCGCACCGAAGAAGCGCTGACCGAGCTCAAGGCCCGAGCCGCCCTCGCGCCGCGTCCCGCATCGCGAGCACGACGGGGTGCTTGAGTCGACGCTCGGTGGTGATCGCGTAGAAGCGCTCCCTGACCTCGGACGTGGCGCCGACGCGCTCGACGCGATGCTTCTCCCGCACCTCCTTGGCGACGACGGAGGGCGCGACGAACACCCCGCGCGCGTCCTCGCCGAACGAGGCGAGCAGCGCCGAGTCCTCGATCTCGGCGACGACGCGCGGCGCGACGCCGAGCGCGCCGAACCAGGCGTCGAGGTCGCGCCGCAGCATGGTCGAGTCGGTCGGCATGAGCATCGGCGCGCCGTCGAGCGATCGCGGGAAGCGCGGGCGGAGCCGCGTCGCGAGATCGTGCGCGGCGAAGAAGGTCACGTCGGACTCGCCGAGCAAGTGGCTGTGCGCGCGGACCGAGGACGCCGCGCCGACGGGCGCGTCGGTGAGCAGGACGTCGAGCTCGTGGAGCGCGAGGAGCGCGAGGAGCCGCTCGGGCGTGCCCTCGTGCACCACGAGGCGCACCTCGGGCCGCTCGCGCGACGGCGTCATCGCGGGCTCGAGCAGGAGCTTCGATATCTGCTTGGGCAACGCCTCCGCCACGCCGACCGACAGGGGCTGCGGCCGACCGGTGGGGCGCCCCTCGAGCGACGAGACGAGGTCGCCGCCGAGCGCGAAGATCTGCTCGGCGAAGCCGTACGCGACGCGTCCCGCGTCGGTCATCGCGAGCGAGCGACCCTTCTTCACGAGGAGCTGCTCGCCGAGCTCGCGCTCGAGCGTCTTGATCTGGGCGCTGACCGTCGGGTGGCTCACCCGGAGCCGCTTCGCCGCGCGAGCGACGCCCCCCTCTCGGACGACGAGCCAGAAGTAGTGGAGGTGGTGGTAGTTCAGCCAGCGCACGCCAACATGTAACATTTCTCTACGTTTTGACGCGCGGATTTGATCCTGGTCGACACGTCCACCAGCCCTCAGGTTGAGCAGGCGCCGCGGGGGCGCGGAGGAGTTGCGAGATGACGACGACGATCCCACATGGCCTCGGAGGCCCCTTCGCCTGGGTCGGCTTCATCGTGTTCGTGCTGGCGATGCTGGCGCTCGACCTCGGCGTCTTTCACAGGACCGCGCGCGTCGTCGGGCTGCGCGAGGCGGGGATCTGGAGCGCCGTGTGGGTGAGCCTCGCGCTCGCCTTCTCGCTCGGTCTCCACGTGCTCGCGGGCCCCGAGCACGCCACGCAGTTCCTGACGGGCTACTTCATCGAGAAGACGCTCAGCGTCGACAACGTCTTCGTCTTCGTCGTGATCTTCTCGTCGTTGTCGATCGCGCCGGCGCACCAACACAAGATCCTCTTCTTCGGGATCCTGAGCGCGCTCGCGCTGCGAGCGGCGATGATCTTCGGCGGCGTCGCGCTGCTCGAGCGCTTCCATTGGCTCGTCTACCCGTTCGGCGCTTTCCTGGTCGTGACCGGGGTCAAGCTCTACCTGACGCGCAACGCGAAGGACGAGGGCGGTGGCAGGCTCCTCGCGCTCGTTCGGCGCGTCGTCCCGTCGACGCCGCGGTTCGCCGGCGACCGGTTCTTCCTCGTGGAGGGCGGTCGACGGCTGGCGACGCCGCTCTTCGTCGCGCTGGTGCTGGTCGAGCTCAGCGACGTGATCTTCGCCCTCGACTCGATCCCCGCCATCTTCGCGGTGACGCAGGACCCGTTCATCGTCTTCACCTCGAACATCTTCGCGATCCTCGGCCTCCGCTCTCTGTTCTTCCTGCTGTCCGGCATGGTCGATCGCTTCCGGTACCTGAAGGTCGGCCTCGCGGGGGTCCTCGTCTTCGTGGGCCTGAAGATGGCGCTCGTCGATCACGTCGTCGTGCCGGCGCTCCTCTCGCTCGGCGTCGTCGCCTCGATCCTGGGCGCGTCGATCGGCGCGTCCCTCGTCACGACCCGCGCCCGAGCGGTCGCAGGCGCGGAGGGCGACGGGCGGCGGTGACCGGGTTTTTCGCGGGGAGGCGCGGTGGGGAGTGGGCGCCGGGCGAAGGAAGCGGTAAGCCTCCCGAACCATGGCCGACACCACCCTCGAAGGGATCGAGAAGCAGCTCGCCGACGCGCTCGAGATCTACCAAAACGACTTCGCCGGCAAAGACCGCCAGGCGTGCGACCCCGACAAGCTCGCGACGCTCATCGCCAAGGTGAAGAGCGCGACGACCGAGCTCGACGGCCTCGGCGCCCTGACCGCCGGAGAGGGCGCCGCCGCGCTCCACAAGCGGCTCGAGGATCAGCGCGCGATCTTCGAGCGCGAGCTCGGCCTCATCCACGCCGCGAGGGACATGGGCGACTCGTTCGAGAAGTTCGCCGTGGAGGGCGCCGCCGCGAATTTCGCGTTCGATCGCTACTTCCGCCATTTCGCCGGACAGGCGCGCGACACCCGCGACCTCGGCGTGCTGAAGGAGCTCACCGAGGAGCTGCGCCAGATCAAGAAGCGCATGACGGCCGTCGGCGGCAAGAAGCTGCCGGAGCAGATGGCGAACGACATCGTGCTCGTGCAGCAGAACATCGAGCGCTACCAGCTCGAGGAGCGCGAGATCGCGACCGCCCAGAAGAGCGGCACGCCCGAGGAGCAGGCCGACCGGTACGCGTTCCTCGCGAACCAGCAGTTCACCGTCTACGCGAACCACTTCGCCGGGCACTCCCGCCTCACGCGCCGGCCCGCGATGCTGGTCCGCGTGATGGAGAACCTGAAGCGCTACAAGGCCGGGATGTTCGAGCTCAAGTCGCGCGGCCTCGACAGCGAGTCGAACGCGAACAACATCGGGATCGTCGACGGGCGCATCAAGGCCTACGAGACCGAGCTCGGCGAGATCCGCAAGGTGCGCAGCAGCAACAAGCTGGTGGACATCATGAGCGCGCTCGGCGGCGCAGCGAACGACGTGTTCCAGCAGTATCGCGACGAGTTCGCGGGCAAGGACCGCACGACGGTGAGCCTCGAGTCGCTCGGCACCATGCTCGACAAGCTGGACGAGGTCCGCCGGCAGATGGAAGAGCTCGGCCGGGTCGAGAAGAACGAGACGAACGTGCAGAACCAGAAGGTCGTGCGCGAGTACCAGGCCTCGTGGATCGGCGAGTACCAAGCCATCCGCGCCGCGCAGGGCCTCACGACCGACTCTTGATCGCGACGCGGCCCCCGCCCTTCGCGAAGCGACGCTGATCCGCGCGGACGAAATCGACGAACGCGCGGAACGCGGCGGGCAGGTGGCGCCGACCGGGGTAGTAGAGGTAGGGCCCCGAGAACCGCGGCCACCAGCGCTCGAGGACGGGCTTGAGCTCGCCTCGCTCGAAGTACGGGCGGAGCCAGTCCTCGAAGAGGTAGACGATGCCGGTCCCGGCGACGGCGGCCTCGACGAGCAGATCGATCGCGCCGCCGATGTTGCCGACGAGCGGACCGTTCGCGTCGATCTTGATCACCTCGCCGTCGCGCTCGAGCTCCCAGAGGGTGAGCGCGCCGCTCCCGAACCGCGCGCGCAGACAGGCGTGCTCGAGCAGCTTCCTCGGGTGCGTGGGCCGGCCGCGCCGCGCGAGGTACGCCGGTGACGCGCCGAGCGCGAAGCGCTGCTCGCGAGGGCCGATGGGGACGGCGATCATGTCCTTGTCGAGGCACTCCTCGTAGCGAATGCCCGCGTCGCAGCCCGCGGCGAGGATGTCGACGAGGGCGTCCTCCGCGGTGACCTCGACGCGCACGTCCGGGTTCTCGGCGAGGAACGGCGCGAGGATGCGCGGCAGGACGAGGCGCGCGGCCACGACCGGCACGTTCAGGCGGATCGTGCCCGCCGGTGAATCGGGGGAGCTCGTCACGACGTCGACCGCCGACTCGATCTCGGAGAGCGCTGGGCCGAGCCTCGCGAGCAGCCGCGCGCCCGCCTCGGTCGGCGCGACGGAGCGGGTCGTCCGATGAAGCAAGAGGACGCCGAGCTGCGCCTCGAGCCTCCGGATCGCCTCGCTCAGCGCCGAGGCGCTCGCGCCGTTCGCGCGCGCGGCGTCCCGAAACCCGCCCGCGCGCGCCACCCAAACGAAGGCTCTCAGACCGTCGAGATCCATTGTTCGCCTTTTCGTACGGCCCGTGCCGATTCTATGGGCTTATCGTACATGCTCGCGGGCTCTAGGGTCGACGACATGACGAACCTCACCAATGCAGCGACGTTTCGACTCGGAGACAGGACCGTCAAGCGCGTGGGATACGGGGCGATGCAGCTCTCGGGGCCCGGCGTGTTCGGTCCCCCCAAAGATCGCGCGGCCGCCGTCGCCGTCCTCCGCGAGGCCGTGGCGAGCGGCGTCGATCACATCGACACCAGCGACTTCTACGGTCCGCACGTCACCAACCAAATCATTCGAGAGGCCCTCCACCCCTACCCGCGAGACCTCGTCATCGTCACCAAGATCGGCGCCAAGCGCGGCCCCCAGGGCTCCTGGGAGCCGGCCTTCGGCGCGGAGGATCTCACGCGGGCGGTGCACGACAACCTCCGGAACCTCGGCGTGGACGCGCTCGACGTCGTGAACCTCCGCGTGATGTTCGACGTCCACGGCCCAGCGGAGGGCTCGATCGAGGCGCCGCTCACCGCGCTGGCGAAGCTGCAGCGCGAGGGGCTCGTCCGCCACGTCGGGCTCAGCAACGTCACGCGCGCGCAGATCGAGGAGGGGCGCGCGATCACGAAGATCGTGTGCGTGCAGAACCAATACAACCTCGCGCACCGCGCGGACGACGCCCTCATCGACCGACTCGCAGAGGAGGGCACCGCCTACGTGCCGTTCTTCCCGCTCGGGGGCTTCTCGCCGCTGCAGTCGACGGCGCTCTCCGCGGTGGCCGAGGCGCTGGGCGCAACGCCCATGCAGGTCGCGCTCGCGTGGCTCCTTCGCCGCGCGCCGAACGTGCTGCTCATCCCGGGCACGTCGTCGCTCGGCCACTTGCGCGAGAACCTCGCCGCGTCGAGCCTCACGCTCACGAGCGACGCGATGTCGGCGCTCTCCGCGATCGCCGCGCCGAGGACCTCCGCTTAGCGCACCGCCCGCGCGAACGCGCCGGGGGTGACGCCGACGATGCGCTTGAAATGCCTGTGCAGCTGGCTCTGATCGTAGAGCCCGACGCGCGCGGCGACCTCGGCCTGCGGCAGACCTCGGCCGAGCAGCTCCTGCGCGAGGCTCACGCGCCGATGCGTCAGATAGGCGTAAGGGGGGAGGCCCACCTGCTCGTGGAAGGCGCGACAGAGCCTGAATTTGTCGAGTCGCGCGTGCGCGGCGAGCTCGTCGAGCGTGACGGCATCCGTCAAGCGTTCGTCGAGCAAGGCGCGCGCGCGTCGCACGGCGTCACCCCACCTGAGTCGCCGCTCGGGCCGCGGGCTCGGGAGGCTCGTCAGCTCGACGAGCGCCACGAGCGCCTGTGAGAGGGCCTCGTCGAGCGCCTCGCGTGTCGCGTCGTCGTCGGCGATGGTCCGGTGGAGCCGGAGGAGCGGCGCCACGCGCGGATCGGTCACTCCGTCGAAGGATCGCGCCGGACATCCCCGCGCGCGGGGATGTCCGGCGCGCCGCTCGAGCGTGTCGCGCGCCTCGTCGACGAGCGCATCTTCGTAGGCCACGACCTCGAAGCGGGATGTGCCGCGCCGCTCGCGCTCGGCGTAGACCTCGCCCGGCACCTTCACGCCGACGGTGCCGGGGCGCGTCGCATAGGGCTCCCCACGAACGGACCATACCGACTCGCCCTCGAGGTGCACCACCGTGCCATAGCGGTGGGGAATCGCCCGGCTCAGCGGGCCGCCGAGCTTCAACCGGAGGAGCCCGACGCCGGGCAGGCTCGGGCGCTGCTTGAAGACGCGAACAGGAGCTGTTTCGGCCGCGTGAGCGCGCATCTTCTCCAGGATACCGGGCGGCGCGGCGCGGCGCTTGGGCGATCTTGGCGGCGTGTCCCCGCGCGCGGAAGGGCAACATCGCCCAAGAACGTCGGTGGTCGGAGCGGCATGCTCTCGCGCGTCAACGGAGCGAAGGGTTCGCTCGAGGAGAATCGACCATGCGCGTATTCGTCACGGGAGCCACTGGGTTCATCGGTCAAGCAGTCGTCCAAGAGCTCCGCGGCGCGGGCTACGAGGTGCTCGGCCTCGCTCGCAGCGATCAGGGCGCGGAGGCGCTCCGCGCCGCCGGCGCAGCGGTCCACAGGGGTGACATGGAGCATCCGGAGACGCTCGCGAGCGGCGCGAGCGGCGCGGACGCCGTCCTGCACCTCGCCTTCAATCACGACTTCTCCAAGTTCGCGGAGAACGGACGACAGGAGCGCCGCGCGATCGCCGCCCTCGGCGAGGTGCTCGTCGGCACGAAGAAGCTCCTGCTCGTCACGTCGGGCACGGGCATGGCGACGTCCCTCGCCGGTCGACCGGCGACCGAGGACGACGAGCCCGTGGGCGGCGGCGAGTTCCCCCGCACGCCGGAGGCGGCCGCGCGCGCGTTCGAGGAGCGCGGCGTTCGCGTGGGGATCGTGCGATTGCCACAAGTGCACGACCCGATGAAGGCGGGCCTCGTCTCGCTCCTCATCTCGCTCGCGCGCGAGAAGGGGTACGTCGCGTACGTCGGCGACGGCGCGAACGCGTGGCCGGCGGCCCACGTGAACGACGTCGCGCGGCTCTATCGGCTCGCGCTCGAGAAGACGGGCGCGTTCGGCCGCTATCAGGCGGTGGCCGAGGAGGGCGTCGCGTTGCGCGACATCGCCCAGATCGTCGGCGAGGGATTGAAGGTCCCCGTGAGGTCGATCTCCGCCGAGGAGGCGCCCGCCTACTTCGGCTGGCTCGGGCATTTCGCGGGTCGCGATCTGCGCGCGTCGAGCGAGAAGACCAAGCGCGCGCTCGATTGGAGGCCGACGGGGCCCGGCCTCTTGGAGGATCTCCAGAAGCTCGCGTGGGTGTGACCAAGACCCAGGAACGCGCGCCACGGCCGCGTTCCTGGGCACTCTCGCTTCTCCGCGAGGGCGGGTTGACAAGGCCGCTCCGGTTGCATAGTGTCCTTGTTAATAAAGTTTCTCATCTAGAAACGGTCCTCTCCTTCGGGTCCGTCGATCGCGCCGCGTGGCTCGCGCGACCGTCGAGCTCGACTCGCAGGAGAGGGCCATCCCCCGACCCCACCGCGCAGAGGAGCAAGCCATGAGCGATCCGAAGAATCCCCCCGGAGGCGGAAGCGGCAAGTGCCCGGTCCACCACGGCGGCCACACGACCGTAGGCACCTCGAACGTCGATTGGTGGCCCAAGGCGCTCCACCTCGACATCCTGCACCAACACGACACGAAGACCGACCCGCTGGGCGAGGACTTCGATTACCGCGCAGAGCTCGAGAAGCTCGACGTCGCCGCGCTCAAGAAGGACCTCGTCGCGCTGATGACGGACAGCCAGCCCTGGTGGCCCGCCGATTGGGGTCATTACGGCGCGCTGATGATCCGCATGGCGTGGCACGCCGCGGGCACGTATCGCATCGCTGACGGGCGAGGCGGCGGCGGAACGGGAGATCAACGGTTCGCCCCGCTCGACTCCTGGCCCGACAACGTGAACCTCGACAAGGCGAGGCGGCTCCTCTGGCCGATCAAGAAGAAGTACGGCCGGCGCATCAGCTGGGCCGATCTCATCCTGCTCGCCGGCACGATGGCCTACGAGTCGATGGGGCTCCGCACGTTCGGGTTCGGGTTCGGCCGCGAGGACATCTGGCACCCGCAGAAAGACACGTATTGGGGCTCCGAGAAGGAATGGCTCGGCTCGACGCGCCACGCCTCCGGCGATCGCGAGACGTTGGAGAATCCGCTCGCCGCAGTGCAAATGGGGCTCATCTACGTCAACCCCGAGGGCGTCGGCGGCAAGCCCGATCCGCTCGCGACCGCGCGCGACATCCGCGTGACGTTCGGGCGCATGGCCATGGACGACGAGGAGACCGTCGCCCTCACCGCGGGCGGGCACACGGTCGGCAAAGCGCACGGTCAAGGCGACGCGAGCGCGCTCGGCGCGAACCCGGAGGGCGCCGACGTCGCCGATCAGGGGCTCGGCTGGAAGAACCCGAACGGCGCCGGCTTCGGCCGCGACACCGTGTCGAGCGGCATCGAGGGCGCCTGGACGACGCACCCGACCCGCTGGGACAACGGCTATTTCAAGATGCTCTTCGAGCACGAATGGGAGCTCCGCAAGAGCCCCGCGGGCGCGTGGCAATGGGAGCCGGTGACCATTGCGGAGGAGGACCGCCCGACCGACGTCGCCGACCCGTCCATTCGCAAGAACCCCATCATGACGGACGCGGACATGGCCATGATCAAGGATCCCGCCTATCGCGCGATCTCGGAGCGCTTCCATCGGGACCCGGCGTACTTCTCCGAGGTGTTCGCGCGCGCGTGGTTCAAGCTGACGCACCGGGACATGGGTCCCAAGGCGCGCTATCTAGGCCCGGACGTGCCGAAAGAGGATCTGATCTGGCAGGATCCGGTGCCGGCGGGCAGCACGACGTACGACGTGAGCGACGTGAAGGCGCGCATCGCGAAGAGCGGCCTCTCGGTGGGCGATCTCGTCGCCACGGCGTGGGACAGCGCGCGCACGTTCCGCGGCTCGGACAAGCGCGGTGGCGCGAACGGCGCGCGCATTCGCCTCACGCCGCAGAAGGACTGGGAGGGCAACGAGCCCGCGCGCCTCGCCCGCGTCCTCGGCGTGCTCGAGCCGATCGCCAAGGCGACCGGCGCGAGCGTGGCGGACGTGATCGTCCTCGGCGGCAACGTCGGCGTGGAGCAGGCGGCGCTCGCGGCGGGCGTCTCGATCACCGTGCCGTTCTCCCCCGGTCGTGGCGACGCGACCGACGCCATGACCGACGCCGCGTCGTTCGCCGTGCTGGAGCCGATCCACGACGGGTACCGCAACTGGCTGAAGAAGGACTACGCCGTCAGCGCGGAGGAGCTGATGCTCGACCGCACGCAGCTCATGCGCCTGACCGCGCCGGAGATGACGGTGCTCGTCGGCGGAATGCGCGTGCTCGGCACGAACCACGGCGGCACGAAGCACGGCGTCTTCACCGATCGCGTCGGGGCGCTCACGAACGACTATTTCGTGAACCTCACCGACATGCGCTTCGCGTGGGCGCCGCGGACGGACGGGCTCTACGAGATCCGAGATCGCGCGACGGGCGCGGTGAAATGGACGGCGACGCGGGTCGATCTCGTCTTCGGCTCGAGCTCGATCCTCCGCTCGTACGCCGAGGTCTACGCGGCGGACGACGCCAAGGAGAAGCTCGTGCGCGACTTCGTGGCGGCGTGGGTCAAGGTCATGAACGCGGACCGCTTCGATCTGCGCGCGCGGTGAAGGCAAGCGCGCGCGATCACCGCGCGGCGAGGGTGAGCGATCGCGCCCAGGCGACGCTCGCCTCGCCCACCTGGCCATCCCACGCGCCGGCGAGCGGCGCGCGGAGGCTCTGCTCGAGGCTCGCGTGCTTCCTCAGATCGTGACCCACGCCGGGGAGCTCGATCATGCGAGCGCGCGGGCCGGCGGCCTCGACGACACTGAGCGCGTCGCGCTCGCCAGAGACGACGTCGTGCTCGCCGCGCAGCACGAGGACGTCGCGGTCGGCGCGACCCCACGCGGCGCGGAGGTCCGCCGCGTCGAGGGCTCGGAAGAAGCCCGCCGACCGACCGAAGAGCGTGTCGCCGCGGCACGCGCGTGACGCGAGCACGGCGAGGTGCGGTCGACGCTCCATCGCCTCGCCGGGCGAGAGGCCGTCGCGACAGACGGCGGCGTGCATCTCGGCCCAGAGCGCGACGCGCTCCGCGAGATCCTCGCCGTGATGTCCGCGCAGCGAGAGCTGACGCTCGACCGTGCCGACGGCGCACCGGCGCCAACGCTCCGCCGAGGTGCCGAAGACGATGACGCCGCGCGCGCGCGCGAGGCGCGAAGCGAGGGGCGCGATCATCCCGCCGAGGCTCACCCCGAAGACGAAGACGCGGGAGGCGTCGACGCCATCGATCGACGCGGCCGCCTCGATCGCCGCGTCCGCCGTCGCGATCTCGACGTCGAGCCCCGCCTCGGTGGGCGGTGGTCCCTCGCTGTCGCCGACCCCGCAGCGGTCGACGCGCAGGGTCGCGAACCCCGCGGCGGCCCATTGCGAGACGAGCCTGCGCTCCGGGTGATCGGGCTCGAAGGGTCGCTCGCACGATCCCGCGTCGAGGCCTTGGAGAAAGACCATGACGCCGAAGGGCGACGAACCGCTCGGAACGGTGAGAATCGTACGGAGCGTGTTTCCCGAGACGTGGACCTCGCCGAGCACCACGCGCCCCTCGCTCACGGCCTCGAGCGGCCACGGCGTCGGACGCAGGAGCGCGTCTCGCTTCTCGCCCTCGCGCTCGAATGCGATGCGCACGGGCATCGCGGCGCGGCGTAGCGCCCGCACGACGTCGGCAGGCTCGGAGGCCGAGGCGCCGTCGACCGACACGAGCAGATCGTCCGCGAGGAGCCCCGCTTCCTCGGCCGGCCCCCCCTGGTGGACCGCGCGAACGCGCACGCCCCCGGGCGTGGGCGTGCCGGCGAGGTCGAGGCCGAAATAAGGGCGGCGCGGGAGCACCCCGCCACGATAGCGCGTCGGCTCAATAGCGCCGATCACGACGCACCTCGGTCCTCGGCGGGAGCCCTTGCTCCACCTGGCCGAGGTTCTCGAGGAACAGACGCACCACGCGCGCGGCGTAGTCGGCGACGAGCCCCGCCACGTGCGGCGTCACGAGCAGGTTCGGGGTCGACCAGAGCGAGCTCTCCGGCGAGAGCGGCTCGTCGTCGAAGACGTCGAGCGCGGCGCCGCGCAGCCGACCCTGCCGGAGCGCGGCCTCGAGGGCGGTGGCGTCGACGATCGCGCCGCGCGACACGTTCACGACCGTGGCGCTCGGACGGAGCCACGAGAGCGCGCGCGCGTCGACGAGGCCTCGCGTGTCTCCGGTGAGCGGCGCGGTCACGACCAGGTGGTCGGCGGCCTCGAACATGGCGCGCAGCTCGCCCGGACCATACACCGCTTCGACGTGCGCGATGGCGCGCGGCTCCCTCACAGCGCCGACGACACGCATGCCGAGCGCGGCGCACGCCTCCGCGAGGCTCCTTCCGACCGCGCCGAGACCGAGGATCGCGACGGTCTTTCCCGAAAGCGTCCCCGACACGACGGGCTTCCATTCGCGATCAGCTTGACGCGTGACGTAGTGGTGGAGGTCGCGCTCGAGCGCGAAGAGGAGCGCGAGCGCGTGGTCGCGCATCTCGGGCAAGTGCACGCCGCGCGCGTTCGCGATGACGACGTCGGCGCCGAGCCCCTCGGCGGGCCAGAGCGCGTCGGTGCCGGAGCCCATGAGCTGCAGGAAACGGAGGCGCTTGGCGCGCGACCAGTCGACCTTCGGAGGCGTGCTCGCGAGGAGGATCTCGATCTCCGAGAGCTGCGCGGCGAGGCTGCTCCTCCCGACGGGGACGACACGTCGGCCAGCGTCCGCGAGCGCGCGCGCGACGACTTGCTCGCCCTGCTCGTCTCCGTCGACGAAGAGGTGGATCGGGGGCCGCTCCGCCGCGGAGGCCTCCTCGACGAGGCGCCACGAGGCGCGATCGAACGGGCGCCCGGGGGCCTCCGCGATCCGCTCCACGCGCTCGCGGAGCCCGCGCCGCTCGAGCTCGAGCGCCCGATGATGGCAATAGGGGTTGTTGCCCGGTCGCCCGAAGAGCGAGGTCGTCATCCACGTGCACCCCGCGCCGCACTCGGAGCCGTAATAGCAATCGGCGCAATGCCCCCAGAGCTCGGCGCGCGTGCGGTCGCGGTTGTGGCGAAGCGCCGCCGCTCGCTCCCAGATGTCCTTCAAGCGGTCGACGCGGACGTTCCCGCCGATCCACTCCTCGCCGAGCGAAGGACAGCCCTTGATGTCGCCGTTCGCCTCGATCCCGAGCCCCGCGCGCCCCGCCGGACACGAGCCCGCATAGCGATCGACGCAATGGCTCCGGAGCAGGTGCTCATAAGGACCGAAATAGCCGATGTTGTTGCCCGAGAGGAGCTTGATGCCGGCGGCGTCCGCGCGCTCCTTCAATCGCGCGAGGCGGGGGAAGAGCGCGAGCAGATCGTACGGTTGCAGGAGGACCTCGGGCTCGTCGGCGGCGCGTCCGGCGGGCACGGTGAGCTGCACCTGCCAGCCGTGGCACCCGGCCTCGCGCACGCGATCGAAGACGATCTCGAGCTCGCCCTCGCTCAGACGATTGACCTGCGTATTGACGGCGACTTGGACGCCGGCCTCGCGCAGGTTCGAGAGGGCGGCGAGCGCCGCGCGAAAGGTGCCTCGCGCGCCCCGCAGTCGATCGTGCGTCTCCTCGTCGCCGTCGAGCGAGACCGCGACGCTCTGGACGCCGGCCTCTTTCGCCATGCGCGCGCGCTCCGGCGTCATGCCCCGTCCGCCCGTCACGAGCGTGCTCGTCATGCCGCGACGACGAATCTCTCGGACGACCTCGGTCCAGCCCTCGTAGAGATAGACCTCACCGCCGATGAGGGCGATCTCCTTGACCCCGAGGTCGTGCATCTGCGCGACCAGGTCGAGCGCTTCGGCGGTCGAGAGCTCGTCGGGGCGGGGACGGCCTGCGCGCGAGCCGCAATGGCGACAGGCGAGATCGCAGGCGAGCGTGATCTCCCAGACCGCGTAGATCGGGCGATCTCGACGATCGACGTCTCGAACGTCGGCGGCGAGGGGCGCCCGCTGCGCCGCGATCGAGCCTCCCACGACCTCGAGGCGCCGCACGGGGCGGGGCGCGTCGAGGAGGGCGCGGCGGTCCTCGCCCTTCGTCACGGGGTCAGACGCTCACGTCGGCGCAGGCGTCCGGGAAGACGCAGCCATAAGGCATCGGCGGGCAAAACGCATAGGCGTCGCGCCCCTGGAGCCTCGCGCCGGACGGCACGCTCGTGGAGCATTGCGGCGGCGCTTGCGGCGGGCATCGCCCCATTCTCGCGGATTGACCGCCGCACGGCGTGCAAGGATGGAGACAGACCTGCGACGGCCCGCACGTCTCACCCCCACACGCGAAAGGACCTCCGGATGGACGCCCCGTGGCCGTGGCCGTGACCGTCGCGACGGCGGTGGAGGTCGCGACGATCGTCGTGCGATCCGTCCCGACGGCGGTCGCGGTGACCGCGGCATCGCGGTCGCCCTCGGCCTGATGCGCGGCCGTGGCGTCTCCCGCGGCCGCGGCGTCGTCGACGGGCGACTTGGTGGTCGCGCCGTCCTTGCAAGACGCCGACGCGGCGGCGCCGAGGATCGCCACGCCCATCGCGTATTGCGTGGCGCGTGACACGTGCGGCGGGACGACGACGCCAGGGGTCGCGCGCACCTCGACGTCACAGAACGGACAGCGCGCCTCCGTCTCGTGGACGTGCCTCCGGCAGCCTCCGCACACGATCAATCTCGCCATCGCCGCACCTCGTCGACGAGGCTATCACGATGGCCGCGTCCGTCGCTCGACCGGCGTCGTGGGACGATGGATCGACGCGGAGAGCGCGTTGCTTCCGGAGAGCCGCACGGCGACGATGACGATGCGGACCCGCGCGAGCTCGAGCCTGCGGAGCGTGCGATGACCGAACGGACCTCGCTCGCGCCGCTGTGGTCACGCGCGCCGGAGGAGGACCCGGTGCGCATCACCGGGCTCCTCCCGTTCGCCGATGGCGCCCGCGTCCTCGTGGAGGCTGGCTCTTCTCTCGCGGGAGCTTCGAGATGTCCTTCGACGAGCGCGCGGTGTTCGGCCTCGTCGACGGGCAGCGAACCTCGGCCGGCTACGACGTCGCCGACGGCGCCTTGCGAAGCGCCCGCGACACGGACAGCCTCCCCCTGATTCGAACGAAGGCGGGAGAGCGCCCCCCGATCGCCGCCGCGGACCGCACGCGGAGGACGGCGATCGTCTTGCGGGGCTCGGTCGTCGAGCAATGGGACGTCGCGCGCCGTGCGCTGGCCGCGAGCGTCGATTTCGTCGACGACGGCGACGAGCCGACGGCCGCGGCGTTCCTCGATCCACACCCCGCATTCGTCGTGGGGACGAGGAAGGGGCGACTCCTGCGCCTCGATCTCCGCGCGAGCCTCGATTGAGTCGCTGCGCGCCGCGAAGCGAACCCTGTGGCCGCGACCGCGGCTCCCACCGACATGAGATCGCCCCTTCGCATGGCACCCACGAAGCTCGGCCGTCTCGCGCTCGGCGTCGGGTTCGCGCTCGCCGCGAGCGCCTGCGTCGGCGGAGGCTCGGGGGCCGGAGGCGACGGCCCGACGAGCGACGTCGTCACGGAGGCGGTCGCGACCGACCTCACGGTCCTTCGAGAGGAGGAGAAGCTCGCGCGCGACGTGTACCGGACGCTCTACGACGCGTGGCATCTCCCCATTCACCAGAACATCGCCTCGTCGGAAGAGACGCACACGACCCGCGTGCGCGACCTGCTCGGAGCGCTCGGTCTCCCCGATCCCGTGAAGGACGACACGGTCGGCGTGTTCGTCGACGCGAGGCTCGGCCAGCTCTTCCTAGACCTCGTCGCGTCGGGGCAAGCATCCGAGATCGCGTCGCTCGAGGTCGGCGCCACCATCGAGGATCTGGATCTCCGGGACCTCGCCGAGATGCGCGCGCACACGACCGACTCACGGGTCCTCGCGACGTACGATTCGCTCTCGTGTGGCTCTCGCAATCACCTTCGCGCCTACACCTCGCAGCTCGCCTCGCGCGGGCAGGTCTATTCACCGCAATACGTCGAGCGGACCCAATTCGACGCGATCGTCTCGAGCGCGAACGAGAAGTGCGGGCCGTGACGCCTGCGCTCAGCCGCCCGAGAGCGCCTGCACGATGAAGACGCGCGTGCTCGGCTCGAGCGCGTCGCCGAGCGCCTCGCGGTCGAAGATGGGCTCGTCACCGACGAAGATGTTCACGTGGCGACGGAGGCGCCCCGCCTCGTCGACGACGTACGACGCGAAGCCCGGGAAGCGCCGCTCGAGCTCGTCGACGACCGCGCGTACGGTCGCGCCCTCGACGTCGCAGGCCGCGAGCGAGGGGAAGAAGCGTTGGAGGTGCGGGGTGAAGGTCACGTGCGCCATGGCGTCGAGCTCCCGAGATCAGGCGAACCGCACGGAGTGGACGGGCGGGAGGTGATGCCCGACGCATTGCCACGAGTCGCCTCGGTCCTCCGAGACGTACACGTTGCCGGTGGTGCTCCCGAACGCGACGCGATCCCCCTCGGCGTCGAGCGCGTGGCGGTAGACCACGTCGTAGGCGTTCTCTTGCGGCAGGCCCGTGCGCAACGCCTGCCAGCTCTCGCCGCCGTCGGTCGTGCGTGCGACGAAGAGGCCTCCGCCCACGGCCATGCGCCGATCGTCTCCGATCGCAGGGACGACCCAGGCCACGCGTCCGTCCTTCGCGTCGACGGCGATGGGAAAGCCGAAGTGGACCGCGACGTCGCGCTGGCTCACGCGCCGCCACGACCTCGCGCCGTCCGCGCTCGCGAAGACGCCGCAATGGTTCTGCTGCCACACGTAGTCGGGCGCGCCCGCCGATTGCGTCACGAAATGGGGATCGTGCCCCCACTCGGCCTCGGGGTTCGGGAGATAGTCGTTCAGCATTCCCTCGTTCCGTCCGTGCCAGGTCTTGCCGCCATCGGTCGTCCCGAGGACGCCGGCGCTCGAGACACCGACGAGCAGGTGATCGGGATCGCGCGGATCGACGACGATCGAATGAATGCCCGGGACGAACTCTCCATAGGCCATCGCGGCGGGCGTGCCGCCCCAATCGTTGCGGCTCGTCGCCTCGCCGGCGAAGAGGTCCCCGCCGCGGCTCGCGTGGTTCCACAGCGGCAGGTTGAGCTCCCAGCTCTCGCCGCCGTCGCGGCTCGTGAAGAGCCCGCCCGGCAACGTGCCGGCGTGGATCACCCCCGGCTGCGAGGCGCCGCCGAACGCGAGGATCCACACCTTGAGCAGCGTCGCCTCCTTGTACGTCGTCGGCCGCTGCGCGAGGTCCTGCCCGGGCGTCGGGAGGTGCTGCTCGATGAAGCGCGCGCCCTTCGGATAGGCGATCTGCGTGAGGTTCTCCCAGGTGGCGCCGTCGTCCTTCGAGCGCGAGAGCTTCGGCCCCCAGTGCGCGAGGTCCATCGCCGCCCAGAGCGTGCCGTCGCGGGGATCGCGCGCGGCATAGCTGATCGACATGCCCCCGTGCGCGATCGGCCGCGGGACCCAGCCGCGCGGAGTCCGATCGAAGATCAGCGTTCCCTTCTTCGTCCCGAGGAGCAGTTGGTCCGGCATCGGAGCTCGACGCTATCGCGCGTCCGACGCCCTTTCAAGGCGCCGCCGCGAGCGCTCGAGCGGGTCCTTTCGAGGCCTCGCGGACGCTCGTCGAGCCCGCCACCGAGCCGGCGTCGGTCGCTCAGGTGGCCGGCGTGATGACGTAGCGCCCGCGCTCGTCGATCCGCACGCTCGGCACGCGGTGGGTTCGATCGAATGCGACGAGCCCCGGCTCGATCTCGCGCCAGAAGGCGTGGTTCGCCGAGAGCGAAGGATCGCGCAGGAGGGCGTCGATGTCGCGCGAAGGGAAGAGGTGGATGTTCGTGGGGCGCCCCTGCATGAACGCCGACCAGCCGACGAGATAGATCTCCTCGATCCTCTCGTCGGTCATCGAGACGCAGCCGATCGAGGCGCAGCTGCCGTGGATCAGGATGTCGCCCCCCGGCGCGGGCCCGCCTCGGATCTTGTCCGACAGGTTCGGATAATCGATTTGGGCAGAGAGATAATAGGCGCTCGTGGGGTGGTAATAGCCGACCTTGTAATAGCCCTCCGGCACCTGGAGATCGCCTTCGCGGCGCTTCGGGCCGAGGATGCCGCTCGCCGCGCAGATGCCGTACGTCGCGATGAGCTTCATCGGCTGGTCCTCGTCTCCCGCCCACACCTCGAGCTCGCGCTCCTTCTTGAAGATCCGAAAGAGCACGTCGTGGGGAGGGAACGCGACGCCGGCGTCGTCGAAGAGCGCCTCGACCTCGCGGCCTTTGCTTCGCTTGGCGTGCGCGAGCCGCTCGGCGCCGCTCCAGGCGTAGTCCGCGTGCCAATCGGTCGGCATGCGGACGTCGCGCGCGGGGGGCGACGGCGGGGCAGCGAGGAGCGCGCTCGCGGCGCGCTCGGTCTCGGGCGCTCCGACCTCGGCGGAGGCGAGAAGAGGCACCGCGGCGGGCGCCGTGGGCCACGCGGGGACGGCGACGGTCGAAGCGACGGTCGCCCCTTCGGCGGCGCGCGGCGCGCCCCGACAGCCGAGAGCGAGCGGTAGGGCGAGCAGCGCGGCGCAGAGGCCCCGGAGGCGGAGGTGGTTCGGGCGCATGGTCTCCGCTCCGACATCGCGCGGGCGGGGCGGAGCGTGACGGGCACCGCGAAAGAAAACGGAGGGCGCCGCCGGTTCAGCTCAGGGATCGTCCTCGTTCGTGTCGGGGACCATGCGACCGCGGAGCCATTTCGACGCGCGGTGCAGCACGAGCGCCAGCGCGGGGAGCAGGAGCACGAACCACACCTCGTAGCGCTCGACCTCGGCGAGCAGGGCCTCGGCGGCGGCGCCGAACGCGAACCCGAGCCCGGTGATCAGCGTCGCCCAGACGATCGCGGTGGCCACGTTGTAGCGGACGTAGCGCCCCACCGGGATCGTCGACATGCCGCAGAGGAGCGGCAGGAGGATGCGCATCCCGTAGACGAAGCGCATCGAGAGGAGCACTCGAACGGGGTGCTCCCCCACGGCTCGCTTCGCCTGCGACGCGCGCGCGCGGAGCACGCGCGGCAGCCGATCGAGGAGCTTCTCCCCGTAGGCGCGGCCCAAGAAGAAGAGGGTCTCGTCGCCGAGCACGCCCGCGGCGACCGCGCAGAGGACGACCGGCCCGTACGCGAGGTGGTGGCGACGCGCGAGGTAGCCCGCGGCGAGGAGCACCATCTCGCCCTCGGCGAGCGCTCCCAGAAACACGACGGGGTAACCATAGATGGCGAGCGCGCCCTCGAGGTTCATGGCCGCCGGGATCATCGCGCCATCCCTCTGCGCGCGCCATAGCTCCCCGCTCGCGCGTTCCTCCTCCGCTCGACGCTCCGCTTCGCTACCCTGCCCCGGTGAAGAAGCCCGCGCACGCCGAGCCCGACACCGAGGCCGCCGCCCGGCGCGAGGCGGATTCGTCGCGTCGCTTCGATCGAAAGTTCGGAGACGACTTCGTCGCGCGCCTGCCGCGGAGCCCCGGGGTCTACCTCTTTCGGGACGCCGAAGGCCGCGTCGTCTACGTCGGCAAAGCGAAGGACCTGCGGCGGAGACTGTCGTCCTATCGCCGCGCCGGGCGACGCAAGGCGCACCGCAAGATGAGGCGGCTCGTGCGCGAGGCACGGTCCATCGAGGTGCGCCCCGTCGAGACCGAGGAGCAAGCGCTCTTGCTCGAGAGCGCGCTCATTCGTGAGCTCGCGCCGCGCCTCAACGTGGATGGCGCCTTCTCCTTCCTCTATCCGGCGATCGGCGTGCGCCACACGAAGGCGCGCACCCTGCTCTGCTTCACCACCGCGCCGAGCGAGTGGGCGAGCCTCGAGCTCGCCTGGTTCGGCGTGTTTCGATCGCGAAGGCGCGCCAAGCACGCCTTCGACACCCTCGTCGAGCTCCTCGCGATCGTGGGGCACCGTGAGCGGACGTCGAAGCTCGGCCCTCGCCCCGACGTGCGGGGCTCGCGGCTCGCGGGCATTCGGCAGCTGAGCGCCGCGCTCGTGAGCGCGCTCGAGACCTGGCTCTCGGGGGAATCGATGGCGGGCCTCTCCGCGCTCTCGCGCGCGCTGCTCGAGCGACCGAGCGCACGCGACGACGCGGCCGTCGTCGAGGCAGCGCTGCACGATCTCAGGGCCTTCTTCGACGCCGATCTGCGGCCGCTCCGCGACGCGATGGAGCGATGCGGAAGGCCGGGCACGTTCGTGCCGCAATCGGAGCGAGACGCCCTCTTCATTCGCGCGCGGGCGGCGCGACCGGCGACCCCGACGACGCACGCCTCGGGGTGAGCGTCGTTCGACGGCATCTTGCATATCGTTCACGATTGCGTTAACTATCTCTCCGCGAGCGCACTCCGCGCCGCGGAGGAGGAGACCATGGCAACGACCCCCGAAGGCTGGGCGCGCATCTCTGCGTCGATTCACTACGACGACGCGAACGAGGCCATCGACTTCTTGTGCCGGGCGTTCGGCTTCGAGGTGAAGCTCAAGATCGACGCCCCCGGGGGCAAGGTGGTGCACTCGGAGCTCGTGGTCGAGGGGGGTCTCGTCATGGTGGGCGACGCCGTGTCCGAGGACGGCGGCGAGCGGCCCGGCCGCGATTGGGTGCGTACGCCGACCTCGGCGGGTGGCTGCACGCAGGCGCTCATGATGTTCGTCGACGACGTCGACGCGCATTGCGCGCGGGCCCGCGCCGCCGGGGCGAAGATCGTCATGGAGCCGAAGGTGTCGGACTACGGCGAGGACTATTGGACCGACAAGACCTACGAATGCGTCGACGTGGGCGGACACCATTGGTGGTTCGTGCAGCGCCTGCGGGGCAAGGGCTGAGCGTGGAGTCGGCGCGCCTCGATCGCACGCTCTCGGCCCTGGCCGACCCCACGCGCCGGCGCGTCGTCGACCTCTTGAAGCGCCGCCCGCGTCGAGCGGGCGAGCTCTCGTCCGCCGTCGAGATGACGCCGCCGGCCATGAGCCGGCACCTGCGGGTGCTGCGCGAGTCGGGCCTCATCGAAGAGCAGGCCGGCGACGGCGTCGACGCGCGCGTGCGCGTCTATGCGCTCAGGCGGCAGCCCTTCGACGAGCTCGAGCGCTGGCTCGACGACGTGGCGAGCCATTGGGAGGATCAGCTGTCGTCCTTCAAGGCGCACGTCGAGGCGAAGAAGAAGGGGTCCCTGCGATGACGCGCCCGACCTCGAAGAAGAGCGTGAGCGCGACGGTCACGATGACGGTCGACGTGGACCCGGAGACGGCGTTCGACACGTTCGTGGGCGACATCGACCTCTGGTGGCGCCGCGGCCCCAGGTTTCGACCCGGCGGCTTCGATCGCGAGGGCACGATGGTGCTCGAGGCGCGCGTCGGCGGCCGGCTCCTCGAGCGCTATGGCGAGGGCGACGCGTTCGAGT
>CAYYKK010000060.1:0-28822 GCA_964467935.1 uncultured Polyangiaceae bacterium
ACTTCACTCCGCATCGTCGTCATCGCCATCGGGTTGTTCTTGCTTACAGGTTGCGTATCGGAGCCCGTGCTCGAGCTCTACGGCGCCCGCATCAGCTCCGCGTCGCCCGACGGCGTGGGCCTCACGATGATGATGAAGGTGACGAACCACAACGCCTTCGACGTGAAGGTGCGGAACGTGCGCGCCACCGTCACCGTGGCCGATCGCTATCGGCTGCCGTACCTGCAGTACAACCCGGATCAATGGCTCCCGGCGGGGCAGTCGACGGTGCTCAACGTGCCGATGCTGATCCCGTGGAACCTCGTCGCGCCGCTCGTGTCGGCGTCGCTCGGCGGCAGCGCCGTGCGCTATCACATCCTCGGCTACGCGGACGTCACGGCCGTGCGGCTCCTGGGCATCGAGCGAAACGACTACCAGCTCGACGAAGACGGCGCGTTCTCGCGCATGGATCTGCTCATGGCGGCGGGGCGCGGCTTCCTCTCCGACGCCAAGCACCCCGACCGGCCGCGCGAGATCGCGTCGCTCGCGCGCTGAGCGCGCGGCCGGATCGTTCGCGCCCTCAGAACTGGAAGTACACGAACGGCACCGCCTCGGTGCTCGCCGCCTCGCGCAGCGCGAGGGCGACGCCGAAGAGCGCCAACGCCTGCACGGGCGCCGGGGCGCGGACGAACCCTTCGCGCACGCGCTCGAAGATCCGCCGTGGGAACCACTGCAGGACGACGCCGCCGGCGATGACGAGCACGATCGTGCGGTGGAGGTTCGGCGTGAACGTCGTCAGCGCGAAGAGCTGCCGGTACATGAGCAGCGCCTTGCCGATCGGCGCGCGGATCAGCACGAACGAGAGCGACGTGAACACGAAGGTCGCGAGGACCGCCAGGATGCGGCCCGGCGTGAGCTCGTCCGCGCCTTCGTCGGGGCGCTTGCCCTTCGACTCGAACCACGCGTGCGTCGCGAGCACGGCGAAGCCCTGCACGACCCCGAAGATCACGAAGCTCCACGCGGCGCCGTGCCAGATGCCGCAGACGACCATCGTGATCCAGAGGTTCAGGTACTTGCGCGCCTTGCCGACGCGCCCGCCGCCCAGCGGGATGTACACGTAGTCGCGCAGCCAGCTCGAGAGCGAGATGTGCCAGCGACGCCAGAACTCGGCGACGTTCGACGATTTGTAGGGCGCGTCGAAGTTGATCTTGAAGCGGTAGCCGAGGAGCAGCGCCGCTCCGATCGCCACGTCGCTGTAGCCGGAGAAGTCGCAGTAGACCTGGATGGCGTAGCCGAACATCGAGGTCAGGACCTCGACCGACGAGTAGCTCGTCGGCTCGGCGACCACGCGGTCGACGAGGTTCAAGGCGAGGTAGTCGGAGATGACGACCTTCTTGAAGAGCCCCGCGGCGATGAGGAACAAGCCCTCGCCGGCGGCGGCGCTCGTGAGCGCGACGGGCCGCGCGAAGAGCGGCAGCAGATCCTTGCCGCGGATGATCGGCCCCGCGACGAGGTGCGGGAAGAAGCAGATGTACGTGATGTAGTGGACGTAGTCCTTCGAGGCCGGGATCGTCCGCCGGTAGACGTCGATCACGTACGAGAGCGACATGAACGTGAAGAACGAGATGCCGATCGGCAGCGGGATGTGCAGGTGCAGGTTCGGGAACGGCGCGTGGACGAGGTGCGCGATCCCCTCCAGCTGATCGAGCACGAAGTTGTAGTACTTGAACACCAGGAGCACCGTGGTGTTCATCGCGATCGTGACGAAGAGGGCGCGCTTGCGCTTCTTCGGATCGTCGGTCCTGTCGAGCCAGACGGCGAGCCAGTAGTCCACGGTCGAGCCGATGAAGACGATCGGCACGAACATGAGGTGCGGCGCGCTCGCGCGGAGCGCGCCGACGAAGCCCTGCTCGTGGATGCCGCCCAGGAACTTCGCGCTGAAGACGTCGAGCCCCGCGTAGAACACGTAGCTCATCGTCGCGAGGAAGCCGAAGCGCGCTCGCGGCCAGCGCGCGAGCAGCCACGAGACCGTGAAGACGAAGACGAAGAACTTGGCGAAGGCGAGGGTGTTGAACAGCATCGCGCGCGTGGCCGAGGGCTTACCAGAACGCCCGATCGGGGCGAAGTTCTGCGAAGCCAGCGCCGCCGCGCGCCTCCCGGGGCGGCCGGCCGTTGGCCCTGCTCGGCCGTCCGTGGTAGCGAGGCGGTGTGGGTGAGCCGTCGAAGCGGACGAAGAAGGGCGAGCGGCGCGGCGCGGCGGAGCAACCCCCCGAGGGGGAGGCGGCGTTCGGCGAGCTCTCCGTCACGGTGCAGAAGGACGACGAGGACGAGGTTCGTCGCCTCGCGATCGGCCACCGCGAGCTCGTCTCCGACAAGCTGCCGGTCACGAAGAAGGTGATCGTCTCGGCCGTGACCCTCGCGGCCCTCGTGCTCGTGCCCTACGCGAGCCCGAAGCTCACGCGTCTCCGCGTGCTGACCGAGGGCGTGAGCCTCACCGACGACGGCACCGACGAGGACGCGCGGATGGCGAAGGCCGTGCCCCCGCCCGTCGAGCGCGTCGGCGAGATGGGCCTGCCCGGAGAGACGTTCGATCAGCAGAACCGCGCCGACGAGCTCGAGCGCGGCCCCACCGACGCGCGCGGGCCCATCGCCCAGGCGGACGTGAAGAACGTCATCCCCGCCGCGCTGGACGAGGGCAAGCCACCCCTCAGCATCGACGATCCTTCCGGCAAGGCGCTCGATCACTTCTTCGACCGGCTCATGGCCGCGGAGCGGAAGGAGCCCGGCGCCGAGGTGCGCATCCTCTATTACGGCGACTCGATCGTCGCGAGCGACTTCATCACGGGCAAGCTACGCCGCCTCCTGCAGTCGAGGTTCGGGGACGCCGGGCACGGCTACGCGCTCGTCGCGAACGCGTTCCCCGGGTGGTTCCACATCGACGTCTCGCGCAAGGCGAGCGACCAGTGGAAGACCTCGCGCTGCATCGGGCCGTTCGCCGAGGACGGGCTCTACGGGCTCGGCTGCGTCTCGTTCACGTCGCGCAAGACGGACGAGTGGTTCAGCATGGGCACGGCCGATCGCGAGGAGTGGGGCCGCAACGTCTCGCGCTTCGAGCTCGAGTACTTGAAGCAGCCGGGCGGCGGCGACGTCGACATCCTCCTCGACGGCAACAAGGTGAAGAGTCTCTCCACCGACGGTCCGGAGAAGAAGGTCGCCTACGAGGTGGTGACGGCGCCCGACGGCCCGCACAAGTGCGAGGTGCGCACGACGACCGACAAGCCGACGCGCCTCTTCGGCATGCGCATGGAGCGCGACGTCCCGGGCGTGACGCTGAGCGCGCTCGGCATCACGGGCGCTCGCGCCCGCTTCCTCGACAAGGAGGACGACGCGCACTGGGCCGAGGTGCTCCACGCCGCCAAGCCGGATCTCGTCGTCCTGGCGTTCGGTACGAACGAGATCACCGACGGCCGCATGGCGTTCGACGAGAACGGGCAGCTGTCGAAAGATCCGATGGGCGACTACGATCGCAACCTGAAGAAGGTGATGGATCAGGTGCACGCGGCGCTCCCCGACGCGAGCTTGATGCTGGTCGGGCCCCCCGACATGGCCTCGAAGAAGGCCGACGAGGGGAACTCGAAGCCCGTCGTGCCGATCATCGTCGAGCACCAGAAGAAGCTCGCCGAGGCGAACGGCTGGGCGTTCTGGAATCAGTTCAAGGCGATGGGCGGCGCCGGATCGATGTGGGCGTGGGTGCAGGCGGGCATGGGCAACAGCGACATGATCCACCCCACCGGATCGGGCGGGAACGTCCTCGGGAAGATGGAGTACCTCGCGCTCATGGAGAAGTACGAGGCCTTCAAGGCGAAGAAGCGCTGAGCGAGGGGCGCCGACGCGCCGACGCGAAGATGGAGAGTGCACGAGCGAGCCGCGTCGCAGGCGTGATCGTCGCGGGCGGCGAGAGCCGACGGATGGGCGCGCCGAAGGCCCTCTTACCGATCGGCGGCGAGACGCTCGTCGAGCGCGTGGTGGGTCGCGTGATCCGCGCGTGCTCGCCGGTCGTGGTCGTCGCGCAAGCGTCGCTGTCGTTGCCCTCCTTCGGCCTCGGGGTCCGCGTCGTGCGTGATCCGATCGCCGACGGAGGGCCGCTCGTCGGCCTGGTCGCGGGTCTCGAGGCGCTCGACGACGCCGCGTGGGCGTTCGTGTGCGCGGTCGACGCGCCGTTCGTCGCGCCGTCGGTGATCGCGCGGCTGAGAGCGCTCGCGACGGACGAGGTCGACGCCGTGGTGCCGCGCCTCGACGGAGATACGTACCCGCTCACCGCCCTCTACGCGCGCCGCGTCGTTCCTGCCGCGCGCGGCCTGCTCGACGCGGGGGAGCGGCGCGCGAGGCGGCTCGCCGAGACCTCGCGGACGCGCTTCGTCGATCGCGGCGACCTCCTCGCCGACGGCGACGTCGCCGCCGAGGACCCGGCGCTCGCCACGTTCCACAACGTGAACACGCCGGGCGATTGGGAGCGGGCGCTCGCCGCGAGCGAGGCGCGGGGCCCGAAGCCGCGCTGACGATCCGTCTGGCGCGGCGATCCGGGGTGGATTGTCGCGCGCAGAAAGGTCGTTAGATTGCGGCGACCATGCCCATCTTGGCGATCTTCGCGTTGTTCGCGCTCCTCTACCTGCTCTCCGGCATCAGGACGATTCAGCAGTGGGAGGTCGGCCTGCGCTTCTCGCTGGGCAAGTTCACCGGACGCTCCGAGCCCGGTCTCACGATCGTGCTCCCGCTCATCCAGCAGATGAGGCGCATCGACACGCGCACCCGCAACCGCGATCTGCTGCGGCAGATGGTCATCACGCGCGACAACGTCACGACGATGGTCGACGCGGTCGTGTACTACCGCGTGATCGACCCCGAGAAGGCGACGCTCGCGGTCGAGAACTACGAGGCGGCGGTGAAGGATCGCGCGAAGGTCGCGCTGCGCGACGTCGTCGGCGAGACGCGCCTCGACGAGCTGCTCGCGCATCGCGAGGAGATCGCCGCCAAGGTGCGCGCGCAGGTCGAGACGGTGGTCGCGCAGTGGGGGCTCCACGTCGAGCTCATCGGCCTCCAGGACGTGCAGCTCCCTCCGCAGATGCAGGAGGTGCTCGCGAAGGTGGCGATCGCGGAGCGCGACCGGAAGTACGTCATCATCAAGAGCGAGGCGGACGTCGACAGCGCCAAGAACTTCTCGCAGGCGGCGGAGATCCTCGCGAGCTCGCCGGGCGCGATGGAGCTCAGGCGGTTCGAGGCCCTCACCAACCTCTCGCAGTCGGGCGTGACGAAGGTCATCTTCGACCTCGCCAAGCCCTTCGAGGATCTCTCGGCCGGCAACGCGCGCAAGATGGCGGCGACGATGGCGGAGGCGTCGAACGACGTCCCGCCGCAGCGCAAGCTCACGCAGGCGCAGGTGATGGCCGAGGCCGAGTACGAGGCGCGCGCCGTCGCGGAGGCCGACGCCGCACAGCAGCGCTACCTGAAGCGCTGAGGCGAGCGGTGGAAGGCCCGCACGATCCCACGGGCGCCGTGCTCCTCGCGGTGCTCGACGTGCTCGCGGCGAGCGGACGCGAGGACGTGGCGGCGCTGGTGCGTGACGCCGCGCTCGTCCCCGCCGGAAGCGGCGAGCACTGGGAGGTGGGCAGTCGCCTCGTCGACGCGCGCTCCTTCGCGCTCGTCGTCGGCCCGCGCGCGTTCGTGGCGCTGCGGGAGCCGCGCAAGCTCGACGAGATCCGCGACGCCCTCGCGGCCGTCCTGCGCTCCGACGCGACCGAGCTCGCGACGCTGCATCTGCTCGTGCGGCTGCCTGGCGTCGAGCGTCCCTGGGGTCACGTGTACCGCGCCGCCCCGGCGAAGGCAGAGCCCGAGCGACCCTCGGACGAGGCGGTGCTCGCGGGGATCGTCGAGCTCGCGCGCGCGCTCGACGACGACGCGGCGCTCTCGGCGCTCGACGCGGCGACGCTCGAGTCGGCCGAGGTCCCGACGAGCGGCGATCGAGGGCTCCGACGCTACGTCCTGCGCTTGAGCGCCGACGCCCTCGCGCGCTCACAGAAGGATCGCGCGCTCTCCGACAAGCTCCGTTGGCTCGTCGAGCAGGCCGCGACGCGCGCCGTCGAGGCCGTCGCCGACGTCGAGCTCCGCTTGCGGCTCCCTTAGGCCTGCTACGATCCCGGTCGTGCCTGCGCCACGAACGCGCTCCGACCCGCGTCGCGCCTTCGACGCGGCCTTCGCCCCGAGGGCGCGGGCGGTGCGCCTGCGCCTCGCGCTCGCTCGGGCGCTGACGGGCGCGTCGATCGGCTCCGGCGCGGCAGCCGCGATCGCCCTGGGGTTGCTCCTCGCGGGCCGACCTGCGCAGCGCGCCGCAGCAGGCGGGGCGGTGGCGCTCGGGTGCGTCGTCGCGATCGCGACCGCGCGACGTCGCCGGCTCGACGACGAAGAGGTCGCGCTCTATTTCGACGCGAAGCTCGGCAGCCGCGAGCTGATCACGACCGCGGCCGTGCTCCCGCGCGGTGAGGGCCCCGACGGCGTCGCCGAGCTCGTCCTCGAGCGCGCGACGTCGGCGTTGCTCGACGCGCCGAAGCGCGCGCTCCGCGTTCCGATCCTGGTGAGGTGGCACTCGCTCCTGCCGCTTTCGTTCGCTGCGTTCGTGGTGATCGCGAGGTGGCCGGTGCCTCGGCCGCCCGACGTCGCGCCCGCGCCCGGCACCGAGATCGTGCGCGTCGCGGACGTGCGCGGGCTCGAGAAGGTGATCGGGCTCGGCAGCCTCCCGGCCCGCGACGACGCGCAGCGCGAGCGCCTCTCGAAGATCGCGCGCGACGCGGAGAAGCTCCGTCGCAAGCTCGAGACGGGCGCCGAGCGACGCGAGGTGGCCGACGATCTGGCGAGGCTCGCGGACGCGCTCTCCGCCGAGCGAATGAGCCTCGGCGACGGCGCCGAGCGCAAAGGGCTCGAGTCGGCGATGGCCGCCCTCGGCAAGAACGCGGAGCTCGCCGGTGCCGACGAGGCGCTCGGCGACCACGATCTCACGGCGTTCGACGAAGAGATGCAGCGCTTGGCGAACCTCGCCGAGAACGACGCTCGGGAGCGCGCCCGACAGGCCTTGCGTGAGGCCGAGGACGCGGCGAAGCGAGAGGGGGCGCCCGGCGTCGCCAAGATGCTCGCCGAGCAGCGGAGGCTCTTCTCCGAGCGCGCCGACCGGACCGACCAGCTCCGCGCCCTCGCGCAGGCCCTCGGATCGAAGCTCGACGCCGACAGCGCGCGAAAGCGCGACGAGCTCGACCAGAGCGCCGATCCGAAGGCCGCGCGAGAGCTCGCGCGCGGCCTCGAAAAGGCGCTCGAGGGGCTCTCGGACGACGAGCGCAAGCGTCTCGCCGACAGGCTGAAGGAGCTCTCCCGTCGGCGCCCCGACGAGAGCGCCTTGCGCGAGCTCGCCGACGGCCTCGACTCCGAGCGAGGGCGTGAGGCGCTCGAGCAGGCGCTGCGCGATCTCGCGAACGCGCCCTCGGAGAGCGGCGAATCGCGCCGACAACGAGCGCTCGACGACGCGCAGCGCGCGCTCCAGCCGTTGCCTCTGCCGATGCCCGGCGGGGGCCCCTCCGACGGCCCCGCGGGTGGGGGAGGGCTCGGTGGTCCGGGCAGCGGTGGCCCCGGCAGTGGGGGCCCCGGCGGCGAGAGCCCGCGCACCCCGTCACCTCGGAGGCCTTCGCCGCCGACCGCGAAGGTCGACGCGGACGATCTCCGCGCCCACGCGAGCGCCCCGCTCGGCGCCGGCGCGCCGATGCCGGGGACCGTCCTCGGGCGGGCGCCCGCGCGCGTCGGCGAGACGGCGAACGCGCGCGGCACCGGCGCCCTCGGGGCCGTCGCGCCCGACGAGGTCGGAGGCGTGAGCCGCAGCGAGGTGCCGGAGGAGTACCGCGAGCAGATCGGGCGCTACTTTCAGCCCTGACGCTTGCCGCTGAAAGAAAAGGCCGGCTCCGTCGTTTCCACTCCGGTGCGCGCCCGTCGGCGCGCCCAGGGGAACCCACGATGCCCTACCGAGACGAGCTCTCCGCCCTCACGCAGGAGCTGGAACAGAAGCGAGCGGCCCTGGCGGCCACCCGCGCGCGCCTCGGGTCGGTGCGATCCGAAGAGACGGGTCTCACGTCGGAGGTGGCCGAGCTCGCCGCCAAGGTGGATCGCGCGCGCCGCCGCCTCGAGGTCCTTCACGCGGTCGACGTCCAGACGCCCTGCCACGAGCCCTGGGAGTCCATGACCGGCGACGAGCGCGTCCGGTTCTGCGGCCGATGCGACAAGCACGTCTACAACCTGTCCGGAATGACCCGGATCGAGGCGGAGCAGTTCGTCTCGGGCGCGACGGGATCGGTCTGCATCCGCTTCTTCCGCCGCCCCGACGGGACGTTGCTGACCGAGGATTGTCCGGTCGGCGTCCGCGGTCGGCGGATCCGCAGGGCGCGCAACCTCCTCGTGGGAGGGCTCGCGCTCGGTGGGGTCGGCACGGTGGGCTTCGGGTTGCTGGGTGTGGCGACGATGGGCGAGATGCGCCCGATCCACGCTGGAGCCGTGGGCCGGGCCGAGGACACGCTGTCCAGCCGCACCGCGATGGCGCGCGCGGCCGCCTCGCCCGGCCCCACCGCCGCCGCTTCACCGTCCACGAGCGCCTCGGCATCGGCGTCCCCGAGCGGCGCGGCATCGGCTCGCCCCGACCGTCCGACCCCCGCGGCGCCCGGCCGAGGCTCGACGGATGAGCAGCCTCGGTGATGAGGCTCGAAAAACCCGGCCAAGGTGCGCTCTTGGGTTGCGACGGACCGCCCTGGGCGTTATGCCACGGGCTCGCTTTTTCACGAGGGAGCTCCCCTCGCCCGCGTGGAGGGAACGTAGAATGGCCGGTTCGAGCAAGTTGACGAAGACGCAGTTCATCGCAGCCATCTCGGAGGGCGCTCACCTCGACAAGAAGCAGGTGACGGCCGTCTTCGAGGCCCTCACGAACCTCATCAAGGAGCAGCTCGGCCCGAGCGGGCCCGGCGAGCTGACGATCCCTGGGCTCATCAAGCTCAAGGCGAAGTCGACCCCCGCGACGCCCGATGGGGAAAAGAAGCACCCCTTCACGGGCGAGATGAAGTTCGTCAAGGGCAAGCCCGCGTCCCGCAAGGTCCGCGCGACCCCGATCAAGGCGCTGAAGGACCTCGTCGGGACCTGAGGCCCGCGCCTCCGCCGTCGTCGCCGCGCCCTCCACCCCCTGGAGGGCGCGCGCGTTTGGGAGCGCCGCAGCGCGCGATCGCGTCGGCTAGAGGTAGTAGTACCAGCGCAGCCAGGCCGCGAGCTCGTAGATGTTCTCGCCGACCTTGTCGCCTGCCTTGCCGGGCGTCACGAAGTACGGCCAATCGAAGTTCAGGCCGAAGTCCGCGGTCGGTCGATCCTTCTTCGACGACGTCGTCACGCCCGCGGTGAGACCCAGCGGGATGGCGGTCGTCTCGCCCACCGCCTTGAAATCGTAGATGCTGAGGCCCGTGCCGACGCCGAGGAACGCCGCCTCCGCGGGCTGGAACACGAACTTGAGCGGGATGCCGGGCTGCGCGTAGAAGGGCGACGGCGTCAGCTCCACCAGGCCGACCTTGCCGCCGGCGCTCGCGATGCCGAAGGGCGCGACGCCCTTGGGTCCCGTGAGCTGCGCGCTCACCATCGCGCCCGTATCGATCTTCGCGACCGATCCGAGGTGGATGATGATCGGCACGCCACCGACCAGCAACGCGCCCGGATCCGTGTTCGGGTGCGAGTCGGCGGGGATGAAGAACCGCGCGCGCACGCCCATGTCGAACGGGGTCGTCTGCACGAAGTTCCACGTCGCGCCGACGCTCGGCAAGTAATAGCCGCCGTTCGGCGCGAGGCGGAACGAGTGCGGCGTCGCCTCGATTTCGAGCGTGTCGATGATGCCGATGCGAATCCCCGACGTGAGGAACACGGCCGGGTTCGCCTTGCCGACGCCGAAGAGCGAGATCGCGATGTCGGGCGCGAGCGTGTGCCAGCCCACCGTGAGGTGACGCTCGACGAAGGGGACCACCTGTCGCTCGTGGCGCTTGCGCCGCTTCGTCCCCTCCTCGTCGTTCTTGTCGTCGCTGTCCTTGTCCGCGAGGATGTCTTCCTTCTCTTCGTCGTCCTTCTTGCCGTGGCGCTTGCGATGCCGGCCGTCGCCCTGGCCCGCGTCGTCCTCGTCCACGGTCTTGCCCCGCTTGGCGTCCGCCGGGTTGATGGGCGTGCCGAACTCGCCGAACCGCTCGCTCTTCGGGAAGATGACCGACAGGAGCGTGCCGCCCTCGATCTTCGATACGTCGTGCGTGGGCGTCGCGGGCTCGCGCAGCTCCACGATCACGTTCGCGCCGCCGTCGACTTGCTCGAGCTGGACGCGAGAGACCTGCGTCGCGAAGTTGGTCGTGACGAGCGGCAGGCGGTTCACCTTGTAAGGGACGGCGGCGCCCTTCACGAAGTAGACGAGGCGGCCGTCGGCCTTTTGCTCCGTGACCTCCACGTTCCCGCTCACTTGGACCGTGAGCACGCTCTTGCCGTCGGGGAGCACCTCGAAGCCCGGGTAGGTCACCGTCGGCTGACCCGAGCGCACGACGTCGCCGATCCCCTTGCCCTGCGGGCCCTTCGAGGTCGCTTCGGCCTGCGTGGCTTCCGCGGCCTCCCCCTCGCTCGCCGTCTTCACCTGGATCGACGATTGGCAGCCGACCGCGGAGGTGAGCGCGAGGAGCGCCAGGCCGCCTCCGAGGAGCGCGCGCGCGTCTCGCCCGACCGGCACGCGCGGCGTGGTCGAGGCCCAGGAGGAAGAAACGAGGCTGGATAGGGGCCGAAAGCGCACGATCGAATTAGACCACGCGGCCTCTCGGAGAGCCAAACAACCAACGAGAAAGGCCCCCGGTGCGGTCGGCGCGCCCCTCGCCCGCTGGGCGTTTCGCGCCGAAGCGTCTCGGTGTAGCGTGCCCGCCATGCGGATTGCTCTGCCCTCGCTCGTCTCGGTCGTCGTCGCTGGTTCTCTCGCCCTCGTGGGGTGTGGCGGGTCCGACATTCCTCCCGCTCCGCCCGGCACGCCGATGAATCCGCCGCAGGAGGATCCTGCGCTCGCCGAGATGCTCGGCGACATGGGCCCGACGCCCGCCGCGAGCGGCCCGAGCCCCGAGGAGCAGAAGAAGGCCGACGAGGCCAAGGCCGCCGAGGAGGCGAAGGCCGCCGAGGAGGCGAAGGCCGCCGAGGAGGCGAAGAAGGCCGAAGAGGCGAAGGCCGCCGAGGAAGCGAAGAAGAAGGGCAACAAGGGGCCGAAGGCCCCGCCGAAGGACAAGCCCAAGGATCAGGCCGCGCCGAAGAGCCCGGCTGCGGCGCCGAAGGACAAGCCCGCGCCGAAGGCGACGAAGTGAGCGCCTGAGCACAGCGCGCGATCAGGCGGCGCGCCGGGGCTCGGCGAGGGCCGCGGTCGCGCTCTCGACCGCGCGGATCACGGCACCCTCGTCGTCCCTGCCGCCGTAGCGCAGCTCCGCGTAGGCACGAACGGCGGCGGCCGCTCGGCCGAGCCCCTCGTCGGCGCGCTCCGCGCCCTCGAGCCGCCGCGCGAAGGCTGCGAGCGTCTCGGCGGGAGCCCGCGCGATGCCGCGGGCGCGCAGCCTGGCTTCGAGCGCGTCGAAGCACGGCAGCGAAGGTGCGGCGATCGAGGCCGCCGCGCGCGCCGGACCGCGATCGCGCAGGCGGCGAACGAGCAACAGCAGACCGAGGAGGCCGACGAGGGCCAGCGAGAGCTCGAACGGCGATCGCGCGGCGAGGAAGTCGTCGACCTTCTCCCACGACGTCGAGACGAGATCCGCGAGCGCCGCGAGGAGCGGCGTGCGGCGCGGTGACGCGGTCGCGGCGACGTCGCTCGCCGGCGTCGGATCGAAGGTGACCCACTCGCCGTCGATGAACGCCTCGACCCACGCGTGCGCGTTCCGCTCGCGGACGATCCGGTAACCGCCGAGCGGCGACGACTCGACGACGCGGAAGCCGGTGATGACGCGGGTCGGGACGCCGATCGATCGGCCGAGCAGCGCGAGGGCCGACGCGAAATACTCGCAGTGCCCCTCGCGATGAACGAAGAGGAAGTCCTCGACCGGCTCGAGCTCGGGGGACCGCTGGAACGAGAGCGAGTAGGCGTCATTTTGTTGCAGATGAATCTCGATGGCGCGCATCCGCGCGAGGGGTGTCGCGCCCTCCGCCCACGCCTCGGCGAGCGGCGTGAGGACGCGCCGCAGCTTCGTCGGCACCGTGGTCTCCTCCGGCAACGGCGGTCGCCCGGGCGGTCGCTTGCCCGGCACGTACCAGAGGCGCTTCGCGTAGCTCGCGTCGAGCGGCGCGCGGATGCCGTCGATGTTCGTGGAGAAGATCCCCGTGGAGGCGCGGACGTCCGTCGCGTCGACGGGCAGGAAGTAGCGGTCCGGGCGCTTCGGGTACTCGATCTCCACGCTCGGTCCGGCGACCGGCGGGGTCGTCGAGGTGGTCTCGGTCACGCGGTTCGCGTTGTTGGTCGGGTCGCTCCAGAAGCCCGCCGCGTAGCGGGAGAAGACCGCGCCCCGCAAGAGCTTCGGCGAGCCTCGCCGAACGCGCGCGACGACCTCGTCCGACTGGAGCATGCCGTCGAGATCGCTCAGCGAGAGGCCCGTGGAGAACCCGGTGCGCACGTCCGTCTGCTCCGCGATCTTGGCGACGATCGCCTCGTGCAGGCGCGGCAGGCCGAGCGCGAACGCGACCGCGGTCACGAGGGCGACCACGCTGGCGAAGGCGATCTTCGAGGCGTGCGCGCGGCTCGCGTCGGCCGGCCACGCGCGCCCCTCGTCGCTCGTCGCGACGCCCGCCAGGCCGAGGAGGACGTAGGCGGCGATCGCGACCGGGTACGCCGGAGAAATCGCTCGACCGCACGCCGCGAGCGCCACGAGGCCGATGGCGACGGTGAGCGGCGCGCCGTAAGCGGGCGCCCGAAAGAACGTGCGGCTCGTCGCGACGAGGAGGGCGGGGCACGCCGCGAGGAGCGTGCGGTCGCCGAGGTATCCGCCGAGCGGGTGCTCCACGGCCGCGAAGCGCGGCGCGAGGACCCCGGCCGCGAGCGCGGCGAAGGCGACGACGAGCTGGTTCGATCGCTTCGCCTCGACGGAGGGGCCCACGATCCAGCCTGCGACGGGCGCCGCGAGCATCGCGATCGCGAGCGGACGCGACTGGCAGACGAGGAAGAACATGACGCCCGCGGAGACGAGCGCCGACGCGACGAGCCTCGCGCGGAGCGCGCTCAGCACGGCACCGCCTCGCGCCGGGTGATCGCGCCCATTTCGACGGTGCGCGGCGCGATCCCGGCTGCGCCGTCGCCGACGACCTCGATCCAGCGGCACGGGACGCCGCCGCGCTCGACCAACTCCACGAGCTTCTGCCGCCGCGGGTGGTGATCCGTCGTGACGAGCACGACCGTCGACAGCGACGGGAGGAGCTCTTCGACGTGTCCGTGGGTGGTCGCCGCCCTGCCGTCGACCGAGAGCTTCGCGAGCGCGTCGAGCCCGAGATCGAGCGCTGCGCGCCCCCGGCGGGGCACGATGCGCACGGCGCGCTGATCGAGGACGAGGTGATCGACGCCGGACCCGTCGCCGCTCGCGAGGCGCGCGAGGATCCCCGCGGCGAGCGAGATGGCGGCCTCGACGCGCGGCTCGGGCGCGTCGGTGCCGTCGAACGAGAGCACGAGCGCGACCCGATCGGCGCGCTCGTCGACGTAGTGCCGAACGTGCGGCGTGCCGGTCCGCGCCCAGGTGCGCACGTGCAGGTGCTTCAGCGGATCGCCGAGGCGGTAGGGCCTCACGCCCGCGATCTCCCCGTCGCCGGGCGTCGAGCTCGCCACGCTGCGGCCGTCGCGGATGGGCGAGCGGTACGACAAAGTCACGCGCGGCACGTCCGCGACGACCGGGACGACCAGGAACCGCGCGCCCGCGCTCTCGACGCGGCGACCGAGGGTCAGGCCGAGCGGCACGACCCTCGCGGCGTCGAACGCGTCGAGGTGGTGCTCGCCACGCTCGACGAAGGTGGCCTCGGCGCGCGTCGTCGCTCTGCCGCCCGCGGCCACGCGTCGCACCGAGGGTTGCGCGCCGATCCATTTGCCGTCCCAAGGGAGGAAGGGGCGCTCGATCCGCACGCTCCAGACGTCGCGCGGCCCCTCGTTCGTGATCGTCAGGGGGAACGTCATCGGCTCGCCGACCGACACGCGCGCGGCGCTCTCCACGACGAGCCGGCACGACGCCATGCCGAAGAACGGCCGGGTGACGAGCGCCGCGACGAACAGGCCCACCAGCGTAGCGAACAGCAGATACACTTGCGACTCGCCTACATCGACGCTCGCGGCCGCCATGAGGAGGCAGATCACCGCGAACGAGCGCCCCTCGCGCGTGAGCGATCCCGCCAGCCCGAAGAGGGGACCGAGCACCTTCGCGAGCGGTCCGGTTCGGAGACGGTCGCGATCCTGCTTCTTCGACGGGATGAAGACGTGATTCAGCCTCGCGAGGTTCACCTTCCGGAGGCGCACGAGGAGGGGCTCGCGGGCTCCGTCGTCCGCTCCGTCGAGATCGGGCGTCGGGGCTCGCCTCGCGACGCGCCCGCCCTCTGCGCTCGTTGCCGACCGCGAGAGCGAGGTCGCGCTCACGTCGGCACCGGGACCTGGGTGAGGATGTCGGCGAGCGCGCCGCTCGCGTCGCGTCCTCCGTAGCGGGCGCGCTCCGTGAGCTGCACGCGATGTCCGAGCACCGGCAGGAGCAGCGCCTGCGCGTCGTCCGGGGTCACGTACGAGCGGCCCGCGAGGAACGCGCGCGCCTGACAGGCGCGGAAGTACACCAGCGTGCCGCGCGGGCTCGCGCCGAGGGCGAGCTCGTCGTGGTCGCGGGTCTTGTCGCAGAGGAGGGCGAGATACCGCGCGACGCTCTCCTTCACCTCGACGTCGCGCACCGCTTCGCGCGTCCTCACGAGCTCGTCCTTGGAGATCACGCGCTCGACCGCGTCGAGCGGATCCTTCGCCTTGCGATCGAAGAGCATCGCGACCTCGTCGTCGAGCGGGGGATAGCCGATGCGCAGTCGGAGAACGAAGCGGTCGAGCTGCGCCTCGGGGAGCGGGTAGGTGCCCTGGAAGTCGACGGGGTTCTGCGTCGCGAGCACCAGGAAGGGATCGGGGAGCTTCATCGTCTTGCCGTCGATCGTCGCCTGCCCCTCGTTCATCGCCTCGAGCAGCGCGGACTGCGTGCGCGGCGACGCGCGGTTGATTTCGTCGGCGAGCAGGACGTTCGTGAAGACGGGGCCCGGCTGAAACGAGAGCGACCCTTCGCGCGGGTTCAGGACGTGCGTGCCGAGGATGTCGCTCGGCAAGAGGTCCGGCGTGAACTGCACGCGGGCGAAATCGAGATCGACCGAGCGAGCGAGCGCCTTCGCGAGCGTCGTCTTGCCGACGCCGGGCACGTCCTCGATGAGCACGTGCCCTCCGGAGAGCACGCCGATGAGCAGCTGCTCGATCGCGTCGGTCTTGCCGCGGATGACCGCGCGGAGCGACCGGCGGAGGCGGTCGACCCAGCGCTGTTGGGAGTCGTCGTCAGTCAAACCGCTAGAGAGAAGCTCGCCGCGGGCGTTCCGTCAAGGAAGCGCGCTTCCGCGGGCCTAGGGCGCGAGCGCGACCGAGTCGAGGTACCGGCGGACGTCGGCCTCCTCGCTGGTTCCGCTCGGCAGCAGCGCCATGAACTGGAAGAGCCGGCTGCCGCGAAGAAAGACGCGCGTGTACGTCGTCACTTCCTCCGGCACCGCCATCTTCGCGACGTACTCGCGCCCCGCGATCCCGTTCACGGCGATCTCCTTCTCGCCGATCAACGTCGCCCGCGCGCTCTCGAGCGCGGCCTTCTCGATCGCGAGCAGGCGCTGCTTGTTCTCCTCGGCCGTGCCGGGCGGGACGGGGAAGTCGGTGTACGACGCCATGTACGCGGAGCCCGTCGGGCGCTCGACGGCGAACTGGTGCATGTCGACCTTGCCCGTGGGGCCGTCGGTGGGCTCGACGCTCTCCTCCGGCGCACCGGGGAACTGCGCCGAGAAGGATCCGTCCTTCGGCGCGAAGGCCAACCACGCAGCCGGAGCCTCCGCTGCCTGCGGGGCGCCGTTCTGCGCACCGTTCTCGGCGCCGTTTTGCGCGCCGTTCCCCGGCGTCGCGGGGTCGGGCGAAGGTGCGCTCGAGCACCCGAGCGCGACGAGCGCGACGGCCGCGGCGAGCGAGCGGACGAGGTGGTGGCTCAGCACGAGAGCGAGCTTCCACGCGTCGCGGCGCCGTGTAAAGAGGCGCGTCACACGGGAGCGGCCGCCGTGCGCGCGCCGCTCCGCGTGGTAGGCTCCGCGCCCTTTCTCGCGCCGCGTCCAGAGGACCATGGAACTATCGTCTGCGCTCTCTCTCCTGTCGCCGAAGAACATCGCCAACGGCGATCGCAACGTCGTGCGCGAGCTCTGGGACCTGCTCGCGCCGCTCCCCGGTGGCAAGCAGGTCTTCAGCCGCGCGATCGGCGTGGCGGCGCCCTACACGTCGACCATCGGCGCGAAGGTCGAGCTCCTGCGCAAGGGCTACGGCGAGGTTCGGCTCCTCGACAAGCCGAGCGTGCGAAACCATCTCCAATGCATCCACGCCGTCGCGCTCGCGAACCTCGCGGAGCTCACCGGGAACGTGGCGCTCGCCTACTCGATGCCGGACGACGCGCGCTTCATCGTCGCCGGCCTGTCGATGGAATATCTGAAGAAGGCGCGCGGCACGATCCGCGGCATCTGCGAGGTCCCGGTCGTCTCGACGAACGAGAAGAAGGAGTACCTCATCGAGGTCAGCATGCGGAACACCGCCGGGGAGGAGGTCGCGCGCTGCACGCTCCGCTCGCTCGTGGGCCCGAAGCCGGGCCGGAACGGAGGCGCGTGATGATCCCGGGCACGACGGGCGGTGACGAGGACGACCTCGAGGACGGCGATCTCGAGGGTGGCGAGCACGGCGGCGAGGACGAGACCGACGAGACGTACGACGAAGACGCGCTCGACGCCGAGGACGGCGAAGAGGCGCCGCGGAAGGTGAAGCCGAAGCGTCCGCGCGTCCCGCTCGGCGCCCCGCTCACCGGCAAGCAGCGTCGCTACCTGCGATCGCTCGGCCACGAGCTCGAGCCGCTCGTCCACCTCGGCAAGCACGGCCTCACACCCGGCGTCCTCGACGCCATCGACGAGGCGCTCGCGCGCCACGAGCTCGTCAAGGTGCGGCTCGGCACGGAGTGCCCCGACGAGCGAGACGACGTCGCCGACAAGCTCGGCCCCGCGCTCGACGCGCACGTCGCGCAGACGATCGGTCGCACGATCCTCGTCTACCGGCGGCACCCGCAGAAGCCGACCATCCACTTGCCCAAGGGCTGAGCCGACACGGAGGCGAGCGGTGCGCGTGAGGGGGCCGGCGATATCGAGCAACGCTCTCGGCGCGCTCACCTCGCTCGCCGTCCTCGCCGCCGCCTGCGCCAAGCCGAGCGCCCCTCCGCCGAGCGCCTCGAGCGTCCGCGCCGCGGCGCCCTCGGCCTCGCTCGACGACGCCTCGGCGTCCACGCGCCTCGACTCGCCTCCTCCTCCCGCGGTCGCGTCGAGCGCTCGCGAAGACGGCACCTCGCCCCTCGTCGCCTCCGCCGCGCCCTCCGCGAGCGCGGCAGAGGACGCGTTCGTCGGCCCCAAGCACCTCACCGAGCGGGGGATCGATCTCCGCTACGCCGACGGCCCCGTCTACTTCACCCCGGCGTTCGACGGCAGCCAGCGGTTCTCGCTGTGGCTCGAGGTCATGCGCTTCGCGCGTGCCGAGGCGAAGGCGCGCGGCAAGGGCCCTCACTTCACCTTCTTCGTCAACGCTTGTTACTACTCCACGACGCCCGGCCACTCCGAGATCGGGCGCGCCCACAGCCAAGGCGAGGTCCTCGTCCGCCGCGCCCTCACGCAGCTCGCGATCGACGAGGGGCACGACATCGGGAGCCACGGCGTCGGTCACGCCGACGGCCGCGCGTGGAACGAAGACGCGTGGCGAACCGAGTTCGACAAGTTCGACGAGATCATGACCCCCTCGCTCTTCGTGCCCGTGCGCGACGCCGAGGGAAAGCCGCTCTTCCCGCGCTTCGAGCCGCTCGCCACGGCGAAGCCCGGCGAGGTGGGCGCGCGCTGCGAGAAGGACGCCGACTGCACGTCGGGCGCCTGCGCCGAGATCACCGCGGACACGCGGCTCTGCACCACCGCGTGCAACCTGAAGAACCCCTGCCCCGAGGGCACCTACTGCGGATCGCCGATGTTCCTCACGGACACCGACGTGTGCTTGCCGAAGCCGTCGTTTCCGATCGAGCACGACGGCCAGACGCTCTTTTTCGCGAACGGGGCGCCGAACTTCAAGAACCCCGAGCTCAAGCCGTACCGGGTCGAGGGGTACCGGGCGCCGTTCCTCGCGTCGAACGACGATCTCTACAAGATACTGTTGGAACGAGGTTACGAGTACGACACGAGCCTCGCGAGCTCGCCGCGGCCACCTTACGCGCTGAGCCCGCCCGGCGATCGACACGCCATCGTCGAGTTTCCGCTCATGCCGCACCCCGGCGCGCGCACGATCCCGATGGACTACAACTACCGGCTCCTCAAGGTGACGCCGGAGCGAATGGAGAGCGACTACGCCTCGAGCCTCGTCTCGGCCGCGTCGATGAACCACATCCCCTGGAACGTCGGTCACCACTTCGCGACGTGGGACGAGGGCGCGTACCTCAAGGTGCTCGAGCGCACGGTGCGCTTCGCGCTCGACGGTTGCCCGGATGCTTCGTCGCGTGAGCCCGCGTGCGCGGGCGCGGAGGTCGTCTCGTTCCGGGAGCTGCTCGGCGTGCTCAAGGCGCGCGGCGGCGTCCCGTCGAGCTTCCGTGGCGGCGTCACGAAGAAGTGAGCGCCCGACGACGGGGTCGCGTCACGGGGTCGCGTCATGGGGTCGCGGCGAAGCTCGGGCGATCAGGCGTAGCGCGTCCTCGCGGCTTCGGCGCCACCTTCGTCGGGATGTCGTCCTCGTCGAGGTCGACGAGGACCGCGATGAAGCGCTCGGCGGGCACGGCGATCTCGTGCGCGAAGGTGGACGGAGGAAGAGAGGACACCGAGAGCTTCATGCTCCCGGCATGTGCAGACGTCGTGCCACCCTGACGATCGCGCGGATCGCCCGGGTTTCGTCGATCTTTCGTGCCCGCCGCGGGCGCGCCGTCACTCGACTGACGCGCGACGGGGCGCGCGATCGCGCACGGGGAGGCGCCGATCCGAGATCCTCAAAGCGCGTCGTTCTCGCGTTGGTAGACGCAGCGGGTGCCGTCCGCGAGGATCTCGGTGGGCCCCGGCGTCAGCGAGAACGTCGCAGGCAGCGGCGCGCCGGCGGTGCTGCCCGATCGGGTCGGATCGACGGTCAGCGTGAGCGTCGCGCCCGAGGTCGCGTACGTGCCGACCCGCTCGACGATGCCCGACCACACGCAAGCGGCGTTCGGTGGGCAGGGGGAGATCTCGTCGAGCGCGGTGAACCTCCCCTTGCCGTCGAGCCGGATCGAGCGTCGGTACGCGCGCGGACCGCACGACGCGCTCGCCCACGTCGCCTCGAGCGTGAACGGCCTCGCCGAGGGTGAGGGGGGCGGCGCGCTCTCGGCGCGCGGGAGCGGGAGGGGGGCTTCGCTCGGCGCCTCCGCGGGCGGCGTCACCGTCGGCGACGGTCCACAGGCCGCGACGGCGAGGAGCGAGAGGACGGCGCTGATCGCGCGGCCGCGGCTCATCGCGTCCCGTTCGCCGGCGACGCGGCGTCGCATCGGAGCACGGGCAGGCTCGGGTACTTCGGCCGGGACGGATCGGTGCACAGGAAGAACGACGATCCTTTCGCCGAGACGATGCTCCTCGACTTCGTGCAATCGGCGCAGAGGCCGACGGCGACCTCGTCCCTCGGCCGGGTTCCCGCAGTGCCCATGGCGCCGAGCATAGTCGCCCGCCCGCGCGAGAGCATGCGATTCGAGCGCCACAAAGCGCTATAAGGCCCGGCCATGGACCCCGAGCGAGAACGTCCCACCGCGGTGCTCGTCGGCGTGCAGCTGCCGCACGTCACCGACGAGGAGCACGAGGCCGACCTGGCCGAGCTGGGTCGCCTCGTGCACACGCTCGGGCTCGAGGTCGTCGGCTCGGTCACGCAGAAGCGCGGACACCTCGCGACCGGCACCGTGCTCGGGGAGGGCAAGCTCCGCGAGCTCGCGCGCTGGACCGGCGGCTCGGGGAGGCCGCAGCCGATCGTGAAGCGGAAGAACAAGCTCCGCGACCGACGCGAGAAGGAGGCGGCCGAGCACGACGCCGAAGACGAGGTCCTCGACGCGTCGCCGGACGACGCCTCGGACGCGGGCGACGAGGACGGCGGCTTCGTCCCGCCGAGGCTCGCGAAGATCGTGGTCGTGGATCACGAGCTCTCGCCGCGCCAGCAACGCAACCTCGAGCGCGCCACCGACGCGGAGGTCCTCGATCGGTCCAGCGTCATCGTCGAGATCTTCCATCGGCACGCGAAGAGCCGCGAGGCGCGCCTGCAGGTCGAGATCGCGCGGCTCTCGTACGTCGCGCCGCGGCTCCGCGAGGCGGGCGCAGGCGCCGACCGACAGCGCGGCGGCATCGGCGGCAAGGGCGCGGGCGAGAGCGCCGTCGAGCTCGATCGGAGGCGCATCCGCGACCGCATCGCCGAGCTCAAGCACGAGCTCGATCAGATCGAGAGCGAGCAGACCACGCGCCGGGCGGCGCGCAAGGACGCGCGTCGGGTCGCGCTCGTCGGCTACACCAACGCGGGGAAATCCTCGCTGATGCGCGCGCTCACGGGCAGCGACGTGCTCGTCGAGGACAAGCTCTTCGCGACGCTCGACACCACGGTGCGCGCGCTGAAGCCCGAGACCTCGCCGCGCATCCTCGTCTCCGACACCGTCGGCTTCATCAAGAAGCTCCCGCACCAGCTCGTCGCCTCGTTCCGCTCCACGCTCGACGAAGCGCACGAGGCCTCGCTCCTGCTCTACGTCGTCGACGCGTCGGACCCCACGTTCCGCTCCCAGCTCGAGGTCACGCGCGAGGTGCTCGCCGAGATCGGCGCGGACCAAGTGCCGACGAAGCTCGTCCTCAACAAGCGGGACAAGATCACCGACCACCGCGCGGCGCTCCTCGGCGTCGAGTTCCCGGACGCGATCCTCCTCTCCGCGCGGCATCGCCCCGACATCCTGCGCCTCCACGACGTGATCGTGAGCTTCTTCGACGGCGCGCTCGCGGAGGAGGAGATCTTCGTCCCCTACACGCGCCAGAAGCTCCTGCACCACGTCCACGAGGTCGTCTCCGTCCTGCGTGAGCGCTACGACGAGGAGGGGACGCACGTCGTGGTCCGCGCTCCGACGTCGGCGATCGATCGGCTGAGGGCGATGTTGAAGAGCCCCTGACGCCGGCGACGAATTCGCGGTCGACGGCGGAACCAACGCCGAGGAGCGTGGTCACTCGATTTCGTGCTCGATCGAGAAGAGCTCCCACGGCTCCCGCGGCTCGCCCCCTCCTTCGCCCTGTTCGGGGCGGCGGCGGGCTTCTTCACGGTGCTCGCCTTCGGGGCCTTCCACTACGGCAGCCAGTTCGTCCATCCCGGGGTCGCCGCGCTCGCCGCGGCGCTCTCGGGGGCCTTCTTCGGCGCCCTGCTCCGTCGGAGCGACGCTCTGCGGAGCCCCTTCATCGCGCGAGAGAACCTGCTCATTCGCCTCGGCGTCGCGGTCGCGGTGACGGGGGCGCTCGCGGGGCTCGGCACGGCGACGATCACGCTCGCCCTCGACCCCGCGAAGACGCCGCCGAGCACCCTCGTGGACTCGACGATCGCCGGGACGTTCGTCGGCGCGGCGCTCCTACCTGCGTGCGCGGTCGTCTTTCGGGCCGCGCTGCGATCGGCGCGCGCGCGGGACGGATCGCTCGTCTCGCGTGCGGACCGCGGCCGCGTGCGCCTCGTGCTCTTCACCACGCTCTCGATCCTCGCGCTCGGCGGCCTCCCGGCGATCGCCCTCGACAGGCCTTCGTTCGCGCTGGGGGCGCAGGTTCAGTTCGCGCTGTCGCTGGGTCTGCCGCTCGCGTGCGCCGCGCTGGTCGCCTGGTCCGCGCTCGCTTCGCTCCGCGCCGAGCGCGAGCTCCGCGTGCTGGCGAGGACGCGTGAGACGTGCGCGCCCGCCGAGGCGCGCGACGCGGCGGCCCCCGATCTGGCCGACCTCGGTCTGGGTGACGAGCATTGGTCGCAGGTCCGCGTCGGTCACGCGTACCGCGGAGCCCGCGAGGGATCCGTCGTCTTGCGCGGCAACGTCGACGAGGCGCGCGCGGCCCTTCGCGAGAACCGCGCGAGCGCCCTCCGCTCCCTCGTGCTCTCGACCGTCGCCGCCGCGGGCGTCGTCTCGCTCGGCGCCGCGGCGTGGGTCTTCGCGACGCCCACGCCGCTCAGGAGCACGACCGAAGAGGTCGCGTCCCCCGTGCCGCGCGGCCTCGGGACGCAGCGACCCGTGTGGATCGGCTACTTCCGCGCCACGAGCGCGCCGGCGTCGCCAGCTCGATCTCGCTAGGGGGTGACGGTCAACGTAGGCAGCTCGGTCGGCGAGAACGAGAGCCCCGGGTTCGAGCCCGCGCCGTCCACGTCGCAATACGTGATCTCGCCCGTGCTCATGATCACGCGGCACGCGTAGCGGTAATCGCCGACCGCCGGCGCGCTCAAGGTCGCCTGGAACTCGTCGTTGTTGCCGGCCTGCACGTTGTAGCTCGTCGGCATCCACGTCCAGCCGCTCTCGTCCTCCGGGTTCGCGGTCGGCGGCCCGTAGCCGAGCTCGACGCTCAGCGTGCTCGGCGCCCCCGGCGATTCGGTCACCCCGGCCTCGTACACTTGGCAGTAGACGGTCGACGGCGATCCGGTCTGCACCGCGAGCGACGTGGGGAACTGCACGACGCAGTAGTCGGCCTCTTGCGACGGCCCCGGCCCGCTCTCGTTGAGGACCGTCGCGTCGGTGCGCGTGAGAAAGCCGTTCGGTTGATCGTACTGGCTCGTGAGCGCCAGACCGAAGGCGCTCGCCGCGGCCGTCGTCACGCGCACGCGGTACGCGGTGCCGAAGGAGAGCGCCGGTGCGGGGGTGAACGTCGCGACGGTGTCGCCGACCGTCATGACGGGGGCGCCGAGCGGCAGGCACGTCGCGAAGTCGTCGGTCGAGAGCTGGACCGAGCCGGTGCAGGGCCCCGTGTCGAGCGTGGTCTTCGTCGTGAGCGTCGCCGGGTCCATCGCCGTATCGAAGGTGATGACGATGGGCGCGAGCGGCTCGACGTTCGCGTCGCTGTCGGCGGGGGTGGTCGCCGTGACCGTCGGCGCCGGCGGACTCGCGCAGAACCCCGCCCCGCAGTAGCCGCTCGTGCAATCGGAGCTCTTCACGCAGACGAACCCGTTCTGACACTTCGGGCAGACCGCGCCGCCGCAGTCCACGTCGGACTCGTCCTGGTTCTTGGTCAGATCGGTGCACGACGCTTGCTGGCAAGCGCCGGAGCTGCAGACGCCGCTCGCGCACTCGTTGCCGGAGTTGCACTCGACGCACGTCCCCGAGCCGTCGCAGAAGTGGCCCGTCGTCGACGGGCACGGCGTGTCGAGCGCGAGCGCGGGGTTCGAGGGGACGCCGAGCGAGCACGTGTCGGCGGTGCACTCGGCGTTGTCGATCGGCACGTCGCCGTCGTCGACGACGTTCGCTACGCCGCCCACGCCGTCGCAGCGGTTCGTGTGGCAGTCGCCGGCCGTCTGCGTCGCCACGGCGAAGCCCGCCGCCGTGAAGACGGTGGTGCAGGTGTTCGCGCCGCTGCACGCGTGCGTGACGCACTCGTCGCTCACGCCGCAGTCGGTGTCGACGGTGCACTCGACGCACGTCCCCGCCCCGTCGCAGAGCCCCGTTCCAGCGCCGAGCGGGCAGCTCGTGCCGAGGCCCGACGGCGTGTTCGACGGCGTCGCTCCGGTGCACAGGTCGTCGGTGCACGGGTTCATGTCGTTCGGCACGTCGCTCGCGAGCGGCGCGACGACGATGTTGCCCGCGCCGTCGCACTGGTTCTGCTTGCAGTCTCCCGCGGTCTGCATCGAGGTCGGCGTCCCGGCGAGCGCGTCGTGCTCCTGACACGCGCCGGTCGCGCTGCACGAGAAGGTCTTGCAGTCGGTGTCGGTGCCGCAGTCGGCCGCGGTGACGCAGGCCACGCAGTCCCCGGTGCCGTCGCACTTCTTCCCCCCGTTCTGCGAGCAGCTCGTGCCGCTCGGGGCCGCCGGGTTCGAAGGCGTCCCGGCCATGCAGAGATCGAGCGTGCACTGCTTGCCGTCGACGTTCGGATCGGAGCTGTCGTCGACGGAGACGACCATCCCGCTCGAGCACTGGTTCTTCTTGCAGTCGCCCGTCGTCTGGGTGGCGGTGGCGGTGCCGTCGGCCACGTCGGTGTGACCGCAGACGTGCTGCGCGTCGCACGAGAAGTGCCGGCAATCCGTGTCGGTCCCGCAGTCGCCCGCCACGAGGCAGCCGACGCAATGACCGGTGGCGTCGCACTGGAGGTTGTTCCCGCACGACGTGCCTTGCGTGACGGGCGTGAACGTCGGCGTGCCCGCGCTGCACGTGTCGGTCGTGCAGAGGTTGCCGTCGTCCGGCACGTCGCCGTCGTCGTTCTGGGTCGCGATCTGGCCCGCGCCGTCGCAGACCGACTTCTTGCAGTCCCCGGGCGTCTGCGCCTGCGTCGCCGTGCCCGCGGTCACGTTCGTCGTGCCGCAGACGCTCGCCGCGCACGTCGCCAAGACGCACTCGTTCGGCGGCGGGGGGCAGTCCGAGGGCGAGCTGCACCCGCCGCCCGCGCCGCCCTGGCCACCCGCGCCGCCCTGGCCACCGGCGCCGGTCGTCGTCGCGCTCGCCGTCGTGACGCCGCCGCCTCCTTGTCCCCCCGCGCCCCCGCTCGACGCGCTCGAGGACGAGGTGAGCAGGCTCTCGTCGGGGGCCGCGATGAGCGAGCAGCCGGAGAGGGCGAAGAGCGCGCCAGCGAGCGCGAGACGGGACTTCGGTGACGACGTGCGCATGGAACCTCACGTGCGGCCGGGATCGGCCTCGCGAGAGAGTATGCAAACGTCGCGAGCGAGACCAGCGCGCTCGCCCGTCAAGCGCGCTTGACCGCGTGCACCGTGAGCGGGCTCCTCGGATCGCGCACGTCTCGTCGGAGCGTCGCTGCGCCGAGCGCGTGCTCGATGCTCGCCTTCACGAGCGGCGCGACCGCGTCGTACGCCTCGGCGGTGTTCGGGGCGTGCAGGCGGTCGACGAAGGTGACGGCGATCTCGTCGCGTGAGAAGCGGAGCCCCGCGAGCGCAGGGTCCTCTTCGAGCTTCTCGGCGGCGCGGAGGAGCCTCCGGAGCGCGTCGTCGAGGGCCGCGTCCCGTCCTGCGTCGGTGCTCGCCGGGCGCGGCGCGCGCTTGCGGCGGACGACGAGCCCGCGCCGCCCCTCCGCCTCGTCGATGACGTAGTCCGACTCGTGACCCGCGAGCAGGATGCTCGGGCCGTGGTGGACGTGACCGTAGTGGGCGACGTCCACGAGCGGCTCCTCGAGCGTGTTGCGCTTGATCCACGCGTGGAACACGCCGACGAGCGCGTGCTCGTCGAACGCGGAGCCCTCGGCCGCGAAGAGCTTCAGGACGAGCTTCTGGGTCGGTAGCTGGCTCACGGCCGCACCTCGATCTGGCGCGACGCGACGATGCGCTCGTAGCACTGGTGCGCGGCGTCGACGAAGAGCTGCGCCTCCTCGATGCGCTGGTGCGCCGACTCGAGCGAGTGCCCGTTCGACCCTTCGCGTACGGCCTTGAAGAAGTAGTGAGCGAACTTCGCGCCCGCGAACGGATCGAAGAAGATCTTCGGCTCGACGAGGTGGGCGCGGAACCGCGACACGATGTCTTCGGCGCGCTCGTCGACGTCGGGGAAGACCTCGCGCGTCACGGCGCGCGCCGCGCCGAGCATGGCCGAGAGGGCCCGCGCGGCGGCCGGGTCGAACGCCCCCTCCTCGAGCAGCAGCTGCGACTCGAACACCTCGCGCTCCGCTGCCGCGAGCCCCATCTCCGCGAAGGAGACCACCTCGCCCGCGCACTCACCGACGCCGAGGTCCCCGATCGAGTACTGCCGCGGGTCGCCCCAGTCGGAATAGAAGGAGGGATCGACCTCGTGCGGAGGCACCGCGGAGAGGGCCTCCACCATGGCCCGGACCTCCTTCTTGCCGATGCGCTGGATGAAGCCCTGGAAGGTCTCGCCTTCGCGCTTCTCGCGGACGAACCGATCGGTGAGCCGCGTCAGCATCTCGGGCACGTTCTTCGAAGGGATCGCGCCGATGGCGAGCCCGAACGATCCGGCGTTGCGCGTCCACTCGCCCCCGACCACGAGCTGGAAGTGGGGCACGCGTCGCCCCGCGACGCTGCGGCTGACGCCGAGGAAGCCGATGTCCGCGACGTGGTGCTGGCCGCAGGAGTTGAAGCACCCGCTCATCTTCACGTGCAGCCCGCGCGCGGCGGGGGCCAGGTCGTCCTCGACGAGCTTCAGCCGACGGCGGAGCTCGCCTGCGAGCCCGCGCGAAGACGAGATGCCGAGCTTGCACGTGTCGGTGCCGGGGCACGCGACCATGTCCGTGATCGTGCTCGCCCCTCCTTCCGCGAGGCCGATCGACGCGAGCCGCGCGTGGAGCTCCGGGAGGTCGGCCTCGCTCACCCAGCGCAGGCAGAGGTTCTGCTCGGCGGTCGCCCTCATCGCTCCGCCGGCGAATTCGTCGGCGAGGGTCGCGAGCCCGCGCGCTTGCTCGCTCGTGAGATCGCCGAGCGGGAGGGCCAGCGTCACCACCGCGTAGCCGGCCTGCGCCTGCGCCTTCACGTTCGTCGCGCGCCACGCCTCGAACGCGGGCGTGCGCGCATCGGCCGCGAGCGGACCGGGCGGGCGGCTCGGCTTCTCCTCGAGGTGACCGAGATCGTCGAGGAACCGGGTCCACCGAGGGTCGGGCTTCAGCGTCGCCCGCTCCTCTCGCACGAGGCGCGCGACCTCGTCGAGGCCGAGCCTCTTCAGCACGAACTTGAAGCGCGCGCGCGCCCGGTTCTCGCGCTCACCCGTCTTCGCGAAGACGCGGCAGATCGCCTGGAACGTCGGCAGCAGCTCCTCCTCGGGCACGAACGCGTCGAGGAGCTTCGCCGCCTGCGGGACGGAGCCGAGCCCCCCGCCGACGTGGAGCGAGAAGCCCCGCCGCGCGCGGCCGTCCTCGTGACGAACGACCGCCGTCGCGCCGACGTCGTGGAACGTCGTGAGCCCGCACGGGTGATCGGCGCAGCCGGAGAACGCGATCTTGAACTTGCGACCGAAGTCCTGCGTGTCGTCGTGGCCGAGGAGGAACTGCGCCACCGCGTGGGCGTAGGGGGTCACGTCGAACGACTGATCGTTGCAGACGCCCGCGAACTGGCACGCCGTGACGTTCCGCACCGAGTTGCCGCACGCCTCGCGCGTCGTGATGCCGACCTCCGCGAGTCGACGCATGATGTCTGGTGTATCTTCGACGTGAACGTAATGAAGTTGCACATCTTGTCGCGTCGTCACGTGCAGGATCGCGTCCGAGTACTCCTCGGCGCACTCGGCCATCACCTCGAGCTGTCGGCTCGTGATCTTGCCGAAGGGCAGCTTGATGCGCTGCATGCCGGGCGCGTCCCAAAGGGTCGACGGCCCCTTCGTGAGCTCGCCCGACGGGTAGTGGATGGGTCGCGTCGCCTCGCCGTCGTGGCGCTGCCCGTTGTCGTAGCGCTGCCCGTAGACGCCGCGGCGCAACCTCGTCTCGGCGAAGAGCTTCTCGTCCATCTTGCCCTGGCGCCGGAGCTCGATCTCGGTCTCGAAGATGTCGATCTCGCGGGCGAGCGGCTCGGCGATCGCGCCGGCCAGCTTCGCGCGCCAGCTCGAGGCCTTGAGGCTCGGCGCGGTCATCGGAGCCCCTGCCGAATCTGCCCACTAAAAAAGTGTAGAATCGATTCCATCGATCCAGGAGCTAGCATCCATTCCATAAGAGGACACGCAATTCGTCCAATATAATTGACGACTAAATAAATGTAACAATGTTCGAAATGCGAGACCTCGCGCCGGCACGACCGCCGCGTGGCGGCTCGGGACGCGCTTCCGGGCCGCTTGCAAACCAGCTAGCCTTCGAGCTGGTTCGGGCTCGCTTTTCCGAGAGGTTCGCATGGCTTTTCGTCGGTCCTTGAAGCTCGTGTGCGCGGCGATCACCCTCGCGGCGACGACGTTGATCTCGAGCGTCGCGTCGGCTGCGCCGGCGACCATCACGCACCAGGGTCGCCTCTTCGATGCGATGAGCGCGCCCATCAACGCGACGATCGACGTCGAGTTCGCGATCTACGCGAACGCGGGCGACTCGGTCCCGGCGTGGAGCGAAGTGCACTCGGTCACGTTCGAGGACGGCTACTTCTCGGTCGCGCTCGGCTCGGTGACGCCCTTCCCGGCGAACCTCTTCGACGGTCCGGCGAAGTACCTCGGCATCACGGTCGGAAGCGATCCCGAGATGACACCCCGCGCGCTCGTCGCGAGCGTCCCCTACGCGCTCAACGCCGAAGACGTGACCGGCGACATCCATCCGACCTCGGTCGTCGTCAACGGCACGACGGGGGAGTCACCCACCACGAGCGACGCGGAGAAGG
>CAYYKK010000061.1:0-28644 GCA_964467935.1 uncultured Polyangiaceae bacterium
GCCGAGCCCGGTGTAGCCGCTCGACGGCGGCGCGGGCGACGGCGCCGAGGGCGACGGACGCGCGCGCTCCGACGCGGCAGGCGCCACGCGCGATCGAGGCGGGGGCGGCGCGGCGCACGCAGCGATCACGCCGACCGCGGCGAGAGCGACGAGCTGCCTCGAGCTTCGGGCGAGGGTCATCGGCGGCTCATACCCGCCCTCCGCGCGGGGCGAAAGGCGCCGAGAGCGCGCAGGCCGGCGCGTGTTGCTATGATGGCGCCGCATGATCGGAGACGCGCACCGCATCGCTCCGGGGCAGCTCGTGAGCGGGCAGTACCGCATCGAGGGCCTCGTCGGAGAGGGCGGATACGGCGCGGTGTACGCGGCGACGCAGCTCCACGCGGGCCTCACGAAGGGGCGGCGGGTCGCGCTGAAGGTGCTGCACCCGGACGTGCTCATCCGGCAGTCGGCGATCGCGCGCTTCTCGCGAGAGGCGCTCCTCGCGCAGAGCCTCCACCACCCGAACACGGTGCGGCTCTTCGACTTCGGACAGACCGAGCGAGGCCTGCCGTTCATCGTCTACGAGTTCCTCGACGGCAAGTCGCTCGAGCAGGTGCTCGTCGAGCAGGTGCGGATCTCGGCGAGGCGCACCGCGCGCGTGGCGACCCAGACGCTGAAGGCGCTCATGGAGGCGCACGCGGCAGGGATCGTCCACCGCGACATCAAGCCCGCGAACCTCTTTCTCTGCGACTACGCGGGGGAGACGGACTTCGTGAAGATCCTCGACTTCGGGATCGCGGCGTCCCAAGCGTCGGACGACGCGGGGCCCCTGACGCGCGAGGGCGCGAGCATCGGCACCCCGGCCTACATGGCGCCGGAGCAGGTGCTGTGCGAGCCGACGGACGGCCGCGCGGACCTCTACGCGCTCGGGCTCGTGATGGCCGAGGCGCTCTCGGGCGCCCCCGTCTTCAGCGGTCGGTCGGGGATGCAGGTCGCGATGCTGCAGGTCGCCGACGCGCCGGTGCCGCTCGGGGAGCACGTGACCGGCTCACCGCTCGGCGAGGTCGTTCGACGCGCGACGCAGAAGAAGCGAGAGGCGCGCTACGCCAGCGCGGCCGACATGCTGGAGGCGGTGGAACGTGCCGCCATGGGGATGCAAATGCATCTCAGCGGTCCGTCGGCGTCACCGGCGACGCACGTGGTGCTCCAAGCGCCCGGCTCGGCGGCCGTGGAGACGATCGCGTCGATCGAAGAGGCGCCCACGGCGGGGATGCCGATTCCGACCTCGACGCCCCGATCCGACGCGGGGACGCCGACGGCGAGAGACGCGTGGGGCCCGTCGACGTCGTACGCGGCGACGCCGGGTCGCGGGATGACGCCCGCGCCGATGTCTCCCTCACCCATGTCTCCCGTGGTGCCGACGGCCCGCTCGGCGGGCTGGCCGAGCGCGCCGAGCGGGCCCCCGCAAGGTGCGTCGCAGCCCCCGTCGCATCACGCGTCGGCCTACGCGCCGACGCACCTCGGCGCCTTCCAGAGCCCCGTCACGCCGTGGAGCGCGCCGAACGCCGTCGGGGGCGCGAACGCGCCGAGCGCCGCGCCGACGCCCGCCGGCCCGGCGATGCAGGCGGGCGCCGACGGTCCCGCGCGCGGCGCGACGCTCAGCGCGTCCTACCTGCCCGCGCGGGCCGCCCCCTCTTCGAAGGGCGTCTTCGTCGTGATCGCGCTCGGCGCCGTGCTGCTCGCCGCGAGCGGCGCCGCCGCGGGCGTCTACTTCTGGTTGGGCGGGACGACCGACGGCGGGCGGACCGCGTCGGGCTCCAAGAGCTCGCACAAGAGCGCGAAGGACGACCACGAGGCTGCGCCGAAGCCCGTCGCGAGCGACGGCCTCGACGGCTTCACGATCCGCGGCGTCGAGGCGCAGACGATGCTCGATCGCATGGTCGAGGAAGGCTGGGCGTACCAGTCGTACTCCGAGGGCGACATCGGCGTGGGCTATCGCATCACCTACATCTTCGAGAAGAACGACGTGACGGCGCAGCTCCAGTTCTCGCCGAAGTCGACGGTCGGATTCGAGATGGGCATCGGCTACGGGGTCCACGACGGCAGCCGCAGCGCGATGCTCACGATCATCGAGGACTCGGATCAGGAGAAGCCGCTCATGACGAGGCTGCTCCGGAAGTCCTGAGCGGCGATGCTCGAAGGACGCGTCGTCGCCGGCAAGTACCGCATCGAGTCGAAGCTCGGAGAGGGCGGCTTCGGCGCCGTCTTTCGCGCGCTCGACGTGCGCCGGGACGAGCGCGTGGCGCTGAAGCTCCTGCACGTCGACGCGCTCCTCCGCGACGAGACCCGCGCGCGCTTTCGACGCGAGGCGAGGCTCGCGCAGTCGCTGTCCCATCGGCACGTCGTGCGCCTCCTCGACTACGGCGAGACCGACGACGGCATCCCGTTCATCGCGTGGGAGCTGCTCGAGGGGCGCACGCTCGAGGCCGCCCTGCGAGCGGACGGCCCGCTCTCGCTCGATCGCGTGGCCGCGATCGCGGCCCAGATCCTCGACGCGCTCTCGGCGGCGCACGAGGCGGGGATCGTCCATCGCGACGTGAAGCCTGCGAACGTCTTTCTCCTGCGCACCACCGACGGGAGCGACGACGTGCGCGTGCTCGACTTCGGGATCGCGGCCGTCGGCTCGGAGCTCGCGTCGCAGACGCTCACGCGCGAGGGGACGACCGTCGGAACCCCGGCGTACATGTCGCCGGAGCAGGTCCTCGCCGAGCCGCTCGACGGGAGGGCGGACCTCTACTCGGTCGGCCTGCTGATGGCCGAGTGCCTGTCGGGTCGGCCGGTGTACCGAGGCGAGACGGCGATGCGGATCGCGCTCGATCAAGCGTCGCCCGCGCCGCCGCCCATTCCGAGCGAAGTGCTCGCGACGCCGCTCGGCCCGATGATCGCGCGCGCGACCGAGAAGGATCGCGCGCGCCGGTTCGCGAGCGCGCGCGAGATGCAGACCGCCCTCGAGGGCCTTCCGGCGGCGCGAAGCAAGCCTCGGAGCGCCGTGTCGAACGCGCCCGAGCCCGCGCCGCGAGCGCGCGCGACGCATGGGTCGTGGGTCGCGGCCGCGATCCTCACGCTCGGGATCCTCGCGGTGGGGCTCACCGGTTGGGTCCTGCTCGGACGACGCGCGCCGCGAGCGCCGACGACCGCGACGTGCGCGGGAAACGCGCGAGCCTCGCCGGGCTGCACGTTTCACGGTCGCTCGCTCGCCGACCTCGACCCGTTGATGGCGAAGCACGGCTACGAGCGCCAAGAGCTGCCGGTCCGGCGTCCCGACGAGCGGTACTTCCTGCGCGGTAGCACGGCGGTCGTGGTGCTCCTCGGTCCCGAGCCCGGTCAGCCGGTCACCGGCTCGAAGGGCGTGGTGCGCGCGTGCTCCGACGGCTGCTACCTCACGATCGCCTTGACCGATCCGTCGCTCACGCTCGACGCGCGGCAGCGAGCCGCCGAGGACCTCGTGGCGATCCTCACGCCGTGACGCCGCTCAGAGCTTCAGATCGCTTCGAGGATCGGTCGTGAACGCGCGGAGCGCCTCGATCGCCTTGTCGAGCTCGGGGCCCTCTCCGTCCGGGAGCCGAATGAGAAACTTCACGTAGAGGTCCCCCGTCGGCCGGCCCTTGCGCGCGACGCCCTTGCCGCGAAGCCTCATCACCTGACCGCTCTGCGTCCGGGGCGGCACCTTGAGCGCGACCTCGCCGTCGAGCGTGGGGACACGAATCTTCGCGCCCTCGTAGGCCTCGACGACCGTGATCGGCACCTCCATGTGCAGATCGTCCTCCTCGCGACGGAGGAACGGGTGCGGCTCGACCTTGACGACGAGGTACAGATCGCCGGGCAGCGCGCCGGGGATCTGGCTCCCCTGCCCCTCGACCTTGACCCGACCTCCGTCGCTGACCCCAGCGGGGATGCGCACGGTGAGGCGCTCGCCCGGCCCACGCGATCCGAACGCCACGGCCGTGCCGCGGAGCGCGTCGAGGAAGGACACGGTGACCGTCGCCTCCTGATCCGGCGCCTTCGCCGGCCGCGCCGCCCGACCGCGGTTCTGCCGGCTGAAGAGATCGCCGAAGAGATCCCCGAGGTCACCGCCGCCGTTGCCGCCGACGAAGAAGTCCTGAAAGCCGGCGCCGCCGCCGCCTCCTCGCCCGCGGGCGAAGTTCTTCATCATCCGGGCGCGCTCGGGATCGAAGCCCTGCTGCAGGCTGTCGTCGCCGAACTCGTCGTAGAGGGCGCGCTTCTCCTTGTTGCCGAGCACCTCGTGCGCGCGGTTGATCTCCTTGAACCGATCCTCGTTCGCCTTGCCGGGGTTCTTGTCGGGGTGGTACTGCACCGCGAGCTTCCGGAAGGCCTTCTTGATCTGGTCTTCGTCCGCCGACTTCTGCACGCCGAGCACCGAGTAGAGGTCACGAGCCATGGAACGTCGTCGAAGCTAAGTCGGTTTCCTCCCGTTGCAAACCCGGGACCGGTCGCCGAGCCGCTCATCCGAGCAGCCACGTTGCGAGGGGCCCACGCCCGCTCCAACTTGAGCGAACATGGTCGGGCGGCACCGCGGAACTCCGCCCTCGGTGCGCTGTCACTGCCCGCCGACCGCCCGCGAATCGCATGCCCCACCCCGACGAGAAGAGAGAGCATCCGATCCCGGACCTGCTCCACCCGACGCCGGTCGCGCGCGTGGATCTCGCCGCGCTCGAGCGCGCGCTCGACTTCGCGTTCGCGAGCGGAGGCGCCGAGAGCGCCCTCGGGACGTGCCTCGACCGAGCGTCCATCGCCCCGTCGACCTGGGAGCCGGCGACGTTCGAGCGCGACGTCTTCCTCGACGATCTCGTCCGTCACGCGTTCCCGATCACGATCGACGGCCTCACCCTCTCGCCGAACCAGCGCCACCTCGCGGCCCTCGTCAGTCGTCCGCCCGCCGACCCGTCGACCGTGCGCCTCCGGCAGGACGTGCTCGCCGAGCTCGTCGCGCGCCCCGAGCTGCGAGCGGCGCTCGAGGACCTCTACCTGAAGCTCCGCGACCTCGGCGGCCTGCTGGGACCCGTCGACGTGGGCGAGGACTACGCGATGAACCGGCGCCGCGTCGACACGCTGCTCGTCGTTCGCGACGTGGTGCACTCGATGGCGGAGCGGTTCTCGGACGCGGGATCGGCGCTGTCGCGGCTCGCCTCGTTCGGCGCGAGCGTTCGCGACTCGGAGGCGTTCCAACGCCTGTCGAGCCTCCTCGACTTCGAGGGCAGCATGGCGAGCCTCGACGTGCGCTTGCGGCTCGGTCGAGACGGGACGCTGCGCTCGTTCGACATCGTGAAGGTCGACGAGAACGTCGCGAACCCCTTCTACGACTCGCCGTGGCGGCGCCTCGTCGCGCGCGTCGTCCGCTTCTTCCGCGGCTACCGCTACAAGGACGACGAGGTGCTCGAGGAGCTCATCGACGGCGTCTTCGCGCCGCTTCGACGCGAGGTCGTCAAGCTGTTCCAGCTCGTGGGTGACGTCGAGTTCTACCTCGCCGGGCTCGGCTTCGCCGAGCTCGCGGCTTCCCGCGGGCTCGCGGTGTCGTTGCCGACGATCGCGCCCGCCCCGGCGACGGGCGAGCGGGTCGCGCGCCGGGTGCGCGGCCTCTTCAACCCGCTGCTCTTGCTCGAGCCGCGCGCGCCGGTGCCGTGCACGTTGGCGTTCGACCGTCACGACGCGATCGCGATCCTCTCGGGGCCGAACTCGGGCGGCAAGACGAGGCTCCTCCAGACGCTCGCGATGACGCAGATGTTGGGTCAAGCGGGGCTCTTCGTCCCGGCGGAGAGCGCGGAGCTCGTGTTCGCGCACGGCCTGTTCGTGTCGCTCATCCAAGACGCGCGCGCCGATCAGCGCGAGGGCCGTCTCGGCATGGAGCTCCTTCGCATCCGCGAGCTCTTCGAGCGCCTGAGGCCGGGGGGGCTCGTCGTGCTCGACGAGCTCTGCTCGGGGACGAACCCTTCGGAGGGGGAGGAGATCTTCGAGCTCGTGGTGTCGTTGCTCGCGGAGCTCGAGCCGCAGGCGTTCATCACGACGCACTTCCTCGACTTCGCGGCGAGGCTCGCGGCGGGGAAGTCGAAGACGGGCGGCCTCACCCGAGCGGCGAGCAAGCTCACGTTCCTCCAGGTCGAGCTCGACCACGACGAAGAGCCGACGTACCAGTTCGTCCCCGGGGTCGCGAAGACGTCGCTCGCGCGCAAGATCGCGGTTCGCCTGGGGGTCACGCGCGAGAACCTCGAGCGCCTCATCGAGCGGAGCCGCCAACGCTACGGCAGCGCGGCAGAGACGGGCGCCGACCGCGTCAGCGGCGAAATCGAGGGGGCCGCGCCGATCTCCGGCGACCGCCCCTCGGCGCCACCCTCCGCGCCCGGGGATGAGCGCGGAGAGCGCGCGGTCGGCGCACGCTGAGCGTCGGCGCGATCAGCGAACCGGCTCGAGCGAAGGGCCGCGGGTCGCCGAGACGAGCGCGTCCTGCCACGACGAGCACAGGCGATACACGTCGAGCTGAGCGCCGTAGAGGACGCGCGCCGCGCCGAGCGCGAGGAAGACGACGCTCGACCCGGCGAGGATGTGGACGCCCCGCATGAGCCTTCGGTTCAGCTCGCGCCGCTCCTCGGCCCAGCTCAAGAACGCCTGGCGCGCGCCCGGCTCGAAGCTCGTCACGTCGGCCCAGTCGTGGAAGACGTCGATCTTCGACGTCGCCGCGACCGCGAACGGGTGAAACTCCCGCAGGTAGAACTCGACCATCGGCTGGCGCGCGAGGCCGCTCGCCCGCGTGACGACGAGCTGCGGCGAGCGCACCTCGAGGACCATGCTCCCTCGCTCGTCCTCGAACGTCCGCGTGCGATACGGACCGGCCGCGCCCCGAGGGGGCGAGCCCAGGGTCACGGCGCGATCCGGAACGTGGTGCCCGCGGGGGTGTCGGCGATCTCCACGCCGAGCACGGCGAGCTCGTCCCGAATCGCGTCGCCCCGCGCGAAGTCCTTGTTCGCGCGCGCCGCCGCGCGCTCCGCGAGCTTCGCGTCGATCGCCTCACGCGTGAGGCCGCGCACGCGGAGCCGCTGCGCCTGCGTGCGCCGCGCGTAGTCTTCGGGGCTCTGGCCGCAGAGCCCGACGCGGCCGGTCACCGCGAGGATCGCGCGCTCGAGCTGCTTCGCGACGGGCGGCGCGGCCTTCGCGATCGCGACGTCCTTCTTGCGCTTCTGCGCGAGATCGACGAGCTCGTTCGCCGCCTTCGCGAGGTCGGCGAGGACGCCGAGCACCACGGGCGTGTTGAGGTCGTCGTCGAGCGCTTGACGGGCGCGCGGCAGGGCTTCGTCGGCCACCGCCGCGAGCGGCTGGAGCGACATCGGGATCATCCCGAGCGTCGATTGATCGTAGGTCGCGCCGAGCGCCCGCAGGCGCTCGATCGTCAGGTAGAGGTAGTCGACGCGCCGCTCGGCCTCGACGATGCCGGGGAAGACCACGCGCCCGTCGGCGAGCTTGTCCGTGTCGAAGGCGATGGGCCCGCGGTAGTGCACGGTGAGGAGGAAGTAGCGGAGCGCCTCCGGATCGTTGCGCTCGTAGACGTCGCGGATGGTGACGAAGTTGCCGAGCGACTTCGCCATCTTCTCCTTGTCGATGTTCACGAACCCGTTGTGGATCCAGTAGCGCGCGAACGCGCCCTTCTCGGGGAACGCCCCCTCGCTCTGCGCGATCTCGTTCTCGTGGTGCGGGAAGATGAGGTCCATCCCGCCGGTGTGCACGTCGAAGCCGTGCCCGAGGTGCGTCGCGCTCATCGCCGAGCACTCGATGTGCCAGCCGGGTCGTCCCTTGCCCCACGGGCTCATCCAGCCCCACGCGTCGGACGCGCAGCCCTTCCAGAGCGCGAAATCCAGAGGATCGCGTTTGTCGTCGCTCGCCTCGATCCGCGCGCCGACCTGCAGCTCCTCGACCTTGCGCTTCGAGAGCTTGCCGTAGCTCGGGAACGATCGGACGGCGTAGTAGACGTCGGTGAGCCCGCCGGGCATCGGGCAGACGTAGGCCGAGCCGTTCTGAATGAGCCGCTCGATGAGCGAGATGATCTCGGCGATGTGCCCCGACACCTTCGGCTCGACGTCGGGCGTGACACACCCGAGCTTGCCGATGTCTTCCTGGTAGAGCTTCGCCATCTCGGCGGAGAGCGCGAGCGGCTCGATGCCTCGCTCGCCGGCGCGCTTCAGGATCTTGTCGTCGACGTCGGTGATGTTGCGGACGTACTTGACCGTGAAGCCCTCGGCGCGGAGGTGCCGCACGAGGATGTCCGGTGCGAGCGCGGCGCGCGCGTGGCCGACGTGGGCGACGTCGTAGACCGTGGGGCCGCAGCAGTAGACGCCGACCTCGCCGGAGGGCCGAACGGTGAAGGGCTGCGGGGCCGCGGTGAGCGAGTCGTAGAGTCGGAGCGTCGTCGTCGGCATGGTTGGCGTCATGGCAATACAACGACGGGACGGGGCTGTCACCGGAGCCCTGACCCCGCGGGACGGCTTTCGGAGGCTCGTTTCGCGACGGCGGGCGCGCGACGCGGTTGCGGCCTCGCCCGGGCCTTGCTTTGCTGCGCCTCGGTCGCGACGCGACCGACGCACGGGCGGGGCCAACCGAGGAACGGAAGATGACGCAGACGCTGCACTACAGATCGAACCTTCGAGACACTCTCTTCCAGCTCTTCGAGGTGCTCGACGTCGGGCAGACGACGCTCGGCAAGGGCCCCTTCGCCTCGATGGACGAGGCGGTGGCGGTGGCGTCGCTCGAGGCCGCGGAGAAGCTCTGCTCGACCGAGCTGCAGAAGAGCTTCGTCGACTCGGACCGCACCCCGCTCTCCCTCGACGCAGAGGGCAACGTCACCATCCCGGAGTCGCTCGCGCGCTCGTACCACGCGTTCTACGACGCCGAGGCGCACCTGCTCAACGTCCCCGAGCGCATGGGCGGCATCGGCGCCCCGCCGAGCGTCGGCTGGGCGGCCTTCGAGTACGTCGTCGGCGCCAACGCGCCGCTCGCCTTCTATCTCTTCGGCACGTTCGCGGCGCGGACGATCGATCGCCACGGCACCGAGGGTCAGCGGCAGCGCTTCATCAAGAGCCTGATCGAGAAGCGGTGGGGCGGCTCGATGGTGCTCACCGAGCCCGACGCGGGCAGCGACGTGGGCGCGGGCCGCACGAAGGCGCGCCAGGTCGACGGCGAGATTTGGGAGATCGAGGGCACGAAGCGCTTCATCACCAACGGCGACTTCGACACGCCGGAGAACCTCGTGCACCTCGTGCTCGCGCGCCCCGAGGGCGCCGGCGGCGGGACGAAGGGCCTCTCGCTCTTCATCGTCCCGAAGTTCTGGGTGAACGAGGACGGCAGCCTCGGCGAGCGCAACGGCGCCTACTGCACGAAGATCGAGAAGAAGATGGGCATCAAGGGGTCGGCGACCTGCGAGATGGTCTTCGGCGACGGCAAGCCCGCGCGCGGGCTCCTGATGGGCAACGTGCACGACGGCATCCGCCAGATGTTCCACGTCATCGAGCAGGCGCGCATGGCGGTCGGCGTCAAATCGATGTCGACGCTCTCGACCGCGTACCTCAACGCCCTCGACTACGCGAAGGATCGCACGCAAGGCCCCGACCTCTTGCGCGCGGCCGACAAGACGTCGCCGCGTGTGAAGATCATCCGCCACCCGGACGTGCGCCGCATGCTCATGAGCCAGAAGGCGTTCGCGGAGGGCATGCGCTCGCTTTGTCTCTACACGGCTTGGGTGCAGGACCAGGTCGAGATCGCGGGCGGTCACGGCGCGAAGGCCGCGGACGATCTCGACAAGCTGAACGACATGCTCCTGCCGCTCGTGAAGGGCTACTGCTCCGACAAGGCCTACGAGCAGCTCAGCTTGAGCCTGCAGACGTACGGCGGCTCCGGGTACTGCCAGGACTATCCCGTCGAGCAATACATCCGCGATCAGAAGATCGACACGCTCTACGAAGGCACGACGCACATCCAGGCGCTCGACCTCTTCTTCCGCAAGATCGCGCGCGACGGCGGCCAGACGCTGCAGAACCTCTTCGGCGAGATCGAGAAGACGGCGACGGGCGACGCGGGCGGCGACGCGCTCGTCGGCGAGCGGGCAGCGCTGAAGCGCGCCCTCGACGACGTGAAGGGGATCTACGGCGTCATGATGGGCAAGGTGAGCGAGTCGCTCTACCACGTGGGATTTCAGGGCAACCGCATCCTCTTCGCGACGGCCGAGCTCGTCATCGGCTGGCTCTGGCTGCGACAGGCGGCGGCGGCGATCGCGGGCAAGGCGAAGAAGCCGACCGACGCCGCGTTCTACGACGGCAAGGTCGCGGCGGCGCGCTGGTACGTCAAGAACGTGCTCCCCGGCCTCACGCTGACGCGCAAGCTCGTCGAGCAGAGCTCGCTCGAGCTGATGGACGTGGGCGACGATCAGTTCTGATCGAGCAGTCCTCATCGAGCGCTGGCGCGAAGGCGCTCCGGCGAGCCTCGCCAGAAGGGGCTCGCCGCGCGCGCGGATGGTCCGCCCGGACCGCCCGTGACCTGTGGTAGCTTTGCCCGCGAATGGCGTCCCAGGGTCGGAGCAGGACGGGGCTCGGCGTGCTCGCTCTCGGCGTCGCTTCACTCGCGAGCGCCGGGTGCGGCTCCGCCTTCGACGGGCGCACGTACCACGGCGACGGGTTCCAGTTCCAAGTGCCTCCGGCGCCGTCGACCTGGACCGCGCTTCACGTCTCGGACGCGGCGCTCGCGTACGAGGATCCGTCGAGCGGGGGAACGATCGGCGTGAACGGTCGCTGTGACAAGGACGGGGAGGACGTGCCGCTCAAGGCGCTGACGCAGCACCTCTTCATCCAGTTCACCGAGCGCGACATCCACTCGCAAGAGGTCGTGCCCTTCGACGGCCGCGAGGCGATGCGCTCCGACGTCACGGCGAAGCTCGACGGCGTCCCGCGGCGCCTCGTGGTGTGGGTGCTGAAGAAGGACAAGTGCGTCTACGACTTGATGTTCCTCGCGCCGCCGGAGCGCTTCGAAGGGGGCCTCGAGGCGTTCGACGCGTGGGCCAAGGGCTTCACCGCGTCACGCGGCGGAGGTGACCCGTGAGCGGCGCGCTCGAGCGCGAGTCCGAGCCGCCGCCGTCCCTGCCGCCGTCGCAGCGCGTGAGCATCATGCCGCCCGCCGAGCCGTCGCTGCGCGATCGGCTGCGTGAGACGGCCAAAGCCGTCCTCGACCACTTCGGCCACGCGGGGACGATGACCTGGGGCGCGCTCGTCGCGATCTTCAAGCGGCCGAGCGAGGTGCGCGCGACGATCTACCAAATGCACGCGCTCGGCGTGCGGAGCGTGCCCATCGCGTCGGTGACGGCCGTCTTCGTGGGCATGGTCATGGCGCTGCAGTTCGCGTTCGGCCTGCAGCGCTTCGGCGGCATGGAGTACACGGGTCGCGTCGTCGGCATCAGCTTCACGCGCGAGCTGGCGCCGACGCTCACCGCGGTCATCGTCGGCGCGCGCATGGGGGCGGGCATCGCGGCGGAGCTCGGTTCGATGGCGGTGACGGAGCAGATCGACGCCATCCGCAGCCTCGGCGCCGATCCGCTGAAGAAGCTCGTCGCGCCTCGGCTGGTCGCGAGCACCATCGTGATGCCGATGCTCTGCGCCATCGCGCTCGTGGTCGGCTTCGGCGGAGCGATGTTCATCACGTCGGCGGAGTTCGGGCTGCCGTCGGGCTTCTTCCTCCGCACGGCGCTCTCGAGCGTCAACTACATCGACTACATGAGCGGCACGTTCAAGTGCCCGGTGTACGGCGCCATCATCGCGATCGTCGGCTGTCACTACGGCATCCGGACGCGCGGCGGCACCGAGGGCGTGGGGCACGCGACGACCGCGACGGTGGTCACCACGTCGATCGCGATCCTCATCGCCGACTTCTTCATGACCAAGATCTCGTTCATCATCTGGCCGGCGAAGTAGGCGTGCGCGCGTTGGGCGAGACCGCGCGAACGCTCGGCTTCCTCGTCGCCGTCGCGCTCGTCGGGCCCCTCGCGTGCGACTCGTCGCGACGGACGAACGGCGCGAGCCGCGTGAGCGAGAGCGCGCTGCCGGTGCCCGACCTGTCCGCGCGACGCCCCACCGTGCGGTTTTTGATGGAGCGGACGACCGATCGCTGCGAGGTCTACTGGGTCGACGGCGCCGAATCGAGCAAGCACGCCGACGCGCCCTGCCCCGAGGAGATGCTGCTCGGCGAGAAGCTCCGGCTCTCGGGGATGACGTGCATCCTCGAGAGCGCGACCGAGGACCGGCGCGTGCCGGTGGTGTGCCCGGATCCGCTGACGAACCTCGAGAAGGCCTACCGAAAGGCCCACCCCGCGAAGTAGCGCGACTCAGCCGAGGCCGAGTCGGGCGCGCGCGTCGCTGTAGTGATCGCTCACCGAGAAGACGATGAGGTCACGCGCCTCGGCGTTTCGTCCGACCCACGTGACGCGCTCCTTGCCGTCCGTCGGCGGCCCGTTGAGCGCACCGCTCGCGAGCGCGAGGGCGCCGAGGGCGATGTTGGGATCCGCGACGGCGAGGAGACCCGCGCGTGAGCCCCACCCGTTGACCGCGGTGTTCAGCGTCGAGGCGCGGTTGCCGATGGCGCCGATCACGTCGGCCGCGAGGAGCGCCACGTCCTGGCCGAGCCCCGTGGGCACGGTGCGCGAGAGGCGAGCGTGCGCTTCGGTGAGCTTCCCCGCGTCGACGCCCTGGGGGGCGAAGCTCGGGCTCATCACCTTCAGGTACGCCGCGAGCAGCGGCCAGAGATCGATCGGCGCCGTGCGCGCGAACGTCGCCGCGTTCGCTTGGATGACCTTGAGCGCGCGGTGGATGAGGAACGATCGTACCGACGAGGGAGGCTGCGAAGCCAGCGCCTGCCCGAGCACGATGGTCGGAGGATGCGCGGTCGCGGCGATGCAGACCGGACCGAGCACCGACGAGGTCATGATGTTGATCTGCGCGAGGCCGTAGGCGCCAGCGAGGGCGCGAACCTCCTCGCCGATCGAGGCGAGGTTCGGCGCGAGCGGCGCTGCGCGGATGGCGTCGAAGTTGAACGGCACCGCCTGATCGAGCATCGGCCCGGTCTTGAGGAGCAGCTCTCGGAACGCGGGCGTCATGACCTCGGGCGCGAGCAAATCGTCGAGCGCGGCGTCGCCTGCTCGCCCACCCGCCCCTGACAGCTCCGTCTCCTGACCATCGAGCGCGAGCACCGTCGCCCGCGCGACCTCGGCCGCGTCGGCGCGCCCGCGGAGCTCGGCGGCGGTCCAGAGCGTCTCGAAGAGGTACGGCTCGAAGCGTCCGGTGGAGAGCGCGCGGCGGGCGTCGGCGACGGCGCGATCGAGCAGGACGGCGGCGCTCGGCCCCTGCCCCGTGCGCTGGTAGAACTTCACGAGCGCGCGGAGCGCGAGATCGCTCTTCGGGTAAGCCTTGCGAGCGACGACGAGCGTGTTCTCGGCCTTCTTGAGCTCACCCATCTGCTCGAGGATCTCCGCGAGCTCGACGGTGCGCTGGCACTTCATCTCGGGCGACGCGGCGCCCTCGACGAGGTGGTTCTGCTCTTCGACGGCGCGCGGGTATTGGCCCTCACGCAGGAGGAGCGCGACGAGCTTCTCGCGCGCGACGATCTCCTCCGGGTTGCGCTTCAGGATCTCCTGGTACGATAGCTCCGCGCGCTCGGCGTTCGGCAGGTGCTGGTCGTACAGCTCGCCGAGGCGCATGTAGATCTCGCACTGCTTGTCGGCGTCGCTCGTGAGGCGCGCGAGCCGGATGAGCGCCTGCTCGGCCCCCTCGTAGTCCTCGTCGACGAAGCAGAGCTCGGCGAACGCGCTGAGCGCGTCGACGTGATCGGGGTTGGCTTCGAGCGCCGCCAGCAGCGCGCGTTTCGCCGCGCCCGCGTCGCCGACCTCGGCCAGCGCGCGGCCACGCATGACCTCCATTTCGACGCGCTCGCCCGGATCGGTGACGGAGTCGAGGCGACGCTCGAGCAGACCGGCGAGCTCCGCGCGAGCGCCCGCGGCGACGTAGATCTTCCTGAGGCGGGAGAACACGTCGTCGTTCTGGGGATCGATCGCGAAGACCCGCTCGAGCGCCGTGCGCGCGCGCTCGACGTCTCCGAGATCCTGCAGGAGCACGCCGGCGCGGTAGTCGGTCTCCGCCTTCCACGCAGGCGTCGCCATCGCGTCGGCGGCCGCCTCGAGGTGCGTCGCGGCCGCCGCGAGCTCGGAGCGGTCGACGAGCAGATCGGCGAGCGAGAGCCGCGCGATCGGGTGGTGGGGCACCGCCGAGATCGCCGTCATGAAGAGCGCCTTCGCTTCGTCCCCCTCGTTCGCCGCGCGGAACGCCTCGGCGGCGCGGAGGGCCAAGGTCGCTCGCTCGTTCGGCCGATCGGTCCGACCGACGAGCTCCTTGTCGCAGTTCGCCGCGAGCAAGTGCTCCCCGCGATGGCGCGCGTGCGCCGCCATTTGCCTGAGCGCCCACGGCGTGCGGGGATCTTGGCCGAACGCGATCGACACCGGCTCGTAGGTCTCCTCCCAGCTCGCGCGATGGCGGAAGCGCGCGCTGAGAGCGGCCCAAGCGTGAGCCTCGGCCCCTTCGAGGGCCTTCGCGAGCTCGAGCGCGATCGGCTCGAGCTCGTCCTCGCGTCCCTGCGCCATCAGCGTCGAGGCGACGCGGCGGAGCGTGCGGAGGTGCGACGGGTTCTCCTCGAGGATGCTTCGGCGGAAGAGGAGCCCGCTCGACGCGTCCCCGCGGCCGCGCTCGTCGAGCTCGGCGAGGCGCTCGTAGATCTCGAGCCTCGTCGCGGGGTCCTCTGCCTCGCGCGCCTTCGGCAGCAGCGCGTCGACGAACTCGGCGGTGCCATGCCCGGCGAGCGCGTAGCGATAGGCACAGATGGGGGCGAGCCCCTGATCGCCCGCGGCCTCCGCGAGCTTGACGGCCTTCGCGGCTTGCTCGAGCTGGCCGGCGTGCTCGTATTCGAGCGCCGCCTCGAGGGCGAGGCGCGCGGCCTCGGCGCCGGTCGACTCCTGCGCGCGCGCCTCACGCCACGACGCGCGATCGCTCGGTGCTTCGCTCGCGAGCCGCTCGTAGAGGTCGCGCAGGCCGAAATCGACCGGACGCGCGCGGAGCGCCTCTTCGAGGAGCGCGCCCGCGGCGTTCGACTCGCCGTCCGAGACGAGGAGCGCCTCGCGGGTGAGATCGTAGGCTCGCTCGACCGGATCGTCGCTCGCCTCACGCCGAGCCCGGAGCCAGTCGATGAGCGCGTCCTGATCGCCCGAGACGCGCGCGAGCCGCTCGCCGGCATAGTTCGCGACGCCGAGCTTCGGGTCCGCGTCGGCCGCGCTCCGTAGACACGCCGCCGCCTCCGTCGCCTCCTCCTCGGGCGCGAGGCGGATGCCGCACTCGGTGAGGAGCACGGCGCTGCGCGTGCCCGGCGCGAGCTGCTCGGCGAAGCCGCGGAGCATGCGGGCGGTCGTCGCGGAGTCCTCTCTTCCGGCGCGCGCGCGCAGGACGGACTCGTGGTTGAAGCCGGCGCCGAGGATCTGGTCGTAGGCCGCCGTGGCCGCCTCGTGATCCTGCGCGACCTCGCTCAAGAGGCCTGCGGCGAGGGCGTGCTCGGCGTCTTCGGCGCCACCCGACCAGCCACGGAGCGCGCTGGCGACGCGCTGGGCGCTGCCCGCGTCGACGTCGAGCTCGAGCGCGAGAGGCCGCAGCGCGGCGGTCGATCTTCCCTGCGACTCGAGGTGCTCGAAGGCGCGTCCGAGCAGGGCCGGGATCGGCGTCGATGCGAGCGGCTCGGCCGATCGCGCCTGCGCGAGCGCGCGGGCGAGCGACACGGGGGCCGCGTCGATGTTGGACTCCTCGAGCCGCGAGCGACGCTCCGGTCCGCGCGGCAGGAGCACCGCGCGCGCCGCGGACTTCAGCGCCTCGAGCTCCGGCATGCTGGCGACGCCCTCGGCGTCGATCGCCGCGACGGCGGCCTCGCCGCCGGCCAGCGCGGCGATGGCGATGCGATCCGCTTCACCGAACGCCTCGGAGCTGACCGAGCCTTCGCTCTGGCCCATCTCGATTTGCACGGCGGCGAGCGCGCGCGCCGCCAGGTCGGGTCGCACGCCTCGCGCGGCCACGCCGAGCGCCGCCGCAGCGGCCGGGCGGGTGTCCTTGTTGGACGTCGCCAAGAGTCCGGCGATCCAAGCCGACGCAGGGGCGAGGACGTTGGGCTCGGCCTCGGGTCCGCCGAACGAGCCGAGGGCCTCGAAGGCGGCGACGGCGCTCGCAGCGTCGCCGTTCCGCAGCGCGCCGCGAGCCGCGAGGAGCGCGCCGTAGCCTTCGTGCGCCTCGCCCGGACGACCGGCCCCGCGCATCGCGGCGACCGCGGCGAAGGCCTCGCCGAGGGCGGTCACGCCCTCCGCCTCGATGGGCCGCATGCGCGTGAGCGACGCGGCCTCGGGCGCACCGGAGAGCGCCTCCGCGAACCGCTGCACGTGGGCGCGAGGATCCGTGGGCATCGCGCGCATCGCGAGCTCGACCCGCTTCTTCGCGCCCGCTTCGTCGTTCAAGACGAGCCGCGACGCCTCGGCGCCGAACCAAGCCACGTGACACTTCGACTCGGGCGTCGGCATCACGCGAGCCTCGGCGTCCATCACCTCGACGGCGCGCGGCCAGCTCCCGCTGCGCGCGAGGATCGAGCGGTGCTGCCGCAGGACGAGGGGCATCGTCCCGCCGGCTTGCTGCGCGGCCTGCGCGGCCTGCGCGGACTCGTCGTCCTCGCCTGCCATGGCGAAGAGCTCGGAGACGACGAGCAGCGTGCGCGCCTGCGTGGCGCGATCGGTCATCAGGAGCGCCTCTTCGCGCAGCCAACGCGCGCGCTCGACGAAGCTCTCCCGCATGCCGGCGTTCTGAGAGAGAGCGATGCTCGCGTCGCGTTCGTCCTCGAACGAGGTCCCGCCGGTGCTCGCGAACGCGCGCGCCGGGATGGACGGCGCGACCGAGCGCGCGGGGCGCGCCTCGACCGGAGGCAGATCCGCGACCTCGGTGAGGCCCTCGTCCCCGGCGATCTCACCGATGCCCTCGCTGTCGATCTCCACGGCCGCTTCGGCCGCGGCCTCGGCACCAGCCTCGTCGCCGCTGGCGTCGACGCGAGGTGCGGCCGGAGGATCGAGGTACGCCGCGGGGCTCCGCAGATCGGCGAACGTGCGCCCGCCGTCGTCATCGTCGTCCCCGAGATCCTCGCCGGCAGCGACGGCGATCTCCGCGCCCTCCGGCTCGGCCGCGACGAGCGCGGGCTCTTCGCCTGGGATCGGCGTGGGCGGCTCGCTCGGCCGCTTCATCATCGTGCGCGCCTCGTCCTCGTCGCTCGAGTCGTCGAAGTCGGGCGGCGGCGCCGAGCTGTACTCCAGGTCCGCGACGGGGATCGCTGGCGCGGCGGCCTTGGGCGGCGCCGGCGAGATCTTCCAGCCGGGCGGCGCGACGACCTCGCCGGCTGCGGCGCGAGCGCCGGGAGCCGGCGGAGGCGCCGGACGGCCAGGGGCGCTGGCTCGGGGAGGAGGTGGACGGGGCGGGGCCGGACGCGCGGGCGCGCCGCCGACCGGCGGATGCCGGACGCTGTCGAGCAACGCGGCCATCTCCTCCGCGTCGTGGAGCTTCGTCGCTTGCTCTTCGTCGTCGCCGTCGTCCTCCGCGGCGAGACCCGGGATGGGCGTCGCGTCGGCGCTCGCGGAGGGCTCGACGGGAGCAGCAGGCGGCGTGGGCGGCCGCGGCGGCGGACCTGGCTCGGGCGTGTTGCCCCGCGGCGCGTCGTCGAACAGCATGTCGAGGAGCGCGTCGCCCTCCGCCTCCGTCGGGAGCACGTCGCGGATCGCCTGCGGATCGCGCGCGAACATCTGCCTGAGGCCGCCCTCGGAGGGCTTCGCAGGTCCGGCCGCGCGGGTTTGCGGCTGGCCTCGGTCGTCCTTCTTCTCGTCGCTCACCGAACCCCCATGCCGAGCTTCTTGCGGAGCTCGAGATAGCCGGGTGACAGAACGAATCGGAGCAGGCTCTTGGCGCGCTCGTTCTCTCGCACCAGAGCCGTCATGTCGTTGCGCGGGGCCTTGAGGACCTCGCTCAGCACGAGCGACACGTCGCCCGCCGCGATCGCCGCCATGCGATCGATCGATCGCCTCGCCGAGCCCGCCCACTCCTTCGGGTCCTGCCCGCTCTGCGCGAAGCGCTGGCAGACGTCCTGGGCGGCCTTCTTCACCTTGCGCGAGATCTCCTTGTGCACGGCGCGCGAGACCTCGCCGAAGACCGCGTAGCCGGGGTTCGGGATGGCGACGCCGACCTCGTTGCACACCGCGATGACGCACGACGCGATCGCCGCGTCGTCGCGCGTGCGGAGCGCGCAGATGCCGCGGCGAAGCGCGAAGACCTCGCGCGCCACGGCGGACCGCGCCTGCGGCGAGAACGGCGCCGTGATCTCGGAGCCGACGACGAGCGCCGGCACCTCGCCCGCGACGCCTTGCACGCCCTGAGGATCGGGACCTCCCACGTAGAGCTCGAAGTCCGTCTCGAAGCCGAGCGCGCCCATCCACTCGGCGACGGCGAGACGGATCGGAGGTCCGCCCTTCGCGTCGACGCGGTTCTTCTTCGTCACGCCGAGCGTGTCGAGCGACGGCCCGAGCGCCAGCGTCACCGTCTCCGCGATGACGGCGAACAGCTCGGCGACGGGGCCCGTGTCCGCGGGATCGGCGATCTCCGCGAGCGCGCGCCCGTCGAGCACGATCTGAGGGCGCGTCGGGAGCTTCGAGTCGATGATGGCGAGCTCTTCGGAGAGCCCGCGGTCGGGCTTGCCGAGGGCGATCATCACGCCGAGCGTCGTCTGCCGCAGCGCCGAGTCCTGCTGCGCCTGCGCGATCTTGGCGAGGAGCGAGACGCGCTCGAGGTCGGCCGGCGTCTTCGCGAGCGTGTCGATGAGCTTCTGCTTGCCGCGCGAGAGCGCGCGCGAACGGAAGCCGCCGTCGAACGCCGTCGCGAGCACCAGCTCGAGCGCCTCGGGATCGTCGGGGACCTCGTCGAGGAGCTTCTCCACGGCGGGACCGGCCTTCACGGGATCGAGCACCTTGTCGCGCCAGATCGCCATCGCGAGGCGCGCGGCCTCGACCCGCCCCGCCGCCTCGGGGCGTTCGGACATGAGTTGCTCCAGCATCGAAGTTGCCTCTGCCCACGCGCCGGTGCGCGCCGCCGCGCGGGCCAACCGCTCGCGGACGGGCAGGGTCGAGAGCCCCTCGCGGTGGAGGTTCACGAGCACCTCGAGCGCCTTCTCGGGCTCACCGAGCTTGTTCTCGTAGAGGTCGCAAGCGGTGATGCCCGAGACGAGTCGCTCCTGCTTCGGCGCGTCGGGGATCGTCGAGAGGCGCGCCATGATCGGCGCGGCCTCCGCGAAGGCGCCTTTCTGGATGCAGATCGTCCCGGCGAGGGCGAGCGCGCCGACGTGGTCGGGTTCGAGCATCGTGACGTTCTCGAGCGCCGCGAGCGCGCCGTCGGAGTCCCCGCGCTTCTGGAGCACGCGGGCCCGCTCCCAAAAGAGCTTCGCGATCTCGGTCTCGTCCTCCGCGACGTCGAGGCGCTTCGCGATGAGATCGAGGAGCCGATCGTCCTCCTTGCGACCACGCACGCGCCGGAAGAGCTTGTCGAACGCCTGGTCGGCGCGCGGGTTGCGCTCGAAGGCGCGCTCGAGCGCGATCTCCGCGTCGTCGTGCGCGTCGGTCTTCTCCAAGAGAAGGAGCCCCGCGGCCTCCCAGAAGTGACCGCCGCGCGCGTCGTCTTTGGCCAGCGCGCCGAGCTGCGCACCGGCGAGGGCCGTTTGGAGCGCGTCGCCCTCCGCTTCGGCGGCCGCGCGAACGCCCTCCCACGCGGCGAGATCCTCTGGGCGCGCCTCGACGACCGCCTTGAACGCCTCGAGCGCGCGCGACGTGTTGCCCGCGGCGAGATCGGACCAAGCCGCGAGCGCGATGGCGTCGAGCTGCGCCTCCGGTCCGAGCGCGTCGCCGAGCCCGTGGAGGGCCGCGGCGCGCCGTCGCGGATCGCTGCCGGGCGGAGCGAGCTCGACGTTCATCAGGCGCACGGGCGCCTCGTCGGAGTCGATGAGCGGGTGCAGCACGCCGGGCTGCCCGAAGAGCGCGACCACCGCGGCGGAGGCCTGCATCGCCGCGCCCGCCGGACCGGCGAGGTGGTGCTTCATGGCGTCGCGAGCGCGCACCTCCGCGCCTGCGTCTCCCGCGCGCAGCGCCGAGCCGAGCCACTCGAGCGAGACCGGCAACGTGGGCTCCACGTCGAACCATTGCTCCGCCGTCGAGAGCGCCGCGGACGCGTCGCGATCCACGTCGCGGGCGACACGGTGCCGCTCGGCTCGCGCGATGCGCGCGCCGTCGCTCCCCTGCGCTTCGAGCAGCTCGAGCGCGGCCGCGGTAGGCTCGCGTCCGTCGTCGGCGTCGACCGGCGAGAGCGGCGCCCACGCGAGGCGCCCGAGCGCCGCGGCGACCGCGAGATCGTCGGTCGCCGAAGACTCCGCGGCCTCGAGCGCGGCGCGCGCGTCGTCGGCGTCGCCCCCCGCGCGTGACCAGGCGACCTCGAGCGTGAAGCGCTCGATCGCCGCGACCGTCGGATCGGCGCCGGCTTGCACGGCGGCGTCGATCGCGGCGCGGCGCCCCTCGAGCGAGTCCGCGTCGACACCGCGTCGGGCCCAAGTGAGCAGGGCGCTCGACGCGCGTGGCATCGCCTCGCGCGCGGCCTCCATTTCGTCGACCGCGAGCGCGCGCTCGCCGCCGCGCCACAGGAGCAGCGCAGCCTCGACGTGCAGGGCCGCCGCGAGATCGGGCTCGCCGCTCGCGCTCGCGCACGCCGAGAGGACCTGCGCTGCGCCCACGGGGTTCGACGCCTCGCCGAGGAGCTCCGCGAGGAACACGGCGACCACCTCGTCCGCCGGGGAGGCTTGGTGCAGGGCGACGAGGCGCTCGCTCGCGCCCGCCATGTCGCCCCCTTGCGCCGCGCGCAGCGCCGCCGCGAGCGTCAGCCCGCGCGCGATGCTCGGATCGGACTCGGTCGAAGAGAGCGCGTCGAGCGCCTTCGGGTCGCGGGCCGCGCGCTCTCCCTCGGCCGGCGCGACGAGGCCGAGCGCGAACGCGGCGAGCGCGCGCCCGAGCCACCCCGAGCGCGCGAACGCGCCTTCGCCCTGGGCCGTGCCGAGCTTGTGGAACGCGTCCTCGGCGCCCGAGACGTCTCCTCGGAGGAGTCGGCTCCGACCGAGCTCGAACCAGAGGCTCGCCGTCTCGTCCGCTTCGGCCCCCGCGACGAGCAGCCGCTTGGTCGCCTCCTCGAACCACGCCGCGTCTCCGGAGATCGACGCGAACGCGCGGCCGAGGCGCGCGACGGCGGCCGCCGGGAGCCCGAGCGCCGCGGCTTGCGAGAGCGACGCCTTCGCGGCCTGCGTGTCCTTCGCCAGACACGCGAAGACGTACCCGGCGAGCGCGAACGCACGGGCCTTCGCGCCCTGCGTCTGGAAGGTCTCTGCGGTGGCTTCGAGCGCGCTCGCGAGCGCGGCGGGCTCCTCGCCGTCGCTCAGCAGATCGAGCTCGATGGCGCGGGCGGGGATGCACTTCGGATCGGCCTCGAGCGCGCTCTTCAGCGCGCCGACGGCGGCGGCGCGATCGTTGGCGGCGGCCGAGGCCTCGGCGACGCGGAGCCAGAGCGACGCGGCGTTCGAAGCCGTGGCCCCCCGCGTCAGCTCGGCGCTCGCGACGGCGGCGGCCGCCTCGAGATCGCCCTGGGCCTCGAGCGAGGCGAGCCGGGCACGCGCGATGACGCTCGACGAGGGGACGCGCTTCGCGGCCTGCGCGAGCATCGCGTTGGCGCCCTCGGGGTCGCCGAGCTTGCGACGGATCTCCGCCGCGCGCAGCCACGCATCCGCCGCGAACTCCGGGGTGCGCATGAACCGAGGCACGCCGATCTCCTCGCCGCGTCCCTCGTCGTCGATCACCTCGGCGATGAGCTCGGCCTGGCCCTCGAGCGCGCGCGAGAGCACCTCGAGATCGTCTCCTGCGACGCGCTCGAGCACGAGGCGCGTCTGAAACCGAGCGCGACCTTCGAGCGCGGCCGCGGCGTCGAGGAACTCGTACGCCCGCGCCTGCTGATCGACCTTCGCGGAGAGCTCCGCGAGCTGGATGAAGAGGAGCGCCTTGTAGGTCTGATCACCGACGAGCCCCGCGCGCGCCTCGATCGCGCGCATCACGCCGGCCGTGTCGCCCGCTTCGGCGGCGAGGAGCTCGAGCTCGAGCCAGCTCGTCGCGTCGTCCGGGCTCTCCGCGACGGCCTCCTCGAGCTTCGCCCGCGCCTCGTCCTTGTTCTTGTCGTGCTCGAGCAGGACGATCGCGTGCTCCCAGAGGGCGCGCGCGCGATCCTCGGCGGACTCCGCGCCGCGCACCATCGCGTCGAGGAGCTTCGCCAAGTTCTTGTACGACTTGCGACGCCCGAGGATGCGGACGAGCGCCTCGAGCGGCTCGCGGAAGTGCGCGTCGGCGTTGAACGCGGCGAGGTAGTCGCGGGCCGCGACGGGCTCCTCGCCTTGCGCCTCGTGATCGACGCCGGTCTCGTGGAGGAGCAAGGCCTGCATCGCCTTGTCCTCGGTGGCTTCGATCTCCTCGCGGAGCCTCGTCAAGTGGGAGGCTCTGGCATACTTGCCCGTGTCCGGGGCTCCGGGAGCGACCGCTGCGTCGGCAGCCTCGGCCCCAGGCGTATTGTGGACGGTCATCGACTCCGCTCTCGTCAATCAGGCACTCGGAACGCGGTACGGCAGGTCGGTGAGAGTAGCGACGAAGCTCGGCCAGAGTAAAGCGACCTGCCGAGGAGCCGAGCGGCTGTCGCGCGCACCACGTGGTCACACGTGACACCGTCGCGCGCCGAGGGCTCCTCGCCGATCGCGCCGGTCACGACAGCGTCTGGTCGAGCTTCTCGTTGACTTTCGACTCGACGGTGCCCTTCATCGCGCGCAGCAGGAACGGCAGATCGATCTCGACGCGGATGCTGGTCGCCGCGACGCTCACCTGACCGCTGGCGCCCTTCGCGAGCCCGCCCGGCGCATCGAATTTGATGTTGTCGCCGTCCCAGCGCCACTCGATGCCGAGTTTGTCCTTCATGCCGTTGGCGAGCGCCTCTGCCTTCTGCTTCGCGGCCTCGACGCCGAGGTTGTGGCTGCGCTTGATGTCGATCGTGGCCATGAGACGGTGCTTCCTTTCCTGGGCGGTGAGCCCTCACTCGATTCGCTTGAAGACGACGTAGCCCCGCGGGCTGTCGACCGGGTCGGAGACCTCGCCCACCCCGAGGCTGAAGAGCACGTACTCGGGTCCGGGCTCGAGGACGTTGCGCGGCATGCTGCCGAAGTCCTCGCCGGAGCCTTTGTCGCCCTGCGCGACGGCGGCTTTGAAGTCGGTCTTGGCGAGCGACGCTAGCTGCTTCGCGAGGGCGAGCGCATCCTCTTTCGACCGGGCTCCGGGGCCCGAGCCCTCGACGCCGCGGTACTCGACGAGCACGGCGCCGAAGCTCACCGACGCGGGCGCCGCACCGGGCAGGCTCGGCGCGGGCTGTCCGTTCGGGAGCGTCTGGCCGCCCGCGTCGGCGCTCGCTTGCGGGACGTCGCCGAGGTCGAGGTCGACCCCGGCGTCGAGGTCGAGCCGCGGCGCCGCGACCGTCGGGCTCGGCGACGCGGGCTCCGGCGCGACGGCGACCGCGGAGCTCACCGCCGCGGGCGGCTTGGCCCGACCAGCGACGGGCACGGCGGGCCGCGCCCTCGCGACCACCACGCCGATGGCGACCGCGACCAGCGCGACGAACACGAGCGCAGTCCACCGCTGCATCGCCGAGCGCGCTACCACACTTTCGAGGCCCCGCGTATCGAAGCGTGCTATTTCTCCGAGTCCGAGGGCTTCCCCTTGTTCGGGCCAGAGCGGTGGAGCCCGAGCGCACCTCGTGCGGTGAACCATGGTCAAAGTCGAGTGTCCGGGTTGTCAGGCGCCGTACGAGATAGACGAGAGACGCATCCCCGCGTCGGGCCTCAAGATGCGCTGCCCGAAGTGCGGCACGAGCGTGCCCGTGGCGAAGCCGGGCGGCGCCGCACCTCCCGCGTTCGCGCCCGCGCCGGCGGCGCCTGCCCCCGCGCCGATGGCGCCTGCCCCCGCGCCGATGGCGTTGGCCCCTGCGCCGATGGCGTTGGCCCCTGCGCCGAGCGGAGGCTTCGGTGCGCTCGACGGCTTCGGCGACGAAGGAACGAGCGGCGGCGGCGTCGATCTGCCGGCCCCCGTGATGACCGGCGGCGTCGACTTGCCGTCGTTCGCGCCTCGACCCCAAGCCGGAGGTTTCGGTCATCCCGGCGCGCCCCCCTTCGCTCCTCCCTTCGCGCCCGCTGCGCCAGCGGCACCGAAGGCCCCGAGCGGCGGCGGCGGCTTCGGCGAGATCGACCTGATGAGCGACTTCTCCGGCGGCGCGAGCGCCGGCGGTGAGGTCGACCTGCCCGCGGTGCAGCCGTCGACGCCGTTCGGGGCGATCGATCTCCCCGCCGCGCGACCGGTGCAGGGCGGGCTCCCCGGCGCCCCGGGCTTCGCGCCCAGCGCCCCGGCCGGGTCGGACTTCGGCGCGATCGATCTGCCGATGGTGTCCGGCGCCGCGCAGGGCCAGCCCGGGTTCCCGAACGTCGCGCAGCGCGTGCCCCCTCCGCCACCGGCGGCGGGCTTGCCCTCACCGGCCTTCGGAGCCGGCGCGCAAGCGGGCCTCCCCGCGCCGGCCGGAGGCGGCGCCGGGCTCCCGGCGCTCGGCGGTCAGCGCGCGGGCCTCCCCGCCCTCGGCGACAACGCGGGCCTGCCCGCGCTCGGCGGTCAGGCCGGGTTGCCCTCGCTCGGAGGCGGCGGCGGTCTCCCCGCGCTCTCGGGCGGCGGCTTGCCCGCGCTCTCGGGCGGCGGCCTCCCGGCCGTGAGCGGCGGCGGCCTCCCGGCGGTCGGCGGCGGAGGCCTCCCCGCGCTCGGGGGCGGAGGCCTGCCGGCGCTCGGCGGCGAAGGACTCCCCTCGGTGGGCGGAGGTCTGCCGGCGCTCGGCGGCTCGCTCCCTTCCCCCGGCGGCTCGCTCCCTTCGCTCGGCGGGCAGCTGCCTTCTCACCAAGGCGCATCGCTGCCCTCGCTCGGCGGCTCTCTCCCCGCCGGCGTGGACGCGTTCCCTACCGTCGGCGGCCAGCTGCCGATGACGTCGGGTGCGGGCCTGCCTGCGTTCAGCGGCGCCGGCCTGCCGTCGGTCTCGGAGGCGGGTCTCCCATCGATGACGGGGGACGGCGGCGACGGCGGGCTCATCATGGGCGTCGGCGGCGAGGACCTCGAGATGCCGCTGCCCGGCGGTGGAGGGCTCGCGCCGACCGCCACCGGAACGCGGCCACGACCCAAGGCCGACGCCTGGGACGAGCTCTCCGGCCCGCCGAAGAAGTCGAACGCGATCCGCTACATCGCGGGCGTGCTCGCGGTCGTGGGGCTCGGCGGCGCGGCGCTCTCGTTCGCGCCGAAGATCGGCCCGTTCGGCGCCTACCTCGTCAGCGACACGCTGAACTCGAAGAAGTACGCGGAGGCGCTCGCGACGCTGCGCAAGGAGAGCCAGGCGTCGCTCGACGGCGACGCCATCACCTCCTACGCGACGGCGATCCAGAAGGCCGACGCGGCGCACGTCGCCGCCCCGCGCCACGACGACACCGCCGCGTATGGCGCCTACCTGATCTACGAAAAGAGCCTTCGCTTCGGCCGCGAGGCAGGCGGCGAGGCGAAGGCGAAGGGTCTGCTCACCGGCGTCGACGCGAGCAAGGGCAGCAACGTGGTCGCGATGGCGAAGGCCGCCGAAGCGGCCTTGGCGGGTCAGGTCGATGCGGCGCGCGAGCAAGCGCGCGCGGTCGCGGCCAAGGCGCCGACCGACATCGACGCGCTCGTCCTCGTCGGCGAAATCGAGCTCTTCGGCAAGGCACCCGCGAAGGCGATCGACGCCTTCACCAAGGCCGTCACCGCGCACAAGTCGGCGCGTACCCTCTTCGGGCTCGCGCGCGCGCAGATGGCCGCGGACAAGCTCTCCGAGGCCGAGGCGACGGCGAAGAGCGTCCTCGAGATCGCGCCGAACCACGTGGGCGCGCGCATCATGCTCGGGTCGATCGCCGGCGACGCGGGCAACCGTGAGGGCGAGGCGCTCGATCTGCTACAGAAGGTGGTGCGCGACCCGACCATCCGCGCGCAAGCGAGCGACGCCGAGCTCGTCGACGCCTACACGTTGCTCGGCAAGCTCCACCTCGCGGCGACGCGGTTGTCGCAAGCGGAGGAGGCGTTCGCGGCCGCCCTGAAGCTCAACCCGCAGGCCATCGCGGGCCTCGTCGGCAACGGAGAGCTGCTCTACCGATCGGGCCGGTACTCGGAGGCGGAGACGCGCTTCAGCACGGCGCGCACGGCGGACGAGTCGAACCTCGACGCGAAGATCGGCGTCGCGAAGACCTGGCTCGCGCTCGAGCGCGCCAAGGAAGCGAAGGATCTGCTGGTGCAGGTCATCGCCACCGATCCGAAAGACTCGCGCGCGCAGTACTGGCTCGGCCGCGTCGAGGAGTCGCTCGGTCACAAGAAGGAGGCGCAGGCTGCGTTCGAGAAGGCGATCTCGCTCGCGACCAAGGCCGACGCGGGCGTGACGGCGTACGTCGGCCTGTCTCATCTGCTCGCGAGCATGGACAAGACCGACGAGGCCACGAAGAAGCTCGCCGAAGCCGCCGAGAAGTACCCGAACAGCGCCGAGCTCTCGAAGGCGCGCGGCGACATCGCGCTCTCCACCGGCAAGTACGAAGACGCCCGCGAGCAGTACGAGCAGGCGCTGAAGAAGAGCAGCGACGATCTCCAGACCATGTTCCAGCTCGGCACGACGTTGCGCCGCATGCGCGCCTACGACGAGGCCGCGGCCGTGTTCGACAAGATCGGCAAGATCGACAAGGAGTTCCCCGGGCTCGCGCTCGAGCGTGGGCTTTATTTCGAGGAGACGGGCCAGCGCGACCAGGCGCTCCAGATGTACGCCGAGGCGCTGAAGAAGGCGCCGAACGACCCCGACCTCAAGCTCCGCGTCGGCTCGACGCAGGTCATCGCCGGACATCCGAAGGAGGCCGAGCCGATCCTCAAAGACGTCCTCGCCGACCGGCCGAACTCGCCGGAGGCGAATCACTTCTACGGTCGAGCGATCCTGCTGAACGGCGGAAACATCGCCGATGCGATCCGCTACCTGCAGAAGGCCGTCGACAACGATCCCAACCGCGCCGAGTACCACCTCTACGTCGGCTGGGCGGCGAACCTCTCGGGCGACGCGGCGAAGGCCGAGCGCGAGCTGGCGAAGGCGCTCGCCCTCGACTCGTCCCTCGCCGAAGCCTACTGGCAAGACGGGGTGCGCCTGCAGAAGGTCGGCGCGACCCGCGACGCGATGAAGCAGCTGCTCACCGCGCTCGACAAGCGCCCGTCGCTCTACGAGGCGTATGCGACGCTCGGGCTCTGCTACGAGGACCAGAACGACTGGCGCAGCGCCGAGGAGTCGTGGAAGCGCGCGATCGCCAAGGACGACAAGGTCGCCGACTGGCACTATCGCCTCGGCAAGATCTACGACAAGAAGAACGACACCGCCGGCGCCATCAAGGAGTACGAGCGGGCGCTCGAGCTCGCGGCCACGCGCGAGAGCGCGCCCGGGTGGCTCGCCGATACGCACCTTCACCTCGCCGAGGCGTACAAGGGCAAGGACAAGGTGAAGGCGGTCGAGCACGCAGAGGAGTTCCTGCGGCTCGCGCCCGCCGACAGCGCCTACCGCAGCGACGCGGAGGCGATCATCGCGCAGCTGAAGGGCGACAAGTAGCGGCTCCTTCGCCGACGGCCCCTCCGCCGTCGGCGAAGGCTCACTCGTCCGAGCTCGGCGCGCTCGGGAGCTCCGGCGCGGTCGCGTCCCCGATGCGCTTTCCCGCAGCGGAGTACGATCCCGAGCACGTGCTCTGGCCCTTGCGCGACACGTTGACGACGAAGGGATCGGCCGGGCTGACCGCGGACACGTAGGTCTCGGCGACCTGGTCGCAGCCGAGGTCGTCGCCGCGATCGTTCTTGCAGTAGACGTACGTGCCGGCGTCCTTGTCGTCGAGCTTCTTCGGCGTGTGACCGTCCTGCCGCGCGACCTCGTCTTCCATCCTCTGCGCGATGGCGAGCAGCCTCTTGCCGTCGAGGGCGATCGCCTGCTCGCAGCCGAGCTTGCGCAGCTCCTTCGTCCCGGGCGCCTTCTGTGCGGCCTGGACCTCGACGACCATGTCCTTCGCCGCGCCGACGAACCCGCCGATCTTCCGATAGATGAGGAACCCGACGATGCCGCCGCCGACGACGAACAGACCGAGCACGACGAGGAACGCGATGAGGCAGCCGCTCATCCCCGACTTCTTCGGCGCGGGCGCTTGGGGCGGACCGAACCCGCCGCCTGGGGGCCCGTAACCTCTCGAACGGATCGAACTGGATATGCCCGATCGGCCGCCCCGGATCGTCCCAGC
>CAYYKK010000062.1:0-28634 GCA_964467935.1 uncultured Polyangiaceae bacterium
GAGGCGCTCGCGCTGCCCGGGCAGGTCGTCGCGGGCACCGACTCGCACACCTGCATGGCCGGCGCGATCGGCTGCTTCGCGTTCGGCGTCGGCTCGACCGACATGGCGAACGCGTGGTTCACGAAGGACGTGCGGCTCGCGGTCCCGCAGTCGGTGCGCTTCAACCTCCACGGCAAGCTGCGCGACGGCGTCACCGCGAAGGACGTCATGCTGCACCTGCTCTCGCAGCCGTTCTGGAAGGGCGGAGAGGGCATCGGCAAGGTCCTCGAGTTCGCGGGCGACGGCGTCCGCGCGATGGGTCTCGACGAGCGCGCGACGCTCACGAACATGGCCGTCGAGGCCGGCGGCTTCACCGGGATCATCGAGGCCGACGAGGTCATCGTCGACTACTTGGTGAAGCAGCGCGGTCTCGACGCGGACGAGATCCGTCGAAGCATCGTCCGGGCCGACGACGGCGCCTCGTACCTCGCGACGTTCGACTTCGATCTCTCGACGATCGAGCCGATGGTCGCCCTGCCCGGCGACCCCCGCAACGGCGTGCCCCTCCGCGAGCTCGGCGCGAAGGCCGGCGGGCCGGTGAAGATCGACATCGCCTACGGCGGCTCGTGCACCGGCGGCAAGAAGGCCGACATGGACATGTACGCGGCGGTCCTGCGCCGCGCCGTCGAGCGCGGCGAGCGCGTCGCCGACGGAGTCCACCTCTACATCCAGTTCGGATCGCAGGACATCCGCCGATACGCCGAGCAGAAGGGCTACATCGAGATCTTCGAGAAGGCCGGCGCGGAGCTCGTCGATCCCTCCTGTGGCGCGTGCATCAAGGCCGGCCCCGGCGTGTCGTTCGACAAGGACGAGGTGACCGTCAGCGCGATCAACCGGAATTTCCCGGGGCGCAGCGGCCCCGGCAAGGTGTACCTCGCGAGCCCGCTCGTCGTCGCCGCGAGCGCGCTCGCGGGAAGCATCGTCGCCCCCGCGGGCGAGTGAGCGTTCGGGTCGCGCTCAGGGTCGCCGGGGTGGAGCGCTCATCGGAGAGGCCAGCGCCGACGGCAGCGACATCGGGACGTCCGGCACCACGTCGACCGTGATCGTGACCGGCTTGCCGCCTCGGACGAGGTCGATCGTGAACGAGTCGAGCGTCTTGCGGCGCGCGTAGAGCTCGAGGACCTGCTCCGGCTTGGTGACGTCTCGTCCGTCGAGCGCGACGACCAGGTCGCCGTTCTCGAGGCCGAGCGCCGCGGCGACGCTCGCGGGACGAATTCCGTAGAGCTTGAGCCCGCTCACGCCGCCGTCGGCGAGGAACGGCACCACGCGCATCATGCGCACGACGCGCGGGCCGATCGCGTCGAGGACCGAGCGCGCGATGCGGTAGTGACCGTCCGACAGGCGCTGGACGCGCGAGACGAGATCCTCCGACGAGGGATCGGGATCGATCGGCGAAGGCAGCGAAGACGTGGTCGGGACGGGTCGATCGTTCGGGCAAGGCGCGGGCTTCGCGTAGTCGCGCGCGAGGACGCGGAGGCCCGCGCGCTCGCGGATCGCGATGCCCTTGTCGGCGAGCACCTCCTCGAGACCGCGATCGATCTCGGCCACGGTGTCTCCACGCACGTGGATCGAGATCCGCACGCACGAGAGCGAGCTCGCGACCTCGGTGCGAACGCCGAGCTCGGCGCCCGTCAACTTGCGATACGCGGTGAGCGTGTCGGGGATCGTGGCGCCCTCGAGATCGAGGGACATCGCCGGGCTCGACGAGGGCGACGGGCCCGTCGAGCCCCCGTCGGCCCCTCGTCCCCGACAGCCCGCCGCGCCGAGCGCCGTCAGGATCACGAGCACCGACGCTCTCGGGATCCAGCGCATCCGCGCATGGTACGCCCGAAGGGCTTTCGTTTCCTCGTGGGGTCGTGTACTCGTGGAGACAGCAGGGTGGGGACGTGGGCCCCCGGCTGAGACGTAGGCGCACTCTGGCTCACGAAGAACCCGAGCCCCTACACGAAGCATCGCGGTCCGAAGGTGGAGCCGATGAACGACAAAGACCCGAAGAACGAAGCCTCGAAGACCGACAAGCGGAAGCAGAGTCTCTACTTCCCCGAGTCGATGCTCCAGGAGATCAAGGAAGAGGCTGCGCGCCTCGACCGCTCCCTTTCCTGGGTCGTGCAGCGCGCGTGGAAGCTCGCGCGTCTCGAGATCAAGAAGCTGCCGAGCGTCAACGACGTCGCCGACGACGACGATACGGGCGACTGAGCGCCGCTCCGGCGGGTCACTCCATCGTTCGATCGCTCGATGAAGACCGAGACGTTCGCGATCGCGAGCGACGGGACACGGCTCTACGTCCGCGAGCGGCCTTCTCGCAAGGTCGCCTCCTCCGCGGCAGGCGAGGCGCGTCCCGCCGAAGAGCTCACGGCGCTGCTCTGCGACGGCATCGCGTGTGATGGGTTCATCTGGAAGTACCTCTGGGACTTCCTGGCGGACCACGCGCGCGTCGTGCATTGGCACTATCGCGGGCACGGACGGAGCAGCATGCCCGTCGACCCGACGCACATCGACGTCACCGATCATGCGCGCGACGTCGACGCCGTGCGACAGAAGGTGGGCGATCCGCCCGTCGTGATCTTCGGGCACTCGTTCGGCTGTCAGGTCGCGCTGGAGGCGTACCGACGTCGCCGCGAGAAGATCCGCGGGCTCGTCCTCATCTGCGGCGCCTCGGGGCGCGTCACCCACTCGTTCAAGGGGACGGACGCGCTCGCGCAAATCCTCCCGGGCCTCATCGAGCGGGTCGAAGCGCACCCGCACCTCGCGCGCGCGCTGTGGGGCAACGTCCCGGCGGAGCTGTCGCTGAAGGCGGCGACGCTCTCGGGCGAGATCGATCCGAAGCTCATGAACCCGCGCGATCTCCTGCCTTACCTCGAGCACATGGTCGACATCGACCTGCTCATGTTCCTGAAGATGCTCCGGGCCGCGGGCGAGCACTCCGCCGCCGATCTCTTGCCCGAGGTCGACGTCCCGGTGCTCGTCATCGCCGGGGACAAGGACTCGTTCACCCCGCCGCGCTTCGCGGAGGAGATGGCGCGGGCGCTGCCGAAGGGCGAGCTCGTGATGCTGAACGCGACGCACGTCGCGCCGCTCGAGCAACGCGCGACGGTGCACGAGAAGATCGCCGAGTTCCTCGCCCGGGTCTGAGCCGCGTCCGCGCTCCGGACGAGATCGCTCGACCCATGCAAAGGCAACACGGTTACTCTTGTGGACGCAGTTACTCTTGCGTCACGACCACGCGATTGTCCTCGCGGTACGTGATGGCTCCCGACTCGCCGGGGCACTTCCAGCACGTGGCCCAGTCGAGCGAGCCGATGCTCCTCTCCTTCGAGCGTCGCCCGTCGTAGCCGCTGTAGCCGAGGATCACGGGGCCCTTGTCCTTGTGGAGCACCAGCGTCGAGCCGAGGCGATAGCGATCGTCCGGGAGCTTCTCGAACGCGACGATGAACGAGTCTTCGCCGGCGAGGCCCGTGAGCACGAGGAGGTGCTCGCCCGGGACCGGGCTCCACACGAGCGGTGACGTGGTGAGCGTCACGCCCTTCGGCGGGTCGCCTGCGTCCGCTCGCGCGACCACCTCCTTCGCCGCGGCTTCGTCGAAGTACTTGAGGTCGGTGCCGAGCTTCCGCAGCTGAGGGACGGTCGAGAAGAGCTCGGCGAGCTTGTCGACGCCGAGCTCGACCTTGGTGAACGTCGGCTCGATCGGGGGCGCGGGGATGCTCGCGGCGTTCGGCGCCCCACCGCAGCAGCGGAAGCCGAGATCGTCGCTGGACGCCGTCGCGTCGACGCGCGCTCGGTGCGCGCAGCGGTGCTCGACGTCGGCGGCCGCGGCCGATGCGCCGCGCACCGCTGCGCCTCCGGGGGCGAGATCCTTCACCTCGGCGACGTCGCTGGAGGTCCACTCGCGGAGCGCGGCGCCCATGCCGAGCACGCCGAAGCCCGACGCGCACGACGCGGGTGCCTTGCCGCAGGCCGGATCCCACGCGGCGCGCCCCGCCATCGGATCGTCTGCGGGGCCCTTGCACGCGTGCTCCCACTCGAGCTCCGTGCAGAGCCTCCGTCCGCGGGCGCGGCAGAGCTCGGCGGCCTTCTCCCGCGTCACACCGGTGAGCGGAGGCTTGTCGACGTCGTTGGGATAGAGGTAGCGATCGATGTCGTAGGCGCCGAGCTCGACCTCGAGGAGCGCCGGCTCGGTGAGCGGATCCCGACCCCGATCCCCCGGCGTGCTGCCGGCGACGAGCTTGCCCGCCGGGATCGACACGGTCGGATCCGCCGCGGCCTTCGCGCTCGAGCCCGCGTCCTTCGCCTCCTCGTTCTCGGCGGCCTCGAGGACCTTGCCCTTCGGGCTGGAGAGCGCGGGCGGCGCGCCCGCGTCGGGTGCGCCCGCCGTCTTGCTGCCACACGCGGCGAGCGCGAGCGCGACGATGGCGGCGGTCGTTCTCGTCATGTCCGGGGTTCTGCCCGACCGCCCACGCTTCGTCAAAGAGTTCGGTGCGCGCTCGCGCGAGGCCACGTCGCCGAGCGGCGCGCTATGCTGTCGTGCCTTGCCGCTCACCCTCGATCTCCTGCCGACGTGGTTCTACCTCACGTTCGGAGCCCTCTTCGGGCTCCTCTGGGGCAGCTTCCTGAACGTCGTCATCTACCGAGTGCCGCGCGGGATGAGCGTCGTCCGGCCGCCCTCGCACTGCCCGAGCTGCAAAGCGCCGGTCAAACCTTGGCAGAACGTCCCGGTGCTCTCCTACGTGCTGCTCGGCGGCAAGACCGCGTGCTGTGGCACCCGCATGTCACCGCGTTACCCGATCGTCGAGCTCATCGGCGGCATCCTCGCCGTCGCGATCCTCGAGGTGCTCGTCGTACCGCTGCCGGGGCACACGTCGCTCGCCTACGCGGGAGCGATCTTCGCGTCGAGCTTCGCGATGGCGCTCGGGCTCGTCGCCGCCGCCTTCATCGACCTGGAGCACATGCTGCTGCCCCTCTCGATCACGATCGGCGGGACCGTGCTCGGCGTCGCCACGGCGTCGCTGCGCGACATGACCCTCGTCGAGTCGCTCGGCGGCGCCGCCGTCGGGTTCCTGATCGTGTGGCTGCCGTTCGACGTGCTCTACCGAATGCTCCGCGGCAAGCCGGGCATGGGCATGGGCGACGCGTTCCTCGTGATGCTCGCGGGCGCTTGGTTCGGCTGGATCGGCGTGCTGCTCACGTTGTTCGGCGGCGCCATCCAAGGCACCGTCGCGGCGATCGTCACGATGATCTTCCGCGGGAAGATCGAAGAGCCCGAGGCCGTCCGGCGTGAGCGCGAGGAGATCCTCGCCGAGATCGAGGCGCTGCCCGAGGAGGAGCGCGAGGAGGCGATGCGCGAGTGGCGCGAGGCCGATCCGGTGGCGGACGAGGCCGGCGAGGGCGCGCTCGCCGCGCGCATGCCGTTCGGACCCTTCCTCTGTCTCGCGATCCTCGAGCAGATCCTCTTCGGCCACACGCTGCGCGATCTGCTCGTGCTCTTGGGGGGCGGTTGAGCCGGGGCCACGTCCGACGCGCGCTGCTGGTCGTGGCGGCGGCCGCGTCGCTCTCCGCGTGCAGCCACGCGTTGCCGACGCCACCGACGGGCCCGCACCTCGCGGAGTCGCCGGTCGAGATCCCCTACCCTCCGCCGGCCGCTCGCGTGGACGTGGTGCCGCAGCCTCCGCAGGACATGAAGCACCCGGCGTGGATCGACGGACAGTGGCTCTGGCGCGGGCGACGCTGGGTGTGGGAGGCCGGTCGCTGGGTCGACCTCGGGCCCGACCAGTTTTATGCGCGCCCGACCGTGCAGTGGCTGTCGGACGGGAGGCTCATGTGGTTCGCGGGGAGTCTTCGGCTGAAGACGACCCCGACGACGCCGGCGGTGAGCGCTTCGGGTGCCGAGCCGAGCGGCGCGCCCGCGGCTCAGCCCTGACGCCCTTTTGGGTCGCCTTTTCCCGCGCGTTGATCGACATTGGGGTCGCCATGATGACCGCGTGGAGCTTCTGCGCTCGTCTCATCGACGAAGTGGCGAGCTTGCTCCGAGCGCTCGGAAAGCACCGCTACGTCAAAGAGGTGGACCACCGGATCCACTGGACGGTGGACGTCGCGCTGAGCGATCTGCCTGCGTTCGCGAGCCACGCGGCGAAGTTCGCCGAGCGCCGCGCGAAGGAGAAGGATCTCGACGTCGCGTCGCGGGATCCTTCGCTGTGGCGGCCCGCGGACGTGGAGGAGATCATCCACGTGCTCACGGCGTTCTGGGGACCGGGCGAGCTGGTCGAGGCGCGTCAGGAGAGGCTGCGAACCGTCTTCGAAGAGGTCGGGCTCACGATCGACGAGCACGAGGCCTTCCAGACCAACCCCGAGGAACCTCCGTTCCCCGAGCTCATCCTGCTCGACTGGGTGCTCTTGCCGGTCGACGAGCTCGACGCCGAGCGACACCGCGGCGCGCTCGAAGCGCTCGAGCGAGCCGGTGAAGAGGTGAACGCGTCGGCGCCCGTGCACCAAGAGGGCCCCGCGATCACGGCGGTCGAGCTGCTCGAGGCGGCGCCGCGCGGGATCCTGGAGGACGAGCTGTTCATCTGGTCGGAGGGCCCGTACGCGTACGCGGAGTACGTATTTCGGGGCGCCGCCAAGGCGGCGAAGCTCATCGAGCCGCCGGTCGGGTTGCGCGATCTCGACGAGGACGAGTGACGTGAAACGAGCGGTGGGGCATCCACGTAGGACCGGGAACGCCTCGGAAGGAAGCCTTCGCCCGTGCCGTCCCTCGCCTTCGCATCTCTCGGCGGCTTCCGCCTCTTCGGCCTCGGCCTCGACCGCGAGATCGAGGCCGGAGAGCTCGCGCGCACGACGCGGTGCGCGGAGCCCGAGCGGGCTCGCGAGGCGTGCGTGAGCGCGCGGCCGGAGAACGACACCGAGGCCGACGGCGACGCAGCGATGAGCCGCTACGCCGAGGGCGACGACTCCGCGTTCGCCGCGGTGCACGGGGCGCTCGAGACGCGGCTCAGAGCCTTCCTCCTCCGGCTCGCGCGATCGGAGGCGACCGCCGACGATCTCCTCCAGGAGACGTTCCTCCGGATCCATCGCGCGCGCGGCTCGTTCGCGGACGGCGCGCGGCTCGTCCCGTGGAGCTACGCGATCGCGCGCAACGTCTACATCGATCACACGCGATCGCCCTCGCGACGGCGCGAGCGCGTCGCGGCGAGCGACGAGGAGCCGGCGGAGGCGCCGACCGGTCCCGACGCCGACGGCGAGCAGGTCACGATCGCCCGGGATCTCGCGCGCGTGGTCGAGGCCACGCTCGCCAAGCTGCCACCGAACCAGCGCGAGGCGTTCGTGCTCCTCCGCTACGAAGGGATGAGCGTCGCCGACGCCGCGGAGGTGCTCGGCGCGACCGAAGGCGCCGTCAAGCTGCGCGCCTTCCACGCGTACGAAGCGCTCCGCTCCGCGCTCGGCGCGGTCGGCGTCGAGAAGAAGAAGCGAGGTGCGGCATGAGCCGAGTCGATCGGCCATCGAACCTCGACGCGACCGGCGCGTTCGATCCCGCGTCGTTCGGTGACATCCCCGATCCGGTCGCCCTGAAGCCCGCGGCGAAGGCGACGGGATCGCGCGACGGCGCCGTCGCGAGGCTGCGCGACGAGCCGCGAGCGCTCACGCGCGCGGAGGTGCGTCGACGGCGCTGGCTCGCGTTCGGCGTGAGCGCGCTCTGGCTCGGCGCGTTCGTGGGCGGGCTCGGGCTTCGCCGCGATCTGATGGCTCACCCGGCGACGCTGCTCGGGCACGTGATCGTGCCGGCGGCCCTCGGGGCGATCGCGCTCTACCTCGCCGTCGCACCCGGGCGCCTCGGGCTCGGCGCGACCGTGGGCTGGCTGCGGGGCGCGACGGTGTCGGCTCCCATCGCGTTCGCAGCGCTCGCGGCGCTCGGCGCGACGTCGTTCGACCTGCGGGAGCCGGCCTTCTTCCGGCACGCGTTCGTGTGCGGCGCGGTGTCGATCGCGCTCGCGCTCGTGCCGATGTTGGCCGCGACGATCGGCCTACGGCGCGTGTGCGTGACGGCCGCGCCGTGGAGGAGCAGCCTCGTCGGGGTCGGCGTCGGCTTGGCCGCCGCGAGCACGCTCGGCCTGCACTGCAGCGAAGGCGGCGGCTACCACGTGCTGCTCGGCCACGTCGCGCCCGTCGCGCTGCTCGCGCTCTTGGCCATGGTGGTCGTTCGCCGCTTCGCGCGCGTGGACTGACCCGCGTCCGTTGCCCTGCGCTCCGAGGCCGCGAGGGTGGGGTGACGAGGCGCCGCTCAGCCCGCGAGGAACTTCGAGAACGCGCGCTTCAGATCCGACGGGGACATCGTCGGCCGTCCGAGATCCTTGCGGGCGCCCTTCTTCACGCGCACCTCGAGCAGGGCGGGCCCCTCGCTCGCGGAGAGCTCCGAGAGCGCCTTCGTGAGCTCGTCCTCGTTCGTCGCGAGCCAGGCGTGGCGGTAGCCGGCCGCGCGCGCGATCGCGGGCAGGTCCACCGAGAAGGCGACGGTCGGCTGTCCGCCGACCGAGTCGTGCGCGCCGTTGTTGAGCACGACGTGCTTGTAGTTCTTCGGGGCGAGCTGGCCGATCGTCGTGAGCCCGCCGAGGTGCATGAGCACCGCGCCGTCACCGTCGAGGCAATAGACCGGCCGCGCGGCGCGCTCGAGCGCGACGCCGAGGGCGATCTGCGAGGCGTGCCCCATCCCGCCCACCGTCAGGAGATCGCTCTCGTGTGGCTCGGCGCGCTTCTCGCGGATCTCGAAGAGCTCACGCGAGGGCATGCCCGTCGTGGCGACGACGCACGCGTCCTTCGGCAGCGACGCGACGACGCGCTCGATCGCCGCCTCGCGGCTCATCGTGTACGGGTTCTCGTCCTTGCGCTCGAGCTTGTAGGCGTCGAACGTGCCCTTCTTCACGACGAGGGCGTGGGGCGCGCTCCGGCGCTTCGCGTCCTCGAGCGCTCCCGCGAGCGCGGCCTTCGCCTCGCCGATCTCGTCCGGGAGGATCGTCGTCGGGACGCCGATCGCCGCGAGCGTCTCGAGCGTGACGGCGCCCATCTTCACGTGCTGCGGCTCGTCGTGCTCGCCCGGTCGCCCGCGCCATCCGACGAGCAGCAGCATGGGGATGCCGTACACCTCGGGCGCCGTCAGCGACGTGATCGGGTTCACGGTGTTGCCGACGCCGGAGTTCTGCAGGTACACGAGCCCGACCTTGCCCGTCGCGAGGTAGTGGCCCATCGCGAGCGCGACCGCGCTCCCCTCGTTCGGCGTGATCACGTTCCGCTCAGGCGGCGTGTGATCCGTCACGTAGGCGCAGATGTCCTTGAGCAGCGAGTCGGGAACGCCCGCGAAGAGCGAGATGCCGGCGTCGACGAGGGCTTGGTAGAAGTCGCTGGGCTTGAGCACGGTGAGTGCGCGTGTAGACCAGCTCCGGTCGCGACTCAAACCCTCGGGCGCGCGCCGCGAATCACTTCGGAACGTAGAGCATCACGTTGCGATCCTCGATCGAGCTGAGGCCGCTCTTCTGCCAGCCGGAGGTGTAGTCGGCGATGCCGAGCTTGCGGCCCTCCGCGGCGATGGGATCGTTCTCGACCTGGTAGTCGAGCGCGACCGCCTTGATGCCCCAGTTGCCGTTGTCGAGATCCCAAATCTCGATGACGCGCATCTGGTTCGGGAAGTCCGCGAGCGCCGCGGTCTCCATCTCCCAGTACGGGTTTCCGCTCGTGGGCTTGACGACCACGACGCTGTGCCGATGCGTGTGCCCGGCGAGGTGCATCAAGAGGTTCGGGTAGCCGCCGAGCAGGTTGCGCCACGGATCGGCGAGGACCGCGTCCGCGTGCTTCGTGCCGCCGAAGCCGCCGCCATCGGTCAGCTGCGACGAGTCGTGGTGCGACGTGACGACGACGAGCTTTCCGTCGGCGAGCGCCTTGTCGAGGGCGGGCTTCACCATCTGGTCGACGTCACCCTGCAGGATGAGCCCGTCGGCGCTGCCGGTCGGCGCGGTCGAGTCGACCACGACGAATCGCAGATTGGTTCCTTTGACATCGAAGGTGTAATAGCCGCGGCCGTACGTGACGGCCGCTTGATCGATCGCGTGGCCATCGCCATCGGCCGCGACGTGCGCGAGCAGATCGCCGCCGATGAGCGGCGTCCGCTTCGGATCGGCGGGGACGTCGCCGGTCTTCATCGGACCGCCGGGCTGCGACCAGTCGCGCGTGCCGACGCCCGAGTAGCCCGAGACGTAGTCGTTCACGATGCCGGCGGGCGGGAAGTTCCCCTGGCTCAGCACGTCGTGGTTCCCGTTGACCCAGACCCACGGCATCACGAGGCCGGGCGCGGCGAACGGATCCTTCGGATCGTTCTGGGGTCCAGGCACCGGATCGTCGTCCACGCCCGAGTCGCACTCGACGCGCTTCGACCCGCTCAGGATCGCCGTCACCCAGTCGACCTCGTTCGTCTGCGCGTTGTCGGCGTTGTCGCCGCCGAGCACGACGAAGTCGACCGGCAAGGTCTCGTTCACCTTGTTGATGGTGCGGACGGCGGCGTTGAGGATGTTGCACTCGTGGCCCTCTTGCGGTCGGAACGCGCCCGACGTGGCGCCCTGCGGGCTGTCGAGCGACACGACGCGCGTCGGCGACTCGTCGTCGGCGAGCTGCGTGTCCGACAGGTGGACGAAGCGCGTGAGGAGCTTCGCGTTCGGTCCCGGCGGCGGCGCGGCGGCGGCGTCGAGCGTGCGATCGGCGGGCGGCTCTCCGGGCGCGGGCGCCTCGTCGCCGTAGCCCTGCGCGAGGAGCGTCGCGACGTCCTCGGGCTTGCGCGGATCGAGCGCCCCCGCCTCCTGCGCCTTCACGGGCATCGTCCGCACCTCGGTCGTGAGCGGCGCCTTGCTCAATGGCCCGAGCGGCGTCGGATCCGGGTACGGCCCCTTCTCCTTCGATCCGCCCGTCCCACCGGTCGTCTCAGCGCTCGAGCACGCGACGAGCGCGAGCGACACGACGAGTCCCACGGCCTTCCACCCCGACGTCACGTGAGCGCGCATCCGGAGAGTCTATCGGCCCGGACGGCGCCCGTCACCGGCCAGCGGTCTCGTGTTGTGCCGAAGAAACCGCACGATTAAGGTCCCTTCGAAATGATCCCGCGCCACGTCTTTCGTGAGTACGACATCCGCGGCGTCGCCGACCGCGATCTCTCCGACGACCTCGTGCGCCGCATCGGGAGACGCTTCGCGGAGACGATCGCCGAGGGTCGGACGACGACGGCCGCGCCGACGGTGGCGGTCGGTCGCGACGGCAGGGTGTCCTCGCCGCGCCTCTTCGACGCCCTCGTGCGCGGCCTGCGCGAGGCGGGCGCGGACGTCGTCTCGATCGGCATCGGACCGACGCCGCAGCTCTACTTCGCCGCCCACCACCTCGAGACCGACGGCGCGGTGATGATCACGGGCAGCCACAACCCCGGCCCGGACAACGGCTTCAAGCTCATGCGCAAGAAGTCGAGCTTCTTCGGCAAGGACATCCAAGCGCTCGCCGAGCGCGTCGCCGCGCCGCTCGCCGACGCGCCGATCGGCGGCAAGCTCTCCGAAGTCGACGTCTCCGACGCGTACATCGAGAACGTGAGGAAGTGCTCACGTCTGCCCGCCGACCCGAAGGTGAAGTTCGTGGTCGACGCCGGCAACGGCGCCGCCGGTCCGCTCGCGCTGCGCGTCTTCCGCGCGCTCGGCTTCGCTCCCGAGGCGCTCTTCTGCGACATCGACGGGACCTTTCCGAACCACCACCCCGATCCGACGCTGCCCGAGAACGTCGAGACCCTCCGGGACCGCGTCCTCGAGAGCGGCGCCGAGCTCGGCATCGCGTTCGACGGCGACGGCGACAGGCTCGGCGCCATCGACGACAAAGGCGAGATCATCTGGGGCGACAAGCTGATGGTCCTCTTCTCGCGCGCGGTGCTCGCCGAGCACCCGGGCGCGACCATCCTCGGCGAGGTGAAGTGCAGCGAGACCCTCTTCGCCGACATCCAGAAGCACGGCGGCCGCGCCCTCTACTCGAAGACGGGCCACTCGCTCATCAAGACGCGCATGAAGGACGAGCACGCGCTGCTCGCGGGCGAGATGAGCGGCCACCTCTTCTTCGCCGACCGCTACCCGGGCTACGACGACGCGACGTACGCGGCGGTGCGCCTGCTCGAGATCGTCACGCGCTCGGGCAAGAGGCTCTCCGAGCTCCTCTCGGACGTGCCCGTCACCTACGCGACGCCCGAGATCCGCGTCGACTGCCCCGACGCGATCAAGTTCGCCGTCGTCGCGAAGGTCACCGCCCACTACAAGGGCACGCACCGCGTGCTCGACATCGACGGCGCGCGGGTCGACTTCGGCGACGGCGCGTGGGGGCTCTGCCGCGCGTCGAACACGCAGCCGGTGCTCGTGCTCCGCTTCGAGGCACAGAGCGAGGCGCGGCGCGACGAGATCAAGCGCGAGGTCGAGGCCATCGTGCAGGCGACGCGCGACGCGCTCGAGAAGGCCTGAGCCGCGTGGCCGAGGGCGAGGTCTGGACGATCGGGCGCGTGCTCACGTGGGCCGCGGACGATCTGCGCTCGCGCGGCGACGACACGCCTCGCCTCGACGCCGAGGTGCTCCTCGGCTTCGTCCTCGGCGTCGATCGCATCGCCCTCATCGTCGACTCGGCGCGCCCGCTCTCGAAGGACGAGCTCGGGCGCTACCGCGAGCTGCACAAACGGCGCAGAGCCGGCGAGCCGGTCGCCTACCTGCGCGGCTTCCGCGAGTTCTACGGCCGCCCGTTTCGCGTCGACGCCCGCGTGCTCGTGCCGCGACCCGACACGGAGGTGCTCGTGGAGGTCGCGCTGAAGAGGACGAGCGATCGATCCCTCGCGACGCGCGCGCTCGATCTCTGCACGGGCTCGGGCTGCGTCGCGATCACGTTCGCCAAGGAGCGACCCAACGCGCACGTGCTCGGCACCGACGTCTCCGACGCCGCGCTCGCCGTCGCGCGCGACAACGCGCTCCGCCTCGGCGCCGTGCCGTGGGCGTGGTTCCGCAAGTCGGACCTCTTCGCCGACCTCGGGCTCGCGCGGCCGCGCTTCGAGCTCGTGACGGCCAATCCGCCGTACATCCCCGAACCGGAGATCGCCTCGCTCGCGCCGACCATCAAGGACTTCGAGCCACGCATCGCCCTCTCCGGCGGCGCGGACGGCCTCGACTTCGTCCGCCGCATCGTGAAGGACGCGCCCGCGTTCCTCGCGCCCGGCGGCGTCCTCGCGATGGAGATCGGCGCGGGCCAGGCGGGCGCCGTCGCCGCGCTCTACGAAGCGCGCGGGTTCGTCGACGTCGAGCGTACGAAGGATCTCGCCGGCATCGAGCGCGTGGTCAGCGGCGTCTTCCGCGGCGCCTGAGCGCCGAGTCGAGGAAAGGAGAACGGCGAGCGATCCCTCGAGGATCGCTCGCCGTCGTGCGTCGTCTCGCGCTCGGGTCAGCCGGCCTTCGCGAGCTGGCGCAGCATGTACACGAGGATCCCGCCGTGCACGTAGTAGTCGAGCTCGTTCGGCGTATCGATGCGCGTCGTCACCTCGAACTTGGTGACCTTGCCGTCGTCGGCCTTCGCGACCACGGTGAGGCGCTTCTTCGGCGCGAGCCCGGCGGCGATGCCCTCGATGGTGAAGGTCTCCTTGCCGGTGAGGCCGAGCGACTCCGCGTCGACCCCGGCGTCGAGCTCGAGCGGCAGGACGCCCATGCCGACGAGGTTCGAGCGGTGGATGCGCTCGAAGCTCTTCGCGATCACGGCGCGCACGCCGAGGAGCTTCGTCCCCTTCGCCGCCCAGTCGCGCGACGAGCCCGTGCCGTACTCCGCGCCCGCGAGCACGACGAGGGGCGTCTTCTCCGCCTCGTACTTCATCGCCGCGTCGTAGATGCTCATCTCCTCGCCGTCCGGCAGGTGGAGGGCGAGGCCGCCCTCCTTGCCGCCGAGCACGAGGTTCTTGAGGCGGATGTTCGCGAACGTCCCGCGCACCATGACCTCGTGGTTGCCGCGCCGCGCGCCGTACGAGTTCCAGTCCTTGCGCTCGACGCCGTTCGCCTCGAGGTACTTCGCCGCGGGGCTGCCCTTCGCGATGTTGCCGGCCGGCGAGATGTGGTCCGTCGTGACCGAATCGCCGAGGAGCGCGAGGCAGCGCGCCCCGACGATGTCCGTCGGCGCCGAGGGCTCCTTCGGGATGTCGTCGAAGAACGGCGGCTTGCGCGCGTACGTCGACTTCGCGTCCCACGCGAACGTCTCGCCCTTCGGCACCTCGAGCGCGCGCCACGCCTCGTCGCCGTCGAACACGGCGCCGTACTGCTTCTTGAACTGCTCGGGCTTCACCGCGGCGCGGATCGCGGCTTGGATCTCCGCGTTCGTAGGCCACACGTCCTTCAAGAAGACGGGCTTGCCGTCCTTGCCCGTGCCGAGCGGCTCTTGGGTGAGATCGGCGTCGACGTCGCCGCGCAGCGCGTACGCCACCACGAGCGGCGGCGACGCGAGGAAGTTCATCCGCACGTGCGGGTTCACGCGGCCCTCGAAGTTGCGGTTGCCGCTGAGCACGCTCGCCACCACGAGATCGTTCTTCTCGACCGCCTCCGCGATCGGCGCCGGCAGCGGCCCCGAGTTGCCGATGCACGTCGTGCAGCCGTAGCCCACCACGTGGAAGCCGAGCGCCTGGAGCGACGGCATGAGGCCCGCGGCCTCGAGGTAGTCGGTGACGACGCGCGAGCCAGGCGCGAGCGACGTCTTCACCCAAGGCTTCGACGCGAGGCCCTTCTCGACGGCCTTCTTCGCGAGGAGCCCCGCGGCGAGGAGCACCGCCGGGTTCGACGTGTTCGTGCAGCTCGTGATCGCGGCGATGACGGCGGCGCCGTGCCCGACGTCGAAGGTCTTGCCGTCCATCGTGACGGAGCCCTTCTTCGTCGGCTCGCTCTTGCCCTGGATCATCGGCGCGAGCTGCGCCTCGTAGGTCTTTTTCATGTCGCCGAGCGCGACGCGATCCTGCGGGCGCTTCGGGCCCGCGAGGGACGGCTCGACCTTGCCGAGATCGAGCTCGAGCGTGTCGGAGTAGACGGGCTCGTGGCTCGGATCGAACCAGAGCCCCTGCGCCTTCGCGTAGGCCTCGACGGCCGCGACGTGCGCGTCGTCGCGCCCCGTGAACCGCAGGTACGCGATGGTCTCCTCGTCGATCGGGAAGAAGCCGATCGTCGCGCCGTACTCGGGCGCCATGTTCGCGACCGTCGCGCGATCGGTGAGCGCGAGCTTCTTCACGCCGGGCCCGTAGAACTCGACGAACTTGCCGACGACGCCCTTCTTGCGGAGCATCTGCGTGACCATGAGGACGAGATCGGTCGCCGTCGTCCCCTCCTTCGGCTCGCCGAAGAGCTTGAAGCCCACGACCTGGGGGATGAGCATCGTGCTCGGCTGCCCGAGCATCGCCGCCTCGGCTTCGATGCCGCCCACGCCCCAGCCCACGACGCCGAGGCCGTTGACCATGGTCGTGTGCGAGTCGGTGCCGACGAGCGTGTCCGGGTAGAGCGTGCCGTTCTTCTCGTAGACGACCTTCGCCAGGTACTCGAGGTTCACCTGGTGGCAGATGCCGGTCGAGGGAGGCACGACGCTGAAGTTCGCGAACGCGCTCTGCCCCCAGCGGAGGAACACGTAGCGCTCGGTGTTGCGCTCGTACTCGAGGTCGGTGTTCTGCTTCGGCGCGAGCAGCGACGCGTAGTGATCGACCTGGATCGAGTGGTCGATGACGAGGTCGGCCTGCTCGAGCGGGTTGATGCGGCTCGCCTTGCCGCCCATCTTCACGAGCGCCTCGCGCATCGCGGCGAGGTCGCACACCGCGGGCACGCCGGTGAAGTCCTGCATCAGGACGCGCGCCGGGTAGTAGTTGATCTCCTGATCCGGGACGCGCTTCGGATCCCAGTTGAGCACCGCCTCGACGTGCTCCTTCGTCACCACGCGTCCGTCCTCGTTGCGGAGCTGGTTCTCGAGGAGGACCTTCATCGAGTAGGGCAGGCGCGCGAGGTTCGGGTACTTCGCGGCGAGCGGGGCGAGGCGGAAGAGCTTGTAGCTCTTGCCCGAGACTTCGAGGGTTCCGTGTGTGCCGAAGCTGTCCATGGTGGCGCCCTTCTCCCACGAACGTGGGCCGTTGGAAAGGTGTGCGCGGGCTCAGCGCTCGCGAGGTCCGTCGGTGGGACTGACGAGAGGATGCGCGCGCGGGCACCATTCGTCACATCGAATCTCGAACGATGTTCGATAATGTTTTGCGATGGTGACGCTGGGCCTCGAGGGCCGGGCGCCCCGTCGAGAGAAGGGCTAGTCTGCCCGAGTGTGCGGTCGCTTCACCCTGACGGTCCCGACCTACGAGATGCTCGCGCTGGCGCTCGGCATCGAGCCGAACCCGGCGCAGGCGGCGATCTACCGCCCCCGCTACAACGTGGCGCCGAGCGATCCGCACTGGGTGCTGCGCATGAAGAGCGGCGTGCGGGAGCTCATGCAGGCGAGCTGGGGCCTGACGCCGCACTGGGCGAAGCGCGCCGACCAAGCGGGCCGACCCATCAACGCGCGCGCCGAGACGCTCGAGTCGAAGCCGGCCTTCCGTGACGCCTTCGCGGGACGGAGGTGCGTGGTCGTCGCGGACGGCTTCTTCGAGTGGCAGAAGATCGGCAAGGAGAGGCGACCGCTCTGGTTCACGCCGCGCGCCGGAGGCCTCCTTCTCCTCGCGGGTCTCGACGCGAAGTGGACCGATCCGGCGACGGGCCTCGAGAGGCGCACGTTCTCGATCGTGACGACCACCGCGAACGACGTGGTCGCGCCCGTGCACGATCGGATGCCCGTCGTGCTCGCGAAGGAGACGATCGATCTCTGGATGGACGTCTCGTCGCGGTTCGAGCCGAGCGACGCGCGGTCGCGCGGCGCGGTCACCGACGAGGTCCGCGCGCTGCTCCGCCCGGCCCCGGCCGACGTCCTCGTCGCGACGCCCGTCAGCCCGCGCGTCAACTCGGTGAAGAACGACGATCCGGGGTGCGTCGCGCCGCTCGACGATCGCTCGGCGCCGATCGAGCTCGAGCGGCCGCCCCTGCTCGCGATCGGCGAGACCGCGAGCCTCTTCCCGCTCGACGCGCCGCCTGGGCCCGCCCGGCGCCGCGCCCGCTCTTGAGATCGCGGCGCCGCGATCAGCGTCGATCAGGATCCGTCAGGAGCATGTCAGCGGGCCTCGGGGCGCGGTCGAGCCGCCGCTTCGCCGTGCTAGGAGCGACGCATGGCCGAGCGCCGCGTGAAGACCACCGCCCCCCGCGTCGAGAGCGACGTGCTGCTCGTCAAGGGCGCGCGCGAGCACAACCTCGCGATCGACGAGGTCCGCATCCCGAAGAACCAGCTCGTCGTGTTCACGGGCGTCTCGGGCTCCGGCAAGAGCTCGCTCGCCTTCGACACGATCTACGCCGAGGGTCAGCGCCGCTACGTCGAGTCGCTCTCGACCTACGCGCGCCAGTTCCTCGGGCAGCTCGACAAGCCCAAGTACGATCACATCAAGGGCCTCTGCCCGACGGTCGCCATCGAACAGAAGACCGCGTCGTCGAACCCGCGATCGACCGTCGGCACGGTCACCGAGATCTACGACTACCTCCGCGTGCTCTTCGCGAAGGTCGGCGAGCAGCACTGCCCGAAGTGCGGGGGCAGGGTCTCGGGGCAGAGCGCGTCCGAGATCGTCGCGGAGCTCGCGTCGCTGAAGAACGGCAAGAAGCTCACGATCTACGCGCCGCTCGTCGACCACCGCAAGGGCGAGTTCAAGGACGTCTTCGAGGATCTCCGGCAGCGGGGCTTCGCGCGCGTGCGCGTCGACGGCCGCATCGAGTCGCTCGAGGGGCTCGGGGGGCTCGACAAGAAGCGCAAGCACGCGATCGATCTCGTGGTCGATCGCATCGCGCTCGCGCCCGACACGCGGCCGCGCCTCACCGACAGCGTGGAGACCGCCCTGCGCGCGGGCCAGGGGAAGGTGACCGTCGACGTCGAGGGCGAAGGCGCGCGCGCCTACTCGGAGGAGCGCACGTGCCCGAAGTGCAAGCTGAGCCTCCCGGAGCTGACGCCGCAGTCGCTCTCCTACAACTCGCCGCTCGGCATGTGCCCCGACTGCAGCGGGCTCGGCACGCGGCTCGAGGTCGACGCGACCTTGATCGTCCCCGACCCGTCCCTCTCGATCGACGAGGGCGCGATCGAGCCGTGGCGCAACGTCGCGGCCGACAGCGGCTGGACGGCGCGCATCGTCGGCGCGCTCTGCAAGGAGCTCAAGATCCCGCGGGACAAGCCGTGGAAGAAGCTCACCGACAAGCAGCGCAAGGATCTCCTCGAGGGCACCGGCGAGCGCCGCATCGGCGTCGAGTGGAGCGGCAAGCACTCGAAGGGCTCGTGGGCGATGCGATGGGAAGGCCTCATGAGCCAGATCCTGCGTCGCTACGAGGCGACGAGCAGCGAGCAGATGCGCGACAAGTATCGAAGGTACCTCCGCGAGGCGCCGTGCCACGCGTGCGGCGGCGTGCGCCTCAAGCCCGAGGCGCGCAGCGTGTTCTTGTCCGGGACCTCGATCGTCGACGTGCTGTCGATGACGATCGCCGACGCGGCGGGCTTCTTCCGCGCGCTGCGCCTCGAGGGGGCGCACGCCGTCATCGCCGAAGAGGTCCTCAAGGAGATCCACCACCGCCTCGGCTTCCTGCTCGACGTGGGGCTCGAGTACCTCACGCTCAACCGCGCGACCGCGACGCTGTCGGGCGGCGAGGCGCAGCGCATCCGGCTCGCCTCACAGCTCGGGAGCGAGCTCTCGGGCGTCATCTACATCCTCGACGAGCCCTCGATCGGTCTTCACCAACGCGACAACGAGAGGCTCATCAAGACGCTGGAGCGCCTGCGCGATCTCGGCAACACGGTCATCGTCGTCGAGCACGACGCGGACATGATCCTCTCCGCGAACGAGGTCCTCGACTTCGGCCCGGGCGCCGGTCGCCTCGGCGGGCGCGTCGTCGCGCAGGGCACGCCGAAGCAGATCCTCGCGAACCCGGCGTCGTTGACGGGTCGGTTCTTGTCCGGCGCGGAGTCGATGCCCGCGCCCGGCGCCCGGCGCGCGCCGAGCGGCTTTCTCACCGTCGAGGGGGCGCGCGAGAACAACCTCCGGAACCTGACCGCGCGCTTCCCCCTCGGGGTGCTCACGGCGGTGACCGGCGTGTCGGGCGCCGGCAAGTCGAGCCTCGTCGGCCAGGTGCTCGAGCCGGCGCTCCGCCGCGCGCTCATGGGCTCGATCGAGCGCGTCGGGCGTCACGATCGCATCGTCGGCCTCGAGCAGATCGACAAGGTGATCGTCATCGATCAACAGCCCATCGGCCGCACGCCGCGCTCGAACCCCGCGACCTACACGAAGCTCTTCGATCTCGTGCGCGACGTGTTCTCACAGACGAAGGAGGCGCGCGCGTTCGGCTACGGCGCAGGGCGCTTCTCGTTCAACGTGAAGGGCGGGCGATGCGAGGTCTGCGAGGGCGGCGGCGTCCGCGAGATCGAGATGCACTTCCTGCCCGCGGTCCACGTGACGTGTGAGGCGTGCAAGGGGCGCCGCTACAACGACGCGACGCTGCGCGTGACGTTCAAGGGGCGCAGCATCGCGGACGTGCTCGACATGCCCATCTCCGAGGGGCTCGAGGTCTTCGCCAACATCCCGCCGATCGTGCGCATCCTCACGACCCTCGACGAGGTGGGCCTCGGCTACGTCGCGCTCGGGCAGCCGGCGACGACGCTCTCCGGCGGCGAGGCGCAGCGCGTGAAGCTCGCGAAGGAGCTCTCCCGACGCGACACCGGACGCACGCTCTACATCCTCGACGAGCCGACGACGGGCCTGCACTTCGACGACACGAAGCGCCTGCTCGCGGTGCTGCAGCGGCTCGTCGAGCACGGCAACAGCGTGCTCGTCATCGAGCACAACCTCGACGTCATCCGCGCGGCCGACCACGTGATCGACCTCGGGCCCGAGGGCGGTCGGGGCGGCGGCACCATCGTGGCCGAGGGGACTCCGGAGCAAGTGGCCAGGCATCGGGAATCGCACACGGGTCGCTTCCTTCGCCATCTCGCACTTGAATCTGCGTCGTAAGAGAAGCTTCGCTCCCGAAAGAGCCGCTCGGGCAGCGTCCGTTTGCAGCGGGAAAACAAGGGCGTTCGCGCGTGCTTCGGGGTACGCACCGTTCACGTGGCGAAAGCAAGGGAGAGTTGCACTCGCAGAAAATGCGCGCGAGGCCACCTGCGACCACGGTTCAAGTGTGCCAGTGTCGAAAGTCGCTCCGCGATGATTGAACACGCAATCGTGTCCGAGTAACTTCGGGGCTTATGGCTAAGAGCTCCAAGAAACAAGTCGACCTCGATTCGCTCCGCGAAGAGCTTCGTCAGGTGGGTCTCCGCGCGACGGGACCTCGCGTCGCCGTGCTTCGTAACCTCTACAACGCGAACGGACCTGTCAGCCACGCGGACCTCGCGGCGGAGCTCGCGCCCGAAGGTTGGGATCGCGCGACCGTCTACCGCAACCTCATCGACTTGACCGAAGCGGGCATCTTGAAGCGCACCGACCACGGTGATCACACGTGGCGCTTCGTCCTTCGCAAGGCCGAGGCCGCGTCGCAAGGCAAGGCGTTCTTCATCTGCGACGTCTCCGGCGAGATCACGCCGCTGCCCGACAACGTCGTCACCATCAGCGCGGGTCGCGGCACCCCGAAGGCGCTCAAGGCTGGCGACTACGTCGTGCACGTGCGCGGCGTGAGCGACAAGTACCGGAAGAACGACTGAACCGTCGGCTGCTCGCCCCGCGACGCGTGGGCGACGCTCCGCCCCGGCGCTCCACCCGCCGCGCGAGCCGACCTCTCGTCCGGCGCTCCGTTCGGCTCACTCCATCGAGCCCCAGACGCGGAGCGCCGCGAGGGTGTCGTCGTCAATCGTCGCGGTCTCCTTGGGCGGAGGGGCGATTTGGTCGGTGAGCGCGAGATCGCGCGCCAGCGCCCGCACGATCGCGCTCGTCGCGAAGGGCAGCATCGGGCGTCGATCGAACGAGCACGTCGGGTCGAGGGAGAGATCGCAGAGGGCCGGTGGCGCGCCGGGCCTGGCCGTGAGCACGAGCGAGTCCCACCGCGCGAGGTAGCGTTCCCCCGAGCTCGCGACGAGCGGTCGCATCGAGACGGGCGGCAGCCCCGAGGCGACGCTCGCGAGATCCTGCCCGAGGCCGTGCCTCATCGGCGGCAGCCCGAGGCTGTGGAGGATCGTGCGCGCCACGTCGCTGGCCTCGGTCGGCGCCTCGATCTGCTGACCGCCATAGAGATGCTTGGGAAACTGGATGTAAAGAGGGACCCCGAGCGCCTCCTCGGTGAACGGCGGGTCGTCCGCGAAGAGCGTCGAGAGCGCGCTCGAGCCGTCCGCGGTCACCACCACGAGCGCCCGGTCCTCCAGGTTCGCCGCGTCGAGCGCGTCGAGGAGCGCACCGAGCGCGCGATCCTCGGCGGCGAGCCCGACGGCGTGGAGCGCGGCGAGGCGCGCGAGGTCGGCGTCGGAGAGATCCGCGTGCTTGCGCTTTCGCAGCATCGCGAGCTGCTGACCCGCGCGGCGCGGCGCGATGCTGCCGGTGTAGTCGGCGGGGGGGAGCGCATCGAGCTGTTTCGCCGTCACGAGCCACGGCGGGTGGCCGCCGCGCGCGTGGACGATCGCGAGGATCTTCCCGTTCGGCTTGGCGGCGATCGTCTTTTCGATCCACTTCGCCGCGTCCTCGAGCGGATCGTTACCCTCGCCGCTGACCGGCGAGTAGCTGACGAACTGCTGCGTCGCGCGATCGAAGCCGAAGGGACGGAACGTGTGCGGCACGCCGGTGAAGAAGGCGGTCTGGATGCTCGCCTCGTGCGCGTCGGAGAGGAGCGTCGGCAGGGCGTCGGGGAGGCGCGCGCCGTAGTCGGTCACGGTGTGGCCGTGGGGCGGGAGGCCCGTGAGCAGCGTCGCGAGCACGCCCGGCACGACCGTGGTCGGGTTCTGGTGATCGAGGAAGACCGTCGCGCGTTGCGCGAGCCGTGACAGTCGCTCGAGGTTCGGCTCGGGGTGCCCGCTGTACGGCGGGAGCTCGCCGCGCTCGAGCCCGGAGAGGACCACGAGCACGACGACCTGGGCCGGGGGCGCCTCCTCGGGCGCGATCGTGGGCACGACGATCTCCGGATCGCCGAAGAGCACGCGGCCCGACGCCGATCCTTGCGGGACGCGCAGCTCGAGCTCGACGAGCTTGCCGGCGAAGGCGTCGAGGCTCACGTCGAGATCGGTCCACGTCGCGTTCGCGCCGCCCTTGAGCGGTGTCTTGAAGAGGCTGACGGGCTCCTGCCCATCGACGCGCACGACGCCCTCGGCGGTCGCCTCCCCCTCGCCGAAGATCCCCGCCGCGACGCGGAGGCGACCGAGCTTGGGCACCCTCACGGGGCAGCGCACGAGGGAGGGCGCGCGGAGCGAGAGAGATCGGTGGGGCACCTTGCCGATCGATCCCGCCTCGCTGACGATGTCCGGCAGCGTCGGGGCGCCGTACGTCGCGTCGAGATCGTCGGGAACGCCGATGCGCACCCAGTCGAGCTCGGCGACCGGCCCCTCCTTCGGCTTCGGCGAGAAGGACACCTCCAGCGTGTGGCCACCTGCGTCGATCGGCAACGAGGTCGGCGACGTGCGGACGATGCGAACCTCCCCGGGCGAGAGGCGCACTGATCCGAGCGGCTGGCCGTCGAGATAGAACGAGACGCTCTTCGCTCCGCGCGAGACGAGGCGAGCCGAGGCGAAGACGGGCGAAGGCTCGGCGAAGTTGAAGTCGACGCGGGTGCGCTTGTCTTGGATGACCGACCACGTCGCGCCGTCGTGCTCCACCGTGGCGAGTCGAGGACCTCCGAGCATCTCGCCGGCGACCCGACCGAGCGTCATGTCGGTGCCCATGTCCACGAGCAGCCCGCGATGCTCGATGTCGCAGCGAGGCAGGACGGAGAGGAGCGGCAGGATCACGCGGTCCGGAACCGGGTTGTCGCGGTTCGCCGTCGGCAGAGGCGCGCTCGAAGACGCGCCGCGCACGGCCGTGTCCGAGCACCCCTTGCAGCCCGACAAAATCGAGGACGCTGCGACCCCGAGGAGGAGGACGCAGCGTCGAAGACCCGAGCCTCGCGTCAGCGCGACCACGGTGGCGCGACACGAACGCGCGTGAGACGACCCTCTTTCACGTTCACGAAGCGCACGCGCTCTTCCCCTCGGAGCTTCACCTTCACCTCGTAGGGATCGGACTTCGCCTTGAGCGGCGCGCTGATCACCGGTCCCGAGCCCATCGCCTTGCCGTCGATGTAGACCGTGTCGCTCTTGCCCGCCACGATCTCGAGCAGACCCTGGCCCTTCTTGACGCGATCCTTGTCGGAGTCGCGGAGCGGCAGATCCTCGGGAGCGACCTCGCTGCCGTCCTTGTTCGTCGAGGCCTTGTCGTCGGGCGCGACGGCGGGCGCGCCCGTCGCGGCGGGCGACGCGGTGGCCTCCGCGGTGGCCGGCGGCGCGGCCTGCGCCGAGGCGGGCTGCAGGACGTCCTCGCTCACGACGCTCTTCTCACGGCTCCAGCGAGCCCAGAGCGCGAACGACACGCCGCAGAGCGCGAACAGGACCCAGTAGAGTGCCTTGCGATCCTTCTTCGTCTGCGCCTGCGGCGGATGCGGCAAGTACGCCGACGGAAGCAGGATCGGGCGGCGATCCGCCGACGGCGCGATCGGCGTGATCTCACGCAGCGCCTCGGAGCGCTCCTTCTTCGCGACGACCTCGGCCGGCTTGGGGCTCTTCGACTTCTTGGACTTCGCGATCTCGACCTCGGGCTCCGGCTCGGGGAGCACCGGCGGCGGATGCAGCGAACCGAGCGTGAGGATCGGCACGAGCCCGGGCGGCGGCGGCAGCTCGCTCGGCGTGGGCGTGCGCTCGACGATCTCGTCGCGCACCACGGGGCGCGGAGACGGCGTGCGCACATTCCGAGGGAGCGGCGTGACCGCACGCGGTCCCGACGGCGCGGGAGGAGACTCGTCCTCGGGCGCCGGCGCGTCGAACCACGGATCGTCGAGGGTCGGCTGGGCCGCCATCGTCGCCGCGGCGATCTCGGCGACGACCTCGTCCTGAGGCATCGGGGCGGGCTCGAGGACCGGCGCCTCGGAGGCGACGCTCGACGCGAACGCCGGCTGCATGTCCGGACGCGCCGAGGGATCGTAGGGCAGCGCGCTCGACGCCGGCGCGCTCGTGGGGGGGCGCACCGCGAGGGCCGCTCGGAGCAGCTCTTGTCCACCGGGCATCGACACTTCGACCGCCGCCGCCGGGAAGGGCGTGAGCGCGGGCACGGCGAGCACGGGGATCGAAGAGATCGGCTGCGCCGCGCGCTCGCCGCGGAGCAGCATGATCTCGTGCGCGGTCCCCTCGGGGAGGCGGTCGAAGCCCTGCGCATCGATGATCTCGCAGATGGCGCCGTGGATCGCCGCGTCGCCGAGCACGTCCTCGAGGAGACGGGGCGACACCTCGCCGCTCGTGATGAGGCGCCGCGGGGACGCGCCCTCGGCGATCGCGCGGAGCACGCTGCGCGCAGGCTCGGGCGTCGCGGCGAGGTAGGCCTCGAGCCGTTCCTCGTCGACGCTGACGCGCTGCACGCGCACGAGGCTCGCGCCGACGAGCAGGCGCTGCGCGGCGCGAGCGCTCGCGACGACCGGCATCAGCTGCTCGGAGAGCGTGCCGACCAGATCCCCGCGCACCTTTCCGACCTCGTCGTCCTCGCGCGTCGGAGCGACGACGAAGCGACCGTCGCCCGCGCCGAGGAGCGCGGCGAGCACCGAGGGGCCTCGATCGAATCCGCCGCCCGGAGACGTGCGCGTCGCGCGCACCGGCCGCCCGTCGCGCACCTCGATCTCGTAGAGGTACGACGCGTCGCGGACCGACAGCGTCGAGCTCGGGCGGTGCTTGCACGCGAGACGCAGGAGCGTCGCGGTCGTGAGCCCGTCGAGGCGACCGCGCACCTCGCCGCCCTCGGCGATGCGATCGGCGACGCGGCGACGCTGACGCAAGAGCTCCTTCACGCGCTGCACGATGGCGCCGGCGCTGGCCTCCTTGCGGAGGTAGCCGTCGGCGTCGGCGCCGAGCTCGCGGACGCGCTGCAGAAGATCCTCTTTCCAAGAGAGGAGCACCACGGGCACGTCGCGCAGGACGACGTCGCGCTTCAACGCGCGGCAGAGCGCGAAGCCGTCGAGCTTCGGCATCAGGATGTCGGAGATCACGAGATCGGGCTCGGCGTGCTTCGCGATCTCGAACGCGCGCTCGCCGTCGCGGGCCTCGTAGACGCTCGCCCCGGCGGCCTTCAGGACGCCGGCCAAGAACCAGTTCACCGCCGGATCGTCGTCCGCAACGACGACCGTCGTCTTCTCGAGGGAGACCTCGCTGGTCGAGCGCACCGATCGGGGCCACGGCGATCGACCGGTCGGCGTGCCGTTCTCGACGCTGCCGAGCCACGGGGCGAGCGGCATCGCGCCTTCGGGACCTCCGGCGGCGAAGCGGAGCGCGCCGTGCGACTTGATGGTGACGATGTCGCGGATGCGGGCGACCGCGCCCCAGAGCGCGGCGAGCACCTCGGTGCCCTCTCCCAGATCGACCGTGCCGCCGCGCGCCTTCAGGTCCGCAGCGTCGCAGAGCCCGCGCCGCAGCTCCTCGGCGAGGCGCGCGCCGAGCTGATCGATCGACACTTGGCCGAGCGCCTCGCGGACGATCTCGCGATGCACGTACGAGGCGAGGACGGTCGAGCACGCCCTGCGGAGCTCACCCGGCGAGGCCGGCTTGGGCAGCGTGCGTGCGACGCCGAGCGCCACGAACTTCGACGCCTCCTCGGGTCGCGAGAAGCGCGCGACCACGATGACGGGGATCTGCTCGGTCAGGCTCTCCGCGGAGAGCGCCTCCACGAGCCCGACCGACCCCTTCAAGTCGCCGTCCACGAGCACGAGATCCGGCGCGAGCGCCTTCGCCATGTCGACCGCGACGTCGACCTCGCCCGTCTCCTCGATCTCGAACACCTGACGCGGCTGCGCGCCACCGTCGGCCGGCATGGCCAAGGCCGCGCCGAACGAGGAGGGCCCGACCACGAGGACGCTGATCGGCATCGGCGCGGGCTCGGCGACGTCGGTCCCGGCCTTGCGCAGATCGGCGACGCTCGTGCCGGCGGCGGTGAGCGCGGTCGCCCCCGCCTTGGTCCCCGACTGCCCCCAAGCGAGGCTCGTCACCCGCGTGAGCAGCTCGAGCACCGCGTCGAGATCGTCGTCGTCGAGCCGCCCTCGATCCGCCGCGTCGGCGAGTCGATCCTCCAGGCGACGCAGCTCCTCCGAGAGCGCGGTGAACCGGAGCAGGCGCGCGCCCGCGCCGAGCGCGTGGATGCGCCGGCGGAGATCGTCGCGGTGCCGAGCCGAGCTCGGGTCGGCACGCAACAGCTCGAGCGTCGCGGCGATCTCGGCGCGCCGACGACCGAGGTTGGCCACGAAATCGGCGCGCGCGCCGCCGAGGCGCTCCTTGCCCTGCCCGTCTTCCGTCTGCTTCTGCGCCGCCGCGCTCGCTACGCCCATGGGCTCGTCCGCTATCACAGGGTCGGACGGCACCCCTAATTTGTGGCGGACGGGACGGGCCTCGTCAGATGCGCTCGCGCACCCAGGCCGACGCCGCGCGCGTGCCGAGCTTGCCGCCGACGTCGACCGTGCACTGCTCCTCCTCGATGGCGCGCTTCACCAGCGCCTCGATGCGCGCCTCGATCCCGGCGAAGCCGAGGTGCGTGAGCATCATCCCCACGGTGAGGAACGACGCGAAGGGGTTCGCGACGTCCTTGCCCGCGATGGGCGGCGCCGAGCCGTGCACGGGCTCGAACATCGCGACGCGCGTCGGATCCGACGCGTGCAGGTTCGCGCTCGCCGCCATCCCGAGCCCGCCCTGCAGGGCCGCCCCGAGATCGGTGACGATGTCCCCGAAGAGGTTGTTCGTCACGATCACCTCGAACTGCGCGGGATCCTGGATCAGGTACAGGCAGAGCGCGTCGACGTAGACGTGCCGCGTCTCGATGTCGGGGTAGTCCTTCGCGACCTCGGCGAAGGTGCGCAGCCACAGCTCGTGCGCGAGCTTCATCGCGTTCGACTTGTCCGCCATCGCGACGCGCTTCTTGCCCGTGCGCTTCGCGTGCTCGAACGCGGCGCGGAGGATGCGCTCGACGCCCTTGCGGGTGTTCACGTCTTCGTTGATGCCGATCTCGTCGGGCGTGCCCTTCTTGAACTGGCCTCCGAAGCCGACGTAGACGCCCTCGGTGTTCTCGCGGAAGACGACGATGTCGACGTCCGCGCCGCGACCCTTCTTGAGCGGGTAGAGCCGCTCGCCGAGGACCTTGATGGGCCGCACGTTCGCGTAGAGATCGTAGCCGAAGCGCATCCCGAACAGGATGTCGCGGGCGTGCTCGAGCCCGGGCACCCTCGGATCGCCGAGCGCGCCGAGGAGCACCGCGGCACACTCGCGCTGGATGCGATCCTGGATCTCCTTCGGGAACGTCGTCCCGTCGCGGAGGTAGCGATCGGCGCCGAGGTCGAGATCCCACAGCTCGATCGCGAGCCCCTCTTTCTCCACGAGCTTCTCGAGCAGCCCGCGAGCCTCGCGGGTCACTTCGGGGCCGATCCCGTCTCCACCGACGATGGCGATCTTCTTCTTGCTCAAGGCGCGCTCCGGTCTGCGTGAGGGTGCAAGGTGCGTTCGAAAGAGAGAGAGAGAGAGCTGGTGCCGCGAACGGACGGCGAGGAGAGGGCGGCGTCGAAATGAAAGAGCCCCTCCCTCCGCGGAGGAGGGAGGGGTCTTCACCTCACCGAGACGCAGCGACGGCCATGCTCAGCCGAGGACCTTCTCGATCGGGACGTACTCGGTGCCCGTGGCGTCGGCGACGCCCTTGTAGGTCACCGCGCCGCCGTACGTGTTGAGCCCGAGCAGCAGGGCGCGGTCCGCCTTCGCAGCGCCGACCACGCCCTTGTTCGCGAGCTGCACGGCGTACGAGATCGTCGTGTTCGTGAGGGCCCAGGTGCTCGTGTGCGAGACGGCGCCCGGCATGTTCGCCACGCAGTAGTGCACGACGCCGTGAACCTCGTAGGTCGGGTTGTCGTGCGTCGTCGGCCGGCACGTCGAGATGCAGCCGCCTTGATCGACCGCGACGTCGACGACGACGCTGCCCTTCTCCATCTGCTTGAGGTGCTCCTCGGTGACGAGGTGCGGCGCCTTCGCGCCGGGAACGAGCACCGCGCCGACGACGAGATCCGCGCGCCGCACGGTCTGCTCGATGTTCTCGGCGTTCGAGTAGAGCGTCTCGATCGCGCCGCCGAACACGTCCTCGAGGTAGGCCATCGTCTCGGCGCGCACGTCGAGCACCGTGACCTGCGCCCCCATGCCGATCGCGATCGTCGCCGCGTTGCGACCCACGACGCCGCCGCCGAGGATGACGACGCGACCGCGACGCGTGCCGGGCACGCCGCCGA
>CAYYKK010000063.1:0-28459 GCA_964467935.1 uncultured Polyangiaceae bacterium
GCCGCTGCGCGCACGCGCGCCGAGGGGTCGAAGGACGGAGAGGTCGTCGGTCGCTGGCTCGTCTCGGAGCCCGTCGTGCCCGGCGGCTCGCCCACGCAAGCCATCGCCGCGCGCAAGGCGCTCGACGCGATCTCGCCGCGCGCGAAGGGGCGCTACGCCTCGCTCGGGCGCGCCGTCGACGACGAAGCGCACGGCCGCTTCGTCTCCGCTGCAAGCGATCTCATCGACGCGGTGGACGCCGCGCGCTCCTACGAAGGCCCCGAGTCGACCGCGCTCGGTTGGTACGCGGCGCATCACCTCGTGCGCCTCCGCTCGAGCGTCCCGCACCTGTGGGACTCGGCCAAGACCGTCGTCGAGGGTGCGATCGATCGCCCGGGCCGCCTCGGATTTCGGGCGCGCGGCGAGCTCGTCGACTTCTGGCTCGCCGACGGAGCGCCCGGCAGCGAAGCGGCGAAGTCCACCGCGCCCATCGATCTCGCGTCGCGCAAGCTCGGCTGCCTCGAGCACGCACGCCTCGCCGGCCCCTTCGGTCACCTCGCGCCCTCCGACAGCAACGTGCGCTTCGACGCCGAGCGACCAGGTCCTTGGCCCGTCACGTTCCCGCGTGATCCGAAGCGGCTCGAGGCTCCGCGCGTCGTGAAGACCAAGATCCACGGCTGCCAGATCTCGGCCGCGGAGCCGACGGACGCGGGGGTGTTCTACGTCGAGTCGTTCATCGACTTGCCGGGCGATCGCGACGTCATCGTCGCCGTCCAAGGGGCGTGGTCGCTCCTCGTCGACGACGTCGAGGTGCTCGCGCGCGATCCGGACGCGTGGGCGAGCTGGCCGCGGTTCGGCGTGCACCTGCACCTCGAGGCCGGCCGTCACCGCATCCTCGCGCGTCTCGGCGGCACCGACACGTCGATCCGCGTCGTCGACGAACAGGGTCGCCCGCTCTCGCTGACCTCGTCCGACGATCCCTCCGCGCCCTACTCGATCCGCCCTCCGACGTTGCTGCCCGATCCGAACCCGCTGCACCCGTTCCTCGACGCGCTCGGCGTGCCGGCGGCGCCGCGATCGGCGAAGGCGCCTGCGTGGGTGCAGAGCGTCGATCCGTCCGATCCGGCGCTGCGCTTCGTGGCGGCGGAGCTCGCGCACATCGACGGCCAAGACGATCTGGCGAGCGTGCTGATGGAGCCGCTCGTCAAGGAGCCGGGACGCGCGACCGGCGTGTCGCTCTCGGAGGCGGCGAGCTTCCTCGAGGGCGACCCGATCTTCACGCCGAACGACGCGCGTGATCTCGCGCTCGATCTGCGGACCCGCGCGACCGACAAGGACTCGTTGCTCTGGCATCCGCGGCTCTGGTTGCTGCTCGACGCCGCGGACAAGCAGGGGATGACCGACGTGATGCCCAAGCTCACGGACCTGTCGGAGCAGTTCCGCGAGGTCCCCGGCATCCTGAAGGGCCTCGCCGCCGCGTACGCGCGGCTCGGCTGGAAGGCCGAGCACGAGCGAGCCGTCCGTGAGGCGGCGCGGCGCTTCCCGGACGACCCCGAGGTCCTGCGGGCCGAGCTCGGCCTCGCGGACCAGCACGGTCAGTTCGACGAGGCCGATCGGCTCGTCGCGCGCCTCCGAAAGCTCGAGCCCGGCTCGCAGATCGACGTGGAGCGCGCGATCGCGCGTGGGGACTTCGCCGCCGCGATCGCCGCGCTGAAGAAGACGCGCGACGACAAGCACGACCCGAAGGCGCTCGCGGCGCGCATCGAGGATCTCCTCACGCGGGCCGGCAAGAGCAAGGAGACCTACGACGCGCTCGAGAACGCGCTCCGCGAGGATCCGAAGAACGAGAAGGCCATGCTCGCGCTCGCCGACGCGCGCCTCGCCTCGGGCGACAAAGCGGCGCTCCGCCGCGCGCTCGTCGACGCGATCCGACGGGGCGCCGAGACCGACGAGCTCCGGAGCGCGATCGAGCTCGTGGAAGGGCTCAGCGAGCTCAGCGCGTACCGCATCGACGGCCTGGCGATGATCCGCGAGTACGAGAAGTCGGGCGCTGCGGAGCGGGGCCTCGCGCGCGCCGCGAGCGCCGACGGGGCGGCCGACGACAAGCAAGGCAAGGGGCCGCAAGCCAAGGCGGCGGCCGGAGGCGCGGGCAACGCCGCGCGCGTGCTCGACTACTCGGCGATGTGGATCCGCGAGGACGGCACGGCGCGGATGCTCGAGCACGAGATCATCCACCTGGAGTCGCGCGAGGCCATCGCGAAGCACGCCGAGCAGCAGCTCCCGCGCGGCACGCTCCTGCGCATCCGCACGATCAAGCGCGACGGCACGATCCTCGAGCCGGAGATCGTCCAGGGCAAGCCGACCGTGACGATGCCTCACCTCGACGTGGGCGACTACATCGAGACGGAGACCATCTACACGCTCGGCGGAGACGGCCAAGGAGGGCGGAGCTTCCTCGGTCCTCGGTGGTTCTTCCGCGAGGAGAAGATCGACTACTACCGGAGCGAGTTCGTCATCGTCTCGCCGAAGGACAAGAAGCTCGACGTCGAGACCACGGGCGACGTGCCGGCGCCGCAGATCACCGAAGACGGCGCGCTCGTCACGCGGCGCTACCGCGTGGACAAGAACCCGGCGGTGTCCGAGGAGATGTTCCACGCGCCCGTCGAGGAGTTCCTGCCCAGCGTGCGCATCGGCTGGGGGATCAACCAGAAGGACACGCTCGAGCGCTTCGCCGATCTCGCGTCGAGCCGCACGCCCGTCGACCCTCGGCTGCAGCGCATCGCGCGCACGATCGCTGCGAGCGGCAAGGGCACCGACGCGAGCACCGATCTGTCGAAGATCCCGGCCGACGAGCGGGCGCGGCGGATCTATCGCTGGGTGCTCGCGAACGTCGAGGCGGGCCGAGAGACCGATCCGAGGCGCGCCGTGACGGGCAAGAGCGGCAGCCGCCTCGAGGCGTTCCTCTATCTCGCCCGCCTCGCGGGGGTCGAGGTGGAGCGCGGGCTCGTGCAGGATCGCCTCGCGCCGCCGCCGCGCGGTCCGATGAGCGAGTCCGAGCTCTTCGCGTCGCTCGCCGTCGCGGTGCCGATCGACGATCCGAAGAAGCCCGCCGCGCACGACGGCGCGACGCCCGGCGCCGCCCCTCGCTACCGGTGGATGCTCGTCGGCGACAAGTACGCGCCCTACGGCTTCATGCCGAGCGCGCTGCGCGGGCAGCCCGCCGTGCTCCTCGTTCCCGGCCTGCCTCGCGTGACGACGCCCGCCGACGGATCGTCCGATCGCGTCGAGGACACGGGCACCGTCGCGCTCGCGAGCGATGGGTCGGCGACGTTGTCGATCGATCAGAGCTACTCGGGCCGCCTCGCGATCGGGCTGCGCAACGCCCTCGAGACGCTGCCCGACGCGCGGCTCAAGGACGCGATCGAATCGCAGCTCTTGCCCCAGTCGCTGCCCGGGGCGCGCCTCGACGCGGTGGACGTGAAGAACCTCGACGATCTCGACGCGCCCGTCGCGCTCGCGATGAAGATCGAGATCTCCACGTTCGCCAAGCCGAGCAGCGAAGGGCTCGTCATCGCGCCGCCCTTCTCACCCTCGATCGCCGAGGTCGCCGCGCTGCCGACCCGCCAGACCCCGCTCTTCATCGGTGAGGAGAACGCCTTGTCGCGACGCGTGCACCTCGTCATCGACCTCCCGAAGGGCGCGAAGGTGCGTGGGAACCTCGAGAAGGTCGAGGGCAAGGACGGTCCGCGCAGCTTCGTCGTGAACGACCACCTCGAAGGGGACAAGCTCGTGCTCGAGCGCAGCATCGAGATCCCCGCCGGGCGGATCCAGCCCGAGGCGTATGCGGCCTTCGCTGCGTTCGCGCGCGCCGCCGACCAGGCGTTCGATCGCGAGATCGTCCTCGTCACGCGCTGACCGCTCGGGGCCCTTCCGCCCCACCGCGACGACGCCGCGGAGAGCACGACGATCGCGCAACGATTCTTCATCCTCGGCGGCGTCGTTTTGCTACATGATGCGCCGTCGCCATGGCCCTCCGCGTCTCGACGCTCGTCGTCTCCCTCGCCCTGCTCGCTGCTCCGGCGGCGGCGTGGGCCGAGCGCTCGTCGGCGGGGGCCGTCACGCACGGCGGCCGCGGGGAAGAGGGGGTCGCGCGTCGCGGAAAGGCCGACGCCGACGAGCTTCCCGACGCGTTCCGCAAGCCGCCGTTCTCGAAGCAGTGCCTCTCGGTGGGCGCGCCGAACCACGGCCGCCTCATCCGCGGTCATCGGCTGCCTCACGAGCCCGCGATCAAGCTCTTCAAGGCGACGAGCGAGCGCGGCTTCGGCACGCCGGTGCTCATCAAGACGTTGGTGCACGCCGCCAAGAGCGTGAGGCAGAAGCACCCGGGCTCGACGCTCCTCGTCGTGGAGCTCTCCGACAAGAACGGCGGCGTCGCGCCGTCCAAGCGATCGCACCAGTCGGGTCGTGACGGCGACCTCGCGTTCTACGCCCTCGACAAGAAGGGCAAGAGCGCTTCGCCGAAGCACCTCGTCCACTTCGACGGCAGCGGCAAGGCGATGGATGGCTCGGGCATTCGCTTCGACGACGAGCGGAACTGGGCGCTCGTCGACTCGCTCGCGAACATGAAGGACACGCCGGTCACGCACATCTTCGTCGACGCGAAGCTGCGCCAGCGGCTGCTGGTCTTCGCCGAGGGCTCGGGCAAGAAGCCGGAGCGCATCGCTCGTGTGTCGTCGATCCTGTTCGTCTCGGACACGGCCGAGGTCGGAGACGCGTACTTCCACGTGCGCGTGCGCTGCCCGAACGGCCAAAACGGTCTCTGCGAAGAGGGTCCGAGGTAGATCGGTGGGGGTCGTCACCCTCGTTCGGACGGCGATCGGGCGCGTGGGCCTCGCCGCCACCGACGAGGCGATCGCCGGCCTCCTCTTGCCCGATCCGTCGGACGACGAGACGCTCGCGCACCTCGAGCGCCTCCTCGAGGTGCGCTTCGGTGCGCGCTTCGAGCGGGTCGAGCCTCGCCATCCCCGGCTCGCGTCGGTGGCGGCGCGCGTCGCCGCCCACCTCGAAGGCGCTCACGACGATCTCCGTTCCATCGCGCTCGATTGGACGGGGCTCACCCCGTTCCGCGTGCGCGCGAGCGAGGCGGCGCGGGCGATCCCGGTCGGCGAGGTGCGCTCCTACGGTGAGCTCGCGCGGAGCCTCGGGAGTCCGGGCGCGTCGCGGGCCGTGGGAAGCGCGATGGGCAAGAATCCGTTTCCGATCATCGTGCCCTGCCACCGGGTCGTGGGCGCCACGTCGGCGAAGGGACGGGTCGCGCCCGGCGGCTTCTCCGCGCACGGCGGTCTCGTCTTGAAAGCGCGGCTGCTCGGGATCGAGCGCGCCGCGTGTGCGTCCTCCATCGCGCCTCGTTGAAACGCGCTCGCGTGGCGTGTGACGAGCGACCCAAGGCGCGGCGGGGCGGTCGTGTTTCACCGAGCATGAAGACCCTCACCGCCGTGCTCGCCGGAATGAGCCTGCTCACCCTCTCGTCCCTCTCCTTCGCCGACGAAGCGACGTCGCCCGCGGACAAATGCGAGACCGACGGGGGCTACTGCTACAACTTCCTCGACGATCTCCTCGACGCGAAGGGCATCGACTCGACGGCGCCGCTCCTCCGCGTCCGGCCGACGGGGTACCGAGAGCGCCTCTTGCGGCCGAGGGCGCAGTTCGTCACCGAGCTGCTCAAGTCCGTCGAAAAGCTGTGACGCCGAGGCGGATCAGAGCCGCATGATCGCCTGGAGATCCTCGGTCACCAGCGCCTCGAGCCCGCGCGCGAAGCGGTTCGGCTCGACCTCGACGCTGACGGCGACGGCGTCGTCGCTGAACGTGGCGAGCGGGCGCTCGATGGGCTGATCGAGCCCGAGGATGCGGCCCATTTCGCTCGAGGCGAAGTCGTCCCACGCCCCGAGGAACACGTCGGACGCCGCGCGCCCCGTGGCGCGGAAGTCGCCCGCGAGCGCGACCGCGATGCCGAGGTGCTCGCGGGCCGTCGGTCGCATGGCGGCGCCAGCCCCCGTCGCCGCCTCGAGCAGCCCGCGCGCCGCGTGCTTCCACTCGTCGTCGAACGGCCCCTTCGCGAGGGCGATGAACGGGGCGCTCCCGAACCGCGCGCGCAGCGCGTCGAGCGGCGCGGTGGCCAGCGCGCGCGGCGTCTTCTTCAGCCGTCCCGTCGCGTAGAGCGTCGCGACGCGAAGCGGCCCTCGGCCGAGATCGCCCCCTTCTTGGAACCCGACGACGTCCGCGCCGAGCCGCGCGAACGCCTCGGCGTGAGAGCCGATCTGACCCGAGAGCCGCACGAGATCGGGGCGATCCTCGGTGCGGCGCGCGCTCTTGACGATGCGAGATTGAAAGAGCTTTTCGATCGTACCTGCATCTCCGTTGTGACGCGCCAACTGCAGATCGGCGCCCGCGAACGACGCGTCGAAGCGCGCGATCACGGCCTCCGACACCTGGCGCAGATCGACCCCGGTCTGCGCGGCGAACCGCGCGAGGTTCTGCTCCGGCGCGATCTCGGCGATCGCCGGGATGAGCCACGGGATCTGGGCGATCTCGCGCGGCCTGACGAGCACGAGGAACGACAGCCCCGCCGCGGGCACGAGCGCGGCGAGATCCTTCGTGTCGAGCGGCGCGAGGACCGGCTTGGGCGACACGGGCGGCGCCCCGGCGCATCCCGCGAGGAGCAGCGAGCCGAGCGAGCCCAGGAGGGCGCGCCGGCTCGACCCTCCCGGCGGCGTCCCCCGCGCGATCACTCGATCCTGAGGTACGCGAACCGACGGTTCTTCGACCCCACGCGAACGAGGTGCCGTCCGACGGGGAGCTTGAGCTTCTCGTCGCTCTTGTCGAGCTTGCGCCCGTCCAGGTGCACGGCCCCCTGCTGGATCATGCGCACGCCCTCCGAGCTCGACTTCACGAGGCCCGCGGTGGCGAGCGCCTTCGCGATCCAGAGCTCGCCGCCCTCGGAGGCGAGGCCGATCTCCTCGACGTCGTCGGGGATGCCGCCCGCGGCCACGCCCTTGCGCCGCGCGAGCGCCTCGTCGGCGGCCTCGGCCGAGTGGAAGCGCGTGACGATCTCCTTCGCGAACGCCTCCTTGACCGAGATGACGTCGCGCTTTCCCTCCCTCACTTCGTCGCGGAGCGCGGCGATCTCGCCGGTGCGCATCGAGGAGAGCAGGTCCATGTATCGCCAGATCACCTGATCGTCGACGAGCATGAGCTTCTGCAGCATCTCGAACGGCGCGTCGTTCACGGCGACGTAGTTGTCGGCGCTCTTCGACATCTTCGCGCCGACGACCTTGCCGTTCTCGACGCGCGCGTGGATCCCCTCGAGGATGGGTACCGTCATGACGATCTGCGGTCGCTTGCCGTAGCGAGGCATCAGGTCGCGACCGACGAGCAGGTTGAAGAGCTGGTCGGTCCCGCCGAGCTCCACGTCGCATTCCATCGCCACCGAGTCGTAGGCCTGGAGCAGCGGGTACATGAACTCGTGGACGTGGATCGGACGGTTCTCGGCGAAGCGCTTGGAGAAGTCGTCGCGCTCGAGCATGCGCGCCACGGTGTACTTCGCGCCGAGCTCGATGAATTCACTCGGCTTCAGCTGGTCGAGCCACTCGGAGTTGTAGCGGACGACCGTGCGCGACTTGTCGAGCACCTTGAAGGCCTGCTCCGTGTACGTCTCGGCCGCGGCGCGGACGTCCTCGCGCGTGAGGCGCGGGCGGAGCTCGTTGCGCCCGGTCGGGTCGCCCACCATGGCGGTGAAGTCGCCGACGAGGAAGGTGACCTCGTGGCCGAGATCTTGGAACTGCCGCATCTTCTGCATGAGCACCGTGTGCCCGAGGTGCAGGTCGGGGCGCGTCGGATCGAAGCCGGCCTTGATCTTGAGGCGCTGACCCGAGGCGAGCCGCTCTTCGAGATCGGCGCGGGTGTGGAGATCGACGATGCCGCGGCAGAGATCGTCGATGGCGGAGGAGACTTTGGGATCGACCATGGGAACGAGCGGCTCGAGCCCTCGCGAGGCTCCGCTTCGGGGCGTTCCTACGATCAATCGTCGCCGTCGTCACCCCCGCTGATCGCGAAGGCGCGGCTCTTGTTCACGAGGTCTTTGAGCTCCTTGCCGACCTTGAAGAACGGCAAGCGCTTCGCCGCCACCGGGACGGGCTCGCCGGTGCGGGGGTTGCGGCCGCTATAGGGCTTGTAGGGCCGCACCGTGAAGCTCCCGAACCCGCGGATCTCGATGCCCTCGCCGCGCTCCAGCGCCTCGGTCATCGCGTCGAACACGCAGTTCACGACGAGCTCCGCGCGCGACTTGGTGAGCTCCGCACGTTGGGCGATGGAGTCGATGAGCTCGCTCTTGGTCATGGGAGCCTCCCCCGAGACGGCCGCGTCATACCCTAGAGAACCAGGAAAAAACGCTCTCATGGCGCCTCGCCTCGGTCAACGGCTTTCCTCGACGCGGACGGCGTCGACGCCGGCGCCGTGGCCCTCGCCGCGGAAGGTGATCCCGACGTGAGCGGCGCCCTTCGGAGGGTGGACGGCGGGGAGCTCGCGGACCTCGTCACCGCAGGGCCCCTCCGCGCGCTCCCCGCTCGTCTCGTCGAAGCGCGCGATCTCGGCGCCGTCGGCTTCGACTTGCAATTGTATCTTGGAATCGACAGAAGCAAAGATGCGAATGCGCAAGATCGCGCCCGCGGCGCGGCGGGGCAGCGCGAGCGTCACCCCGGGGCCTTCGCCGTCGGGGACGAAGCGGAGCCAGCGACCGGCCGAAGCGCAGGGGTGGAACGCGGGCTCGACGTAGCCGCCCTTCTGCGCGACGGGCGGCCAGAGCGACTCGGCCTCCAGGCGATGAGAGGCGGGCGGCTCGAAGGCCTTCACCGCGGCGCGCTCGGGGGCGTCCGGATCGAAGGCGTAGTCGTAGCGGTAGGTCGGTGGTCGCCCGAGGGCTTCCCAGAGCCAGCGATCCGACGCGTCGCCTCGCCTCCGCGCGATCTGGACGCCGCGCGTCGCCATCGCGTCCGGATCGAAGCCGAGATCGAACCCGTGATCCGTGTCGACGAACACGAGGCCGCGCTCGACGCCTGCCGCCTCGAGCACGCGCGGCTCGAACATGGGGCGACCTCCCTCGCGATCGCGCAGGAGCGCGTGATCCTTGCCGGCGAAGAGGGCGAAGCCCACGAGCGCGAGCGCCGTCACCGAGGCTCCGAGCCGCGCGGTGTCGAGCCGACGGAAGAGCTTCGCGCGCGCGAGCGCGGGGAGGGCGGCCGCGACGAGGACGTGCTCGACGGGGAGCTGATCGGCGAAGAAGCGCGCTCCGCCGCCCGGGTAGTTGCCGTCGAAGTAGAAGGGCGCGTAGGCGAGCGCGAAGAGCGGTAAGGACAGCGCGAGGGCGCGCGTCTCGCGTCGACGCGCGGCCGCGCCGATGCCCCACGCGGTCACGGCCGCGAGCGGTTGCGCGTTGAGCGCGTCGACGAGGTGCATCTTGAGCCGCCTCGCCGTGGTCGCGAGCGCGGCGAACGCCCCGTAGCCCGCGCGGAGGTTGTGCTCGACGAAGTCGCCGTGCTCCAAGCGACAGCCGATGCGCGGGCCGAAGCCGTAGGCGAAGCAGCCCGCGGGGCCGTCGGAGAGCGCGTAGTAGAGCGACTGAGAGGAGGTCAGCCACGCGCCGGTCGCCGCGCGTTGGTGGAGCACGAGGAGCGCGAGCGGCGGGGCCGCGCCGGCGAGCGCGAGGGCGATCGTACGGAGGCGTACACCGCGGCGGCCGAGCGTGATCGCGGCCAACGCCGCCGCGGCGATCCCGCTGACGGGACGCGTCGCCGCGAGCCAGCCGAGCGCGAGCCCGAGCGCGATGGGGAGGCCGATTGCGCGCCGATTCGGCGCCTCGCGTGCGTCTTCGTCGCCGCGCAGGCGCAAGGCGCAGACGAGCGCGGCCGTCACGAGCGCGGCCGCGAGCCCGTGGCTCATCGTGTCGGCGGTGTGGTAGCGGAGCGCGGCGCACACGACCGAGAGCGTCGCCGCGATCCGCGGCACGAGCGCGCGATCGAGCGGCGAGATCGACGGAAGTCGCGCCGCGACCTCTTCGCCGAGATCGTACGTGAGCCAGGTGACGCACGCCGCGAGGAGCGGGCCGACCGCGAGCGGCGCGTGGACCAGGAAGCCGAGCGCGAGGAGCGCCGGGTAGCCTGGCGGAAAGATCGCGGCGGCGTGATCACCGCTCGCGAGGACGTCGCGCACGAGGAACCGACCCATCGTCGCCGTCGGCAGATCGCCCACGGACCACGCGAGGTGACCCTCCGCGAGCGCGCGGCCCTCGAGATAGTACGTGGTCGCGTCGATGATGCGCGGACCGCCTCGGAGGTAGGAAACGACGTAGAGCGCGGAGAGGCCGGCGGCGAGGAGCGCGCTCGCCGCGCGAAAGGCGCGCGCGCTGCCCCACGACGCGAAGCGCTTCGCGCGCGAGACGGCGAGGATCGCGAGGGCCGCGGCGACGGCGGCCCACTCGCCAGCGTCTCTGGGCAGGCCCACCGACACGGGCAGCGTCTACCGCGGGGCCCGCGGCCTGTCTTCGAGAAACCAAGGCCCGGATGGCGGCGGTCGAATGTCTCTCGCACGCCGCCGCGGCCCTCCGTAGACTTCGGCCATGGCGTACGTCGATGCGCACCCGGGGTGGGCGGACATCAGCTTGAACCTGGATACCGGGCACATCTTCGTGCAGGAGAACTGGCACTACCAGTGGGTGGTCGACGTGCCGCTCCGTCCCTGGCACCTCGCCGAGAAGCGCGCGTTCCACGCGCAGGTCGACAGCCAGATCTGGAGCGTGTGGTCGAGCGGGCGGTTCCATATCCGCGTCCGCGGCGCGAACGCCTTCGTTCGTCGCTTCCCGCACGGTCTGCCGACGACGGAGTTCGACATCCGCTGGGTCCTGCGCGCGGGGCACTGGGAGGTGAAGGCGCGCAAGATGGCGCCGAACGCCGCGCGCTCGTACCCGGCCGACTACAGCCAGGTCGACTTCGCGGGGCGCAAAGTGACGCTCGTCACCGAGGACTTCACCGACTCGCGCGGCGCCGCGAACGACGCCGGCGCGTCGCGCGCGAACTTCCCCGTCGGCGCGCACGAGTTCGGGCACACCGAGCCCGACGGCTCGGGCCGCGCGCCGAACCCGGACGAGTACACGCACGGCTCGGCGAACCTGGGCGACACCGACAGCCTGATGAACATCGGGCGACAGGTGCGCGGCCGACACCTCGAGGGCCTGCTCGGCGAGCTGAATCGCATGGTGCCGGGCGTGACGTTCTTCGTCTGAACGACGGCGCGTCGGCGCTCAGAGTCCGACCACCCAGACGTGGTAGTCGGTCCACTCGCCCTCGATCGGCTCGAGCGTGAGCGTGGCTTCCGCGGGGAGCCCCGCGGGCAGGATGATCGAAGGCTCGGCCCACCCGTCCGAGGGCTTCACCTCGAGCTTGCCGACCTCCTTGTCGTCGACGAGGACGCGGACCCACGCCTTCGACGTGGCGGCGGTGCGCGCGATGAGGCGTCCGCCGCCGCGCGGCAGCGCGATGCGCGCGGTCTCGCGCTCGCCCTTGTGCAGGATGCGGCCCGCGTCGAAGAGGTCGTCGCGCGGATCTTCCGGATCGGCGAGCACGTGCCACACGACCCAGCCGGCCGAAGGGTGCGGGAACGTGTAGCTCTGCTCGCGCTCGCTCATCAGATCGGCGACGTCGACCTCGCTCACGACCGCCTCGCCGGGCGAGACCGAGCGCGGGTGGCCCGTGCGATCGAGCGCGCCCCATTTCGCCTTGTAGATCACCTTCGACGCGCCGCCGCAGATCACGTTGCCGTAGACGGGGAACTCGCCGAGGTATTTCCCGAACAGGATGGGCAGGTCGCCCCACCACGTGGGGTAGATCGCCATCACGTCGGGGCGCTCGCTCTGCGGCATGCGCTCGATGAGCTCGAGCGTCGAGCCGAGGCCGAATCGCCCGGCGCGCGCGAACGGGTAGTCGTGGTAACCGCCGAGGCCGATGATGTCGAGGCCAGGGAGATCCGACGCGTACATGAGCGCGCCCGCGTCTCCGACGAGGATGCGCCGAGGCGGCGGGTCCATCTTCGCGAGGGCCTTGCCGGCGGTCACGTGCTGGTCGAGGATGTTCCGCGAGGCGCGCGCGAAGAACCACACCTGGTCGCGGAAGTTCGGCGCTTGGTGTTTCCAGAAGAGCGCGATCGCGAGCGCCGCGACGCCGAGGCGGGCGCCCCACCAGGCTCGGCCCTTCAGCGTCGCGCCGTAGCGGCTCGCGAGCGAGGCGACGCCGAGACCCGCGAGGACGAAGGCCCAAGCGACGGCCGCCATCGTGTAGCGCTCGTTCTGCCAGCGCACCTGGCCGTTGAGCGAGACGAGGAGCAGCCAGCCGAGCACCATGGACCAGAGGAGGAGCGCGTAGCGACGGATCTTCGGATCGAACAGCGGGACGAGGCCGAGCGCGGGGACGAGGTAGCCGTACGGCACGACGTCCGCGAAATGGTGATGGAGGTTCCGCGCGAAGACGTACGTCACGTGGAAGACCCAGTCGTTCCACTTCTCCTGCGGCGGCATGTACGGGTGATAGAGAGCGAGCTTCGCGAGCGCGCCCGCTTGAGACCACTCGCCGGTGAGCACGCGGTTCGCGGCGGCTTGCGCGAAGAGCGCCAGCGCGCCCGGGCCGCCGATCGAAACCCCGAGCGAGAGCATCTTCAGGAGGCCGCGCTTCCGCGCGAGGACGGCGAGGAAGACGACGAACGCCGCGACGCACACGATCGACTCCGGCCGTGTGAGCACGAGCAGCGCGCAGGCGACGCCAGCGATCCAAGCGCGCCGTCGGGGCCACGCGCGGCGGTCGTCGAGGCCCCGCTCCACGGCGAGGACGCCCGAGAGCGCGAGCCCGAAGACGCCGAGGTGGAACGCGTTCTCCATGCCGCTCGCGAGCGACCAATCGAGCGCGCCGAGCGAGAGGACGGCGGGCGGGAGCACGTACTTCGCCCATCGCCCGAGGGGCGACGACAGCCTGCCGACCGCGCTGAAGAAGACGAGCATCGACGCGAAGGCGACGAGCGCGGCCCACCGCATGATCCCGAGCCCGCGGCACGCCGGGAGGAGGAACCCGAGCGCGAGCGCGAAGGGGTAGGTCATGCTCGTGTTGCCGCTCGAGAAGCCGTTGCCGGCGCACCACTCGAACGGATGACCGCGGTACGTCGCGCGGGCGTAGTCGAAGTGGATGAACACGTCGTCGAGCGGCGCCGACCAGACGCCGTCGGTCTGGTGGAGCATCGCGCCGTAGAATTGGACGCCCACGTAGCCGAGGCACGCGGAGGCGAACGCGAGGAAGAGCGGTCCGTCGATGCGCGACCAGCGCTCGGCGAGCCACGTCAGCGCGGTCGTGCGCGGAAGGCTCGGCGGGCCTCCGTCCGTCGCGACGCCGCTGTCGTCCTCCCGTTTCAACGCGTGCGCGTATACCACGAGGTGCGGCCGCTGTGCGGGCCCACGCCGGGCGAATCGCGGGCCATCGCCAGCGCGAGCGCGCGTTGACCGCCCCCCGGTCGGTCGGGTACGGTTTTGCTGCGTTTCGTCCCGACGATGGGCTCGAACGACCGAGCGACCGCTCGGCGGGTGCTACGGCAAGCTTCGTTTTTCTACGCCCTCTGCATGGCTCGCACGGGTGCTCCCGTCGCGCAGGCTCCGGGCTGCGTGAGAGAGGTTCATGCGCTGGTTCGTCGACATCTCTGCCATCGGCTCCGGAGGAGGCAAGGCCTCCCGATTCTGTGTCGAGGCCGAGCAATGGCAGCGTGCCCTCCAGTCCGTCCGGGCCCTCCGCGGTGACTCGAGCCCCTTCGCGAACTTCTCCATCGAGCTGCTCGAGGATGGGTATCGCGCGATCGATCCGGCGACGCGCTCGCGGTACGTCGTGCAGAAGGCGCCCGACGACGCGGAGCTGACGACCAAGCCCGTCGAGGTGCCGATCATCCCGTCCGTGCCGCCGCCGGCGCCTTCGCAGCGTCCGCGCAACCGGAGCGGGGATGCGCCGCGTGCGCGCGCGAGCGAACGTCGCCGCGGTCGCCTCTCCATCCCCGACGATCCCGTGCCGCGCGCTGTTGCGCCTGCAGCCACTGCGGCGCAGACGACGCCGGCGATCCCGCCGCCGGCCCCGCTGCCGGCCCCGCTGCCGGCGGACGCGAGCGCCACCGAGACGGGTGGCGAGGCGAAGGCCCCGAGCCATCCGCCGAGCAACGGCGCCGCCGGCACGCCGACGAGCCAGGCCCCTCGCGCGAGCGCGCCCCCCGTGCCGACGCGCGCGAGCCAGCCGCCCGCCGTCCAGCGCGCGAGCGAGCCTCCCCGCGCGGCTCTGCCCGCGCCGACCGGCGTCTCGAGGCCGATGCAAGCGGAGACCGCGTTCGAGCGCATGACCGCGGGGCTCGCCTCGTTCCCGCTGGCGCAAGCCCAGAAAGCGCAGTCGGGGGCAGCGCCCGACGTGACGACCGAGGTGTTGCCCCGGTTCAAGATCCTCTCCGAGCGATCCGAAGCGCCCACCGCGAGCTCGCCGCTCACCTACCGCGAGATGGCGTTCGCCGTCTCGGACGCGACCTCGTACAAAGACGCCGAGGCCATCGTTCGCGCGCAGTTCGAGGTCGTGCGGGCGGCGCTCCGCAACGCGCCGAAGGGTCAGTTCATCACGCTCGCGGTGTTCGACCACGAGTTCGACGGCAAGCCGCGGAGGCTGCCCCTCGCGACGCTGTCGTTCAAGGATTGGCGCGATCCCGAGCCCGTCGTGCGCTTCCCGCTGCGCGACGCGCGGAGCAGCACGAACGGCAACTCGCCGAGCAACGCGCCCGCCGCACCGGACGCGAAGGCCGATCTCGGTCAGACGCAGGTGAACCCGACCGCGAGCGTGCCGATCGACGCGAAGCGCTCCGACGCGGCGCTCCCGAAGGTCGACACGAAGCCGCCTGCAGCGGCCGCCGGCGCGGTCTCCCCGAGCGCGCCCGCTCCCTCGGGATCGGCCGCGAGCGCCCCTCCGGCGGCCCGCGACTCGGCGCCCCCGTCGAAGCGCAAGCCGCCGGTGCCGACGCCTTCGCAGATCCGTCGGGCCGCCGTCGAGATGGCGCGCGACGACGTCACCGACGTCAAGATGGCCGAGGCGATCCCCGATCCCCCCGAGTCGCTCACGCAGGTCATGCCCCCGCCGGTCATGGCGGCCGAGCCTCCTCCGGCGCCGAAGGCGGCCGAGGTGGCGGAGGAGATCGAGGTCGATCAAGACCCCGTCGACGAGGCGCCCTCCGACGCGCCGACGCCGGCGATCGAGGCGGGCAAGTCCTACTCGATCGCGGCCGCCGAGCGCGGCGTCTTCCCGGCGGTCACGCTCCCGAGCGGGGTGGAGCCGCTCGGGGCCTCGCCGGGCGCGATGGCGTTCGGTGTGACCGCGCCCGCCGAGCCTCTGTCGAGCGCGATGCGCCCGCTTTCTCAGCCTCCCGCGGCGCCCAAGGCGGGCGACGCGACGCGCGCGTCCACGCCGCCCGTCGAGAGCGGATCGCCCGTCTCTTCCGCGCGCGACACCGAGCGCATGCCGAGCGTCCCGCCGACGAGCGGCGTGACGGCGCCCTCGGCAGGACCGAGCGCTCCGCCGGTCAGCGCGCCGCCGGACGCCGTGCGCGCCTCGAGCCCGCCCGCCGCCGCGCGAGCGAGCGCACCTCCTGTGGCGACGCGCGCGAGCGCTCCACCCGTGAGCGCGCCGCCTCCGAGCAGCGCGAAGCCTCGCGTGCGCGATGACGACCTCATCTCCGAGCTCTTCGAGGCGCTGAGCGATCTCGAGTTCTTGGCCGATCCCCTGGAGGGCGCCGACTTCGTCCTCTCCGTCGCGCTCGACAACATCCCGAGCGAGGTCGCGTTCGTCTCCTTCTTCAGCCTCGACAGCCGCGAGTTCGTCGTGGTGCGCGCGAGCGCGGGCGCGCCGGCGTCGCTCCTCCTCTCGCGCGCGGGCGAGAAGGCGAGCCTCGCAGCGAGGGCGATGCGCGCGCACCAAGCCGTGGTCCTCGATCGCGACGCGGCGGACGCCGTCTCCGACGATCCGCGCTGGCTCGCCGCGGGCGTGACGCCGACGAGCCTCGTCTGCGCGCCGGTGAAGCTCGGAGGGCGCTACCTCGGCCTCATCGAGCTCGCGAACCCGGTCGACGGCGCGCCGTACACGGACGGCGACGGCCACGCGATCTCGTACATCGCCCAACAGTTCGCCGAGTTCTTGGGTCAACGCGACGTCGTGCTCGACGCCGATCGCATCTCCGCGCCCAAGCTCAGCGCGCGCGTCCGGCGCTGACGATGACCGGACCCGGGCCTTCCACGGGACTCGGGGACGGCGCCGCATCTCCGCCACCCGATCCCGGGCTCGACGAGCCGCGTTCGACGCGCGGCTCCGAGCCGGAGCCTCCCTCCACCCCCGATCCGGAGCCCCCGCGCGCAGAGCGGCGCGCACCGCCGTCGAGGCGCACGGGGGGGCTCCGCCAAGGACCCTCGCGCCTCGGCGAGCGCTTCCTCTACTTCGCGCTCGTGCCCGCCATCGTCGTCGCCGTCTTGGTGCTCGGCGGCCTCGCGCTACGGACGACGCTCCAGATCGAGAAGGCCCGCCAGCAGACCGTGCTCGACGCGACCGCCACGCTCGCGACCGAGCGCGTCGACCTCCTCGACAACCAGATCGTCGCGCAGGACAACGTGGTCGCCGCGCACGCCGACGTCTCGGATCTCGGTTCGCTCACGCGGCGTTGGCTCGCCACGGCGTCGCGCGAGACGCCGACCGTCCGCGCCATCCTCGTGGTCGACATGACGTACGACACGCACGACGTGCTCGCCTTCGCGACGCGGAGCCCCGGCCGCGCCGACGACACGTTCCGTCGGCTCCTGCTCCAGCGCCTCGTCCGATCGATGAACTTCGAAGGACGCACCGAGGAGCTCCGGCACCTGCACGAGTCGGTCGACGACGTCGAGTACCTCCTGAGCTACTGGCAGCGATCGCACGAGGGACGGCGGTACATGGTCGTCGTCTGGCACGACGTCGACCGGGTCGTCCACGAGCTGATGCCGCAGCTCTATCGCGATCCGGATCGCGGCAACGCGAGGATGAACGTCGTCGACGAGAAGGGCCGCATCGTGTTCGGCCCTCCGATCAAGGTCGGTGAGTTCGGCGTGAGCCGTCCCTTCCCGACGACGCTCTACAACTGGCGCCTCCAGCTCGCGCTCACCTCCGCGGACGAGCTCGGCCAGAAGGTCGAGAAGCGCCGCATCTTCGAGCTCGGGATGGTCGTCGTCGCGGGCCTCGTCGCCGTCCTCGGGCTCTTCGTCGTCATCAACGCGTCCATCAAGGAGCGCCGGCTCGGCGTCTTGAAGAGCGACTTCGTGGCGAACGTGTCTCACGAGCTGAAGACGCCCCTCGCGCTCATCCGCATGTTCGGCGAGCTCTTGATGCTCGACCGCGTGAAGAGCCCCGAGAAGCGCAAGCAGTACTACCAAATCATCGTCAGCGAGAGCGAGCGGCTCACCGCGCTCATCGAGAACGTGCTCGATTTCGCCCGCGTCGAGCGCGGCAAGGTCGCGTACGACTTCGTCGACGGCGACGTCGGCGAGGTGGTCCGTCGCGCGGTCGAGATCTATCGGTATCGCGCCGAGCGCGAGGGCGTCGTCGTCGAGGCGGCGATCGAGCCGGAGCTGCCGCTCGCGCGCATCGACCCACGCGCGCTCGAGCTGGCCGTCATGAACCTCGTCGACAACGGCATCAAGTACGCGCGCGAGGGCGCGCGCGTCGACGTCGAGGTCTCCGCCGAGCGCGAGGCCATCCACGTCCGCGTCACCGATCGCGGCGCCGGCATCCCGAAGGACGAGCAGCCTCGGATCTTCGAGCGGTTCTTTCGCGGACGCACCGCCGGCACGTCCCACGCGCGCGGCAGCGGCATCGGCCTCGCGCTCGTCCGACACATCGCGCAGAGCCACGGGGGTGACGTCGAGGTCGAGAGCCCGGTCACCGAGGATGGCAAGGGGACGGCGTTCACGATCTCGCTCCCCGTCCCCTCCGGGCGGCGCGCCCGCGTCCCGAGCCTCCGCTCCGACCCGTCGATGCGCGGATCCGTGCCCCCCGACAGGCCCTCCGCGACGCCCGAAAACCCTCAAATGACCGCGTCGAAGGGACCTGAAAGCCCGTCCCCCTCGGGCTGAGCTTGCAAGCTCTCGCGCGATGAAGTCATGATTCCACGCACCATGTCCGGAGGACCTTCCGAAACGCGCGCCGTCGCTGGCCGCGTCGCCAAAATCCTGCGCGAGAAGGCGCGCAACGACGAGGCGATCGCCGTGCTCAGCGCCGGAGCCGCCGCGTTCGGAAACGACCCCGAGGGACAGGCGTTGCTCGCGGAGGCGTTCCGCATCGACCAGAACTCCCCGCTCGCGCGCATGGCGTTCGAGCGCATGGAGGGGGTCCTGGGGCACCACGCGGAGCTCGACGCCGCGATCGCGCGCTACTCCTTCGAGGAGCTGACGAAGCTCGAGCGCGCCCTCCGCCCCTCGTTCCGCAAGGCGCAGGTCGGCTTCAACAACAACTTGAAGTACAAAGGCGCCGAGTACCACGTCCAGACGGAGGACTCGGGGCTCGACAAGCCGCACATCATCACGCACCTCTTCGCCGACGGCGGCCGCATCCTGAAGAGCCACAAGCGCTCGTACGCCGCGGAGGTCACGCGCGACGACATCGCGCTCTTCGTGCGCGCGCTGATGAAGGGCCAGCACATGGAGATGGTGCTGGCGCTGCGCGAGGGGAAGTTCGACGAGATCATCGCCGGCAAGGCGCAGGGCGGCCTCGTCGAGGTCCTCGAGAGCGCGCCGAAGGTCGATCTCGATCGCGTGGGAAATCGCGCCAAGGGCGCCTCCGCGCCGACGCCACGACCGAGCTCTCCCGCGGTGGCGGTGCCCCCGACGCCGCCCGGCGGGGTCCCGATCGGAGGGGCGCAGCTCCGCGCGCGCCTCCACGTCACGCGCAGCCTCTACGGCGGTCCCGAGGCCTACGAGGTGCTCGGCGACAACGCCATCATCGGCAGCCAGGGCGCGGTCCAGGTCGCGGGCGAGCGCTTCTGCCACCCGCGCGAGGCCGCGCTCGTCACGCGCGGCAAGGATCTCTACGTCGACGACTACGACGGCGGCAACGGCGTCTTCCTGCGCATCGGTCGGCGCGTCGAGATGGGCCTCGGCGACGAGTTCATCGTCGGCGATCAGCTCCTCCGGCTCGAGCGGAACCCCGACGCCAACGATGGCCCGGATCCCGGCCCCACCTACTTCCGATCGTCGATGAAATGGCCCAGCGCTTTCCGGGTCGTGCAGGTCTTCGAGGGCGGCGCCCTCGGCTCCGTCGCGATGGCGCGGGGCACCACGTTGCAGATCGGGAGCGCGAACGACTACGCGAACGATCTCGTGCTGCACGGCGATCCGCTCGTCGCGCCGTTCCATTGCGTCATCGAGGAGCAGGCCGAGGCGTTCATCCTGTCGGATCTCGGCGCGCGGAGCGGCGTCTTCGTCCGCGTCGCGGGAAAGCAGAAGATCCTCCACGGCTCGGAGCTGATGGTCGGTCGAACGCGCCTGCTCGTCGATCTGAGCCCCGCGAACCCAGGCCTCCAGCCCCTCGGCTGATCGCCGGCGCGCGGGGCGTCAGCCGCGATCGGTCTTCGTCGCCTCGATCTTCTCCCGCAAGACGAGGTCGTACGCGTCGCGCTTCGACATCCCCGTCTCCATCGCGACGATCTCCGCCACCTCGCGCGCGCGCCTGCCCTCGGCGAGGAGCGTCGCGACGCGCGCTGCGGCGTCGGCGACGTCCGGGAGCGGGGCGCCTTCGTGCGACGCCTCGACGACGACCGTGATCTCGCCGAGCCACTGCCGATCGGCTTCGGTCTGCGAGAGGGCGCCGAGCGTGCCCGCGAGCAGCTCTTCGTGGATCTTGGTCAGCTCGCGCCCGATCACGACCCTGCGCGCCGGCGCCGCCTTCGCGAGATCGACGAGCGTCTCGGCCATTCGGTGCGGCGCCTCGAAGAACACGATCGTCTCGCTCGCGCGCGCGACGTCGGCGAGCGCGGTCGTGCGCTCCTTGCCGCCGCGAGGGAAGAAGCCGAGGAAGCGGAAGCCCGCGCCGCCGAAGCCCGAGACGCTCAGCGCCGCGGTGACCGCCGACGGACCGGGGAGCGGCGTCACCGCGAGGCCGAGGCCGCGCGCGCGTGCGACGAGCGCCGTGCCCGGATCGCTGACGACCGGTGTCCCTGCGTCGGTCACGAGCGCGACGCGCTCGCCCGCCTCGATGCGACGGCAGAGGCGCTCGAGGTCCGCGTCGGTCGCCGCGGCGTCGAGCCGCACGACGTGCTTGTCGAGGCCGAGGTGGCCGAGCAAGACCCGCGTCCTGCGCGTGTCCTCCGCGGCGACCACGTCGGCGCTCCGCAAGGCCTCGACGGCACGGAGCGTGATGTCGCCCAGGTTGCCGATCGGCGTCGCCACGACGTAGAGCGCGCCTCGCGTCGACCCTTCGGTCACGACGAGCCGACGGCGTCGCCGAGCTCTTGCTTCAGGTACTCGCGGAGCTTCGACGTGAGGCGCGCCTCGAGCTGCCGTACGCGCTCGCGCGAGACGCCGAACTCGTCGCCGAGCTCTTGGAGCGTCAGGGGATCTTCGGCCGCCATGCGCTTGTCGAAGATGATGACGTCCTTGCCCTTCAGCGTCTTGCGGAACTCCTGGAGGCGCTCGTGGACCATCGAGCCGAGCTGGCTCTTCTCGAGGTCCATGTCGGGTCCTTGCACGGCGCTCGGCAGGAGATCGACGCGCGCGACGCTGCGGCCTTCGGCGTCGCCGACGGGCGCGTCGAGGCTCGCCTCCGCGCTCGAGAGGCGGCGGTCCATCTCGACGACCTCCTTCTCCTCGACGCCGAGGTTCTCGGCGATGAGGGCGGGCGTCGGATCGATGCCCATCGCGGCGAGCTTCGCCTTCTCCTTGTTGAGGTTGAAGAAGAGCTTCCGCTGCGCCTGGGTCGTCCCGAGCTTCACGAGGCGCCAGTTGTTGAGGATGAACCGGAGGATGTACGCGCGGATCCACCACGCCGCGTACGAGGAGAGCTTCACGCCGCGATAGGGATCGTAGCGCTTCACCGCCTGCATCAGGCCGATGTTGCCCTCTTGGATGAGGTCCATGATGTTCTTGTAGGCGCGGCGATACTCGTACGCGAGCTTCACCACCAGGCGCAGGTTCGCGGTCACCAGGCGCGCGGCGGTCTGCACGTCCTGCGTCTGCGCGTACTTGGTCGTCAGCTCCTTCTCCTCGTCCGGCGTGAGGAGCTTGTGGCGCTGGACCTCTCGGAGATAGGCCTGAAGCGGATCGCTCCGCGAGAGCGCCGCAGGCTCGATGCTCACCGGCGCGGGCTCGCTGCCGAGCGCGTCGTCCCCATCGATCACCTCGGCGTCGCCCGCCTCGACGACCTCGCCGACGAGCTCCTCCGCCGGCTCCTCGTCGTGACCTTCGTGGTCGCCGTCGTCGCCCTCGAGCCGGCGCGACGCGGGGTCGGCGTCCCGCCCGTCGAGATCGTCGTCGTCCTCGTCGTCGTGCTCCGCGTCCCGCGACCCGCCCCGGCTGCTCGCGGGGCTTCGGCTGGGCTTCGGCGCGCCGTCCTTGCCGCCCTTCGAGGGAGATCCCTTCGGGGCTGCGCCCTTGGCGCTCGCGGCACGCACGCTCTTCGGCGCCCTCGTCTTGGTCGCGCCCTTCTTCGCTGCCCCCGCGGTCGTCGCGCCGCTCGGAGCCTCGTCACCGCTCGTCGACCCTGCGCGCGCGCCCTCGTTCGCCGGGGGTGCGGCGCCCTTCGCATCGGTGTCCTGGGTCTTCGTTCGCGGCACGTTCTCTCTCCGAAAGCGGACGTGGGCCGAGCTCCGTGGATGGTGGGCCGCCGGCCAGGATCCTTCTGATCCGAGGGCACAGGCGTATTACAGTTTGCGCTTCGGTGCCAGCGCCGGATCGGTCTTCGCGCGGGCGATCGCGCGCGGATCCGGGCCCGCCGTGCTATGGGGTGGGCCCGTGTCGCCGTCCGTCTCGCCCGCAGGTGATCGTCCACGCCCGCCGTGGTTCCTCGTCGCCGCGATGGTGATGACCTGGTTCATCGGGATGTACGGCGTGACCGCCGGGTTCGACACGGCGGCCTACTTGCGCGCGGGAACGATGCCGGAGACGGTCGCGATCACGGGCGCGCCCGATGACGCGCGCGAGTTCATTCGGGTCGAGCACCAGCGCGCCGTCGCGGAGGCCCGCGCCCGCACGATGCCGCTCGCGGTCGCGCAGGCGCTGCTCGCGCTCGTGTTGGTCGGGGCGAGCGTGATGGCCATCGCCGGACGTCGGACCGCCGCGTCTTGGATCACCCAAGCGCTCGTCGCGAACGCCGTGTTCTCGGTGGTGGAGTACGTGCTCACGCGGAGCGTCCGCGCGCAGTACATCGACGCCGTGGCGCGCGCGGGTCCGCTGCTCTTCGCGCACCGGCAGGAGCCGCTCGGCGCGCTCACCCCGGTGCTCTGGTGGAGTGAGCGGCTGAAGCTCGTCGTCTTCGATCTCGGCTCGCTCGGTCTTGCGCTGGCGGCCGTTCGGGCGAAGCGCGCGCGCGCGTATTTCGAGGCGTCGCGGCGCGTGGAGGAGCAGACGGTCGAGCCCGACGACGAGGATCCGTGAGCGCCGCGCCGCGTCCGTCGGCGCGCGGCGCGATCGCGTCCGTGGCCTCGATCACGGATCGCGCCGATCGCTGACACCCCTCACGGGCAAGGCACGGAGATGCTCCCGGTCGCCGCGCCGCCTTGGAGATCGACGTGCGACTCCGGGCTCACGTTGAGCGGCGAGAGCCCGCTCACGGTCCCGCATTGGAACGGCGCGCTCGCAGGCGTGGGGCCGAGGTGGTTGCCCGCGACGATGGTGGGGTTCGTCTGCGTGCCCGCGCCCTGCGCGTTGATCTCGATGTGCCCGCCCACGACGGTGTTCGCGGTCACGCTGCCGCCTTGGATGTTCGGCGACGCGTACCAAGGGTGCGGTCCGAGCTCGATCCCGAAGTGGCAGGGCGTCGCGCAGATCACCGTGTTGCCCGTGAGGGTCGCGCCGCTGAAGTCGCCGAGCGTCGGGGAGTTGAAGTTGTCGAGCATCATGGCCGCGAAGCTCGCCTGGTTGAACTGACCCGCGTAGTTGTTCGTGTAGTGGGCGTTCTTCCCGCCGCCGGAGATGAAGCCGACGTCGCTGTCGTCCACGAAGCGGCACTGGTCCACGGTCGCGCCGTCGCTCTTGTGGATCGTGAGCCCGTCGGACCACATGTTCTGTGTGCCGTGATCGCCGTTGCCGAGGAAGACGCTCTTCGTGATCGTCGCGCCGTCACCGTCCCACTCGAGGCCGCTGCCGCAGAGAGCCCGGGCCGAGCCGCTCCCGACGACGCTGCAGCTCGCGCAGTTCGCGCCGATGTTGATGCCGTCGCCGTTGTTGCCCTGCGCGCAGTGGGTGGCGGACGCGCTGCCGAGGCGGGTGTCGCGCGCGCCGTCGACGAGCACGTGATCGAGCGTGACGGAGGAGACCTGCGTCCCGAGCGCCCCGAGGCGCAGGAAGCCCCGGGTGCCCTGCGCAGACGGCGTGACCGCGCCGTCCGCGCGCAGCACCGCGCACTTCGGTGCGTCGTAGTCGAGGCAGCTCGGCGCGCCCGACGCGCCCGCGGTCGAGAGGGTCATCGGCTTGTCGATCGTGACCACGCCGCTCACGCGGTAGATCCCTGGGGGGAGCGCGAGCGTGCCGCCCATCGGCGTCGCGGCGATGCACGCGGCGAGGGCGCCCTCGGCGCTCGTGGTGCCGCTCGGATCGGCCATGACGCCCGGACAGATCTCGATCGGCGACGCGCTCACGGCTTCGACGTCCAAGGTGTGGATCGGGCTCGCTTGTCCGAGCCACGCGACGCCCTCCCGCACGAGCTCGAACGCGTACGGATGAGGTCCGGTGAGGGCGGGGGCGTGCACGGGGACGACGATCGTGACCTTCTCTCCAGGCGGAACGTCGGCCGGCAGCGACAGGCGGGTCGGCGTCCACAGCTCGAAGTCGTGCGGCGTGGCCGAGCCGAGCTTCACGCCCATGGGTGCGTCGGCGGCGACGGCGGTCCACGTCGTCGATCCGCAGTTCGCGAACGTCACGCTGGCGAAGGGGCGATCCCACGGCCCGAGCGTCGAAGGAGGCGGCACTTCGCCGACGAACACGACCTCCGGCGCACCATTCGCGCACGCGTACGGCGCGACCGCGTCGCCGCAGACGGTCCCGTCACACGAGAGCCCCGCGTCGCACGCGAAGCCGGCGCAGCAGCTCTCCCCGCTCTTGCCGCAGGGTGCGGCGCCGCCGGTGCCCGCCCCGGTCGAGCTCGCGCTCGAGGTGACGGCGCCGGTCGAGGCCGCGCTGGTCGACGCCGTGGTCGCGCTCGCGCCGCCTGCGTTCGCGCCGCCTGCGCCCGTGCCGCCGGCGCCTCCGCACGCGACGAGACCGAGGAGGAGGGAGAGGGCGGGGACCGCGTTTCGGCGCATGCCCCATCCTACCCGCTCGGCGCGCGCCGCGCGCTTCATCTCACGAGATCTGCATCGGAAAGACAATTGAATCGAGGATGAAAGAGCGACGCTGGCGAAGCTGGTCAGCCGTCCGTCGCGGGGAGGTCGGGGGCGATGACGCGGACCGAGTCGCGCTCACGCCCCATTGGACCGACGCAGCTCTCGAGGGAGGCATAGTCGCGCTCGAGGACCCGCTCCGCGGCGGCGAGGCGGGCGCGATCGATCGAAGCGCTCTCGCCCGTCGTTCGTAGGTGCTCGCGCGTCGCCTCGGCGAGTCGGTAGGCGGTGCGGAGCTCGGTGCCTCGCCGACGAAAGCAGGCGACGAGCTCGTCGTTCCCCATCGAGCGCGCCTGGATGACCCGGCGATCGGCGAGGCAGAGCAGCTCGTCGGCGCGGGAAAGCCCGAAGCAGCCCGGTCCGTCGGCCTGCTCCGCCAAGACCCAGGAGGCCGGGATCGCGGTCTCTGCGACCGGTCGCGCCGCGGTCGAGGCTCCACGTCCACCCGCGTCGGATCGGTTCGGCGGGGCGCTTCGGTCCGTCGCGCCGTCGCCGGGCACGCTCGCGCGCGCGTCGGCAGAGGAGGCGCTCGTCCGCGGGGGGAGCGTCGGCGCGCAGCCGACGAGGCTCGCTCCGAGCGCCGCCCACGCGAAGAAATGTCGTTTCATGCCTCCCCTTGTTGCGCGTGGTCGGGCCGACGTTCGAATCGGCGCGCTCCGGGGTGCCGCGGACTTCCCCGCGCGCGCTGTGGTAGACCGGCGGGCGTGACCTCCTTCGACGAGCGCGCGGATCGCATCGCCGTCCTGTCCGAGGATCTGGCCAACCAGATCGCGGCGGGCGAGGTCGTCGAGCGGCCGGCGAGCGTCGTGAAGGAGCTCTGCGAGAACGCCATCGACGCGGACGCCGCGCGGGTCGACGTCGAGATCGCGTCCGGCGGCGTCGTCCTCACCAAGGTGTCGGATGACGGCTGGGGGATGAGCGAACGTGACGCGCGGATGGCCGTGCTCCGCCACGCCACGAGCAAGATCGCCACGGCCGACGACCTCGAGCGCATCGCCAGCTTCGGGTTTCGCGGCGAGGCGCTCCCGAGCATCGCGTCGGTCAGCCGCCTGCGGATCGAGACGCGGCGCCGCGGGGACGAGCGCGGCACCGCGGTCGTCCTCGAGGGCGGCGGTGAGCCTCGCGTCGAACCCTGCGGCGCCCCCGTCGGGACGATGGTCGAGGTGCGCGATCTGTTCTTCAACGTGCCCGCACGCCGCAAGTTCTTGCGCGCGCTGCCGACCGAGAGCGCGCACGTCACCGAGGTCGTCGAGTCGCTCGCGCTGTCGCACCCGACGATCACGTTCACGCTCACGCGCGACGGGCGCCGCGTGCGCGAGCACCTGCGCGCGCCCGATCGCGAGACGCGCGTTCGCGACGTGCTCTCGGGCGAAGATCTCGCCCGCTGCTCTGGCGAGCGCGGCCCCATGCGCGTCGAGGCCTATCTCTCCAAGCCGGAGCGGGCGCGCAGCGGAGCAGGATCGCTCTCGCTCTTCGTCAATCGCCGCCCCGTCAAGGACCGCGCCCTCGCGCGCGCGGTGGCGCACGCCTACGGGAGCGTCCTCGAGCCGGGGCGGTACCCGATCGGCGTGGTGTACGTGGAGCTGCCGCTCGCTTCGGTCGACGTGAACGTCCACCCGCAGAAGGCCGAGGTGCGCTTCGCCGACGGTCGCGCCGTGGGCGACGCGCTCTTTCGGGTCCTCGAAGGAGAGCTCGCGCGCGCCTTCCAGATCGAGCGCAGCGGTCGCCCGGGTGCGTTCGGGCGGCCCAGCGCCACGCCTCGAACGTGGCCCGAGCCCGAGCGCGTCCAGCACGTCGCGTGGAGCGGATCGGGGCGCGCCGAGCCGCCCGTCTCGCTCGCGGCGACGCTCGAGGCCGCCGCTCCGTCTCCGATCGCGTACGCGGACGTCCTCTCGCGGCGAGGCGAGAGTGAGGGCAACGCGCACGAGGCGACGAGCTACGATGGGCTGCGCTTCGTCGCCCAAGTGCGCGCGACCTACCTCGTGTGCGAGTCGGAGGACGCGATCGTCCTCGTCGACCAGCACGCGGCGGCCGAGCGCGTGACGTTCGACCGGCTGAAGCGCCAGCTCCGATCGCGCAGCGTCGCGCGCCAGGGGCTCTTGATTCCCGAGGTCGTCCCGCTCGCGCCGCGCGAGGTCGCGATCTTCGAGGAGGCCCACGCGGAAGTGCTCGCCATGGGTCTCGACGTCCGCGCCTCGAGCCACGACTCGGTCACGATCCACGCCGTCCCGCAGCTCCTCGCGCGCGCGAGCCCGGAGGTGCTCGTCCGCGATCTGGTCGCCGAGCTCGGCAGGCGGGGCGATCGCGGCATCTCGGCCTCGATCGATCTCGCCCTCGCGACCATGGCCTGTCACGGGAGCCTCCGCGCGGGCGAGCGCATCGCCGACGAGGAGGCGCGCGCCTTGCTCCGCGCGCTCGCCGAGGTCGACTTCGGCGGGCATTGCCCCCACGGCCGCCCGATCGTGACGAGGCTGTCGTTCCGGGAGCTCGAGCACCGCGTGGGGCGCCGTTGAGCCTCCACGACGTCCCCCCGCCCTCGGGCGAAGAGCTCGCTGTGATCGTCGGTCCGACCGCGTCGGGAAAGACCGAGCTCGCCGTTCGGCTCGCGGAGCGCTGGGGAGGCGAGATCGTCAGCGCCGACAGCGTGCAGATCTATCGGCACTTCGACGTCGGCTCGGGCAAGCCCACGCCCGACGAGCTCGCGCGCGCGCCGCACCACCTCGTCGGCGCCCTCGATCCCCTCGCAGCCGTCGACGCGGCGACCTTCGCCGAGATGGCCGGAGCGGCGATCGCCGACGTGCGCGCGCGCGGTCGCGTGCCGATCGTCTGCGGCGGGACCTTCCTCTGGGTGCGCGCGCTGGTGCACGGCCTCGCCGAGAGCCCGCCCGCCGACGAAGCGATCCGCGCGGCACACCGCGCGCGCGCGGAGATCGAGGGCCGCGCCGCGCTCCACCGCGAGCTCGCCGAGATCGATCCAGCGTCGGCGGCGGAGCTGTCGCCGAACGACCTCGTCCGCGTGAGCCGTGCGCTCGAGGTCTTCGCGCTCAGCGGAGTTCGCCGGAGCGAGTGGCACGCGAGGCACGCCTTCCGCACCAGGCGGTTCGAGGCGCGGCTCTACGGCGTCGCGCGCGAACGAGAGGAGATCGACCGTCGCATTCGCGCGCGCGTCTCGGGTTGGCTCGCGCAGGGCTGGATCGACGAGGTCGAGGCGCTCCGCCAGCGGGGCTACGCCGACGCGCGCGCGATGGGGTCGGTCGGCTATCGACAGGTGTGCGCGCACCTCGACGGCGAGCTCGCGCGCGGAGATCTCGAGGACGCGATCGTGCGCGCCACGCGGATCTTCGTTCGGCGCCAGCGGACGTGGCTGCGGGACGAGCCGGTCGACTACGTCCGGCTCGCCTGAGGTCTCAGCTGCCGATCGAGAGCGCTGCGTCCAGGATCGCGCCGAACGACTCGTGCTCGGGGCGTTCGCCCTTCACGGTGACCACGGGACCGGAGGCCTGTGACGTCGCCCGCTCGACCACGTCGACGCGACCGATCGCGCGGAGCTCGGCGGTCGCCGCTTCGGCGACGTTGCCTCCCATTTCTTTGTAGGAGGCTCGAACGATCTCGTCGATGTCGACGGGCTCGGGCGTGCCTTCGAGATCGAGAGGCGCCGCGACCACCTCCACGCGCGCGGGCTTGGGAGGCGTCCCCGCGTTCGGATCCGACACCGGGGGCTCGGTGCTGCGTCGCGGGCGCCCGCTCGGCGCCGCGGGCTCGGGGGTCGCGC
>CAYYKK010000064.1:0-28367 GCA_964467935.1 uncultured Polyangiaceae bacterium
CAGGCTGACGGGCTCGGAGAGGCCGAGCGCGAGCCCGAGCGCCTCGCGCGTCTCGAGCAGCGCCTCGTCGCCGCGCACGAGCGCCGCGCGCGCGGAGAGGACGTCTTGGCGAGCGCGGAGCAGGTCGAGCGCGCTGCCCGCGCCGAGCTCTTGCTTCTTCTCCACGATCGCCAGGCGCGCGAGCGCGTCGGAGAGGCCGACGCGATCGATCTCCGACACGCGCTCCGCGGCGGCCTCGGCGAGCATCGCCTCGATGACCGCGAGGACGATCTGCCGCTTCTGATCTTCGAGCGAGAGCGCGACCGCGCGCGCGTTCGCCCGCGCGGTGCCGACGGCGTACCAAGTCTCGGCGGCGACGAGCGGCACCGAGAGCGTCAAGCTCGCCTGGAGCGAGTTGGATCCCGCGGTCCCGGTGGTCGTCGTGGCCGTCGTCGAGGTGATGCAGTGACGCGTCCCGCTGGCCGGGCCGTTCAGCGTCGGGAGCGCGCCCGCCAAGGCGACGCGCGACTGCCCCTCCGCCCGCTCCACTTCGTCGAGCGCGATGCCGTAGTCCGCCGAACGGCTCTGCGCGAGCGACAGCGCCTCGTCCCAGCTCGTGAGCGTGCGTCGCGCGGCGGGCACGGGCGAGAGCATCGCGTCGGTCGACCGAGGGATCGCGTCGTCGACGCTCGGCGCGGTGGTCTTCGGCGCCGGCGGCGCGCCGGCAGGCTGGGCCGAGGCGAAGCCGGCGAAGAGCACGACGACGAGCGAGGTGGCGATCGGTTCCTTTCGCATGGGCCCTTTCCGGTCGAGCGCTCCGCGCAGGTCGGCGGTGAGTCGGCCGCGGAATGCAACCGCATGCGAGCGGCCGTGTCGAGGTCCGTACGAGCCTGACCCGAAGACGTCGTCACGCCACGACGACGAGCGGCGCTACCGAGCCCGCTCGAGCTCGAGCCAGAACGTGCTCCCGACGCCAGGCTCGCTGTCGACCCCCAACGTGCCGCCCATCGCCTCGACGAGCCGCTTCGAGATCGCGAGGCCGATGCCGGTCCCTTCGATCTCGCGCGAAGCGTCGAGGCGCTCGAACGGTTGGAAGAGTCGTGGCAAGAGGGTCGGCTCGATCCCGCGGCCCGTGTCGCGCACTTCGATGCGCGCCCTCCCGCTCGCCGCCCTCGACGCCCCGAGGGTGACTTCGCCGCCGTCACGGTTGTACTTCACGCCGTTCGACAGGAGGTTGAGGAGCACCTGACGGAGCCGCTGCTCGTCGGCCATCGCCGAGCCGCTCGCGTCCGCGTCGATCGAGACGCGCACGCCGCGATCGCGCGCGACCGGCTCCACTTGCCTCGCGCACGCCTCGAAGAGCGCGCGCAGATCGACCGGCTCGGCCACGAGATCGAGCCGTCCGCTCTCGACGCGGGACAGATCCAGCACCTCGTCGATGAGCCCGAGCAGGTGACCGCCCGCGCGGAGGATCTCGCGCACGTTCTCCGCCTGCTCGGCGGCGAGCACGTGCCGTTGGTCCACCTCGAGGAGCTGGGAGAAGCCGAGGATCGCGTTGAGCGGCGTCCTCAGCTCGTGGCTCATGCGCGAGAGAAACTCGCTCTTCGCTTCGCTCGCGCGCTCCGCCTCGTTCTTCGCGATCAGGAGCTGCTCGGTGCGCTGCGCCACCCGATCCTCGAGATCCTGGTTCAGCCTCCGGAGCGCCTCCTCGGCGAACGCCTCCTCGGTGACGTCCTTGAGCACGGCGAAGAACCCCTTCGGCCGTCCGTCGGCGCCCAGCTCCGGGACGAGATCGACGTCGAACGCGCGCTCGTCCCCCGTGGACGACGCGAGCGCCTCGCGGAACGAGAGGCGCTCGCCGGCGAGGACCCGCCCGAGCCTCTCGTCGAGCAGACGGTGATGGCTCTCGCCGACGATCTCGCGCACGGTCCGCTTCTCGAGATCCTCCGGGGAGGCGCCGTAGAACTCGGCGTAGCTGCGGTTCGCGTAGAGGCAACGCTGCTCGCGATCGCCGTGGTAGATCATCGCGGGGACGCTCTCGGCGACGAGGCGGATCTCGCGCTCTTTGTCGGCGAGGTCCGCGGCGCGCGCCTCGAGCGCGAGCCCGAGGCCCCGCACCTCGGCGATCCGGTTGCGGTAGCTCGCGACGAGGTACCTGATGAGGACGGCCGCGGAGACGAACACGGTGCCCTGCACGACGCAGTAGAGCAGCGGCGGCGACGGCGGCGGGAGGTGGAACGCGGCGCGCGCCTCGGCGAGCCCGAGCCCCAGCGCGGCGAGCGACGACAGGATCGCGAGGGTCATCGCAGCGCGAGGGCTCCAGAGCCACCCCGTGAGGAGGATGACCTGCGGGAACAGGATCATCACCGGCGCCCGAACGCCGCCGTTCGAGAACGCCTGCTCGATCGCGACCGCCCACACGCCGATCGCGAGCACACGCACCGTCGCCCGGACCCGACCGCGCGACAGCAGGAACCACGCGACCGCGGCGAGCACGATGAGCGCGGCCGGGCCCGATGCGCGGCGGGTCTGCTCGGGCGCCACGATGGCGAGCGCGACGAGGAAGAGCGACGCGCCGACCAACGTGAGGCGAATGCTGAGCCGCAGAAACGCGAGAGACGGCTCCCAGAACATGGGCTCGTCGACTCTCTCCTCGGGCTCCTGCATCGGCGGGCGAGGAGTGTAATCCACCCGCGGTGACTCCCGCGTCACGTCTTTGCGCGTGACCGAGGCGTCGCGCGGGGACGAGATGGCCCTCGACCTCTCCGTCGCTTCCTGGTCCCATCGAGGAGGGTCGATGAGCGTCTACTACGTGAACGAGGCGGCGTTCGAGATCGACGATGCGGCGTTCGACGACCGGACGGTGCACGTGCTCGCGTCGCGCGAGGAGCTCGAGGGAGACGTCAGTCTGCTCGTCTCGAGGAGCCGCTACCGCCCCGGCGAGTCGCTCCTCGACAACGTGGCGCGCCACCTGGAGCGCGAGAGGCGTTCGTTCGCGGGATACCGCCAGCTCGACCTTCGTCAGCTCCGTGTCGACGGGGCGCCCGCGGTCGACGTCTCGACGCGATGGCGCGGCGCCGCCGGCCTCGTCTACCAACGCCAGGTCCACATCGGCCTCGAGCGCGTCGTGCTCTTGGTCGTCGCGACGGGATCGGTGGCGGAACGAGAGGCGTGCGACGCTCACGTCGAGCGCGCCTTGCGGACGTTTCGAGCACGCGAGGAGGGAACATGACCGGAAAGCACCACGCCGCCCCGAAGGCGAAGCAGAAGGCGCCCGCGAAGAGCCCCGAGGCCAAGACGCCGCCGAAGAAGAAGAAGAGCACGCGACACTTGGCGGTGAAGTACGAGAGCGACGGGATGAGCATCGCGGAGTTCGAGAAGCTCTCCGCGAAGAAGAAGGGCACGAGCGTCGAGGAGTGGCGCAAGAGCTCGCTCGACGCCTTGAAGAAGGCGGGCAAGGGCAGCGATCTCGCGACGGCCGCCAAGTTCCTGGAAGATCGGAGCTGGACCGACATGACGAAGAACCCGGAGGGCGACGATGGCGCGATGAAGAGCCTCCTCGACACCGCCGGCTATTCGAAGGCGAAGGGCGATCTGCCGACCCAGCGCGCCTTCTGGAAATACCTCTACGACCGCAAGCTCGCGCTCGAGGCCGACTGGCAATACAAGACGAGCGTGTCGTTCGTGACGAAGGACGCGAAGGGCAAAGTCACCGAGCGCGCCTATGCGGACACGTCGAAGCTCCCCAGCCTCGCGAGGCACGCCGGCGCGACGAACCAGAAGCTCGGGTCGTTCATGAAGATCGTGACCGACAAGGATCCCGACAACCCGCTTCGTTATGCCCGAATCCTCGACAGCGGCACGCTCGAGCGATCGGAGGCCGAGGTCGGCATGGGCGCGGCGCGCAACCTCGGTGACGCGTCACCGAACCCCGCGATCGGCCCGACCGACTCGCTGCTCGAGAAGGCGGACGTGTCGACCGTCGCCGCCAATCCAGTGAGCCAAACCGAGTTTCCGATGGATGGCATGCTCGACAACGAGCACACCCAATACGCCGGCTGGCTCGCCGAGAACAAGGGCGCGTCGTACGACGATGTCTCGACGAATACCGCTTTGTCGAAGACCATGGACAAGTACAAGGACGATAAGGCCTTTACCGACTACAAGAAGAAGGTCCAGGACGCGCTCAAGAAGCAGGCCGACGACGCCGCGGCCGGCGACCGGGTCGAAAAGGGTGAGAAGACCCGCGTCTTCGTCGGCGAAGAGAAGCGCGAGCTCGCGACGAAGGGCGCCATCACGCAATCCGGCGATCAGCTCAAGGAGGGTGTCCGGGGCGTCTACGCGGGGAAGAACGGAAAGCCCGTCGCCGTGGTGGGCAGCGGGACGGTGCGCGGCAAGGGCGTGAAGAACGGCGCCGTCCACGTCGAGGTGGGCGGCCCCGACACGACCGAAGAGGCGCGGCCTCCCCGCTGAGCACGGCGTCGGCTCAGGCGGGCTCGAACAGGATCGGCTCGCGCGCCAGGACGAACTGGCGGACGAGCTGCTGCGCGTCCGGCGAGAGATCGGCGAAGCGCGCGCCGAAGCCGGGCTGCGTCCACGGAGGCCCCTTGTCCCCCGCCGGACGGCTCCACTCGACGACGCCGAGCGTCTCGAGCTCGACGCCGCCCGGGAGGCTCATGCGGAGCGCGACCGTCGACCCGAGGTTCGGCGCCGGACGATAGGACGCGACGAACACGCCGCCCTCGCGCACGACGTCGCCGTTCTTCCTCCAACGATAGAAGTTCGAGGCGCTCTCGAGATCGATCGCGGCGTCGTAGCGCGGGTGATTGCCCGCGACCGCCGCCGCCGCCTGACCGATGCGACCCTGGAGGCCCTTCACGAGGCTCGTCAGCTCGCCGAGCCGCTGCTCGACGCGCTGTACGGCCGCGCCGACCTCCGGCCCCGTGCCCTGGGAGCGCGCTTGTGCAATGGCCTGTTGCGCTCTTGCAATGGCCTCGTTCTCCTCGGCGCTCGCGCCGGGTCGCTGCACGAGCGCGCCTTGCCCGTGACCAGGCGGAGGCGGCGCCGCGGCAGGACCGAACCCCGGCAGGCCGATCTGCCCCGGCGGTATCGTCGGCGGCCGCATCGCCGCGTCGCGCGCCATCTGCTGCGCGTGCTGCGCGACTTGCTGCGCTTGCTGGGCGACCTGTTGGGCCTGCTGCAGCCCCGCCTGCTGCGTCGCGACGACCTGCCTCGCCATCTGCTGCGCAGCGATCACCGCGTTCTGCGTCTCTCGCGCGACCTGCTCGGCCTCGCGCAGCGCCACCGCCTGCGCGGCTTGTTGACCGGCGATCTGCGCGCTCGCCTGCGACACCGCGCGCACCTGCGCGGTCGCCTCCGAGACCGCCTCGGAGAGCGCGGCGGCCTGCGCCTCGCTCTCGAGCCTCGCGTGCGCGCCCGCCTGCGCGAGGCTCTGCGCGAGCGCGTGAACCACGGGCGCGAGGGACGACTCCACCGTCCCGAGCTGCTGCGCGAGGAGCTCGGCGATCGCGGGGTCGCGCTCGACCTTCACCATCAGCTCCCTCGACGCGAGCTCGGCGAGCGCGGCGTGGAGCTTGTCGAGCTCCTTCGCGACCATCTCCGCGGGCGTCCTCTGCTGCGCGACCGCCTGGTTCAGCGTCTTGCCGATCCCGTCGAGCTGCGAGCCGAGCGTCCCGAGCGCGCCGGTGACGCGCGCGACGGGGTCGTCGTCCTTGCCGCCCATCATCTTCACGCGCACGAAGCCCTTCTTGATCTCCTCCCAGCGCCTCGCGCCCTCCTCGGAGAGCCGCCCGCGCATCGACGCGAGCTTGAGGAGGTTCTGCTCCGCCCCGGTCGTCAGCGTCTGCGACTCGCCCGCGTAGTGATCGTCGATGAGCGAGTCGACCTCGGCCTCCGTGTGCGCGGCGACGATCTTCTCCGCGATCTTGTTCATGTTGCGGTAGCTGCCCTGGAGCTTGAACGGAGGCTCGGTGCGGTAGGCGTCGTCCTGCGACGCGGACGCGATGTACTCGAGATTGACCTGCAACAGCACCTTTTGAACGCGAGAGAGGCGCCTCAGCACCTCGACCATCTCGTTCACCTCGGCGGCCGAATAAGGGTACGCGAGCTCGGAGACCGGGATGGCCTCGCCCTCCGACATGCGGATGATCTTGTGGATGTCGGCGGGCTCACGACCCGAGAGCGACGCGAGCGCCTTGTTGGAGGTGAGCGCGTTCTCGATGTAGCTGAGCGCGAAGAGGTGGTCCTTGCCCTCGAGGATGTCGCCGAGGTTGTACGTGTCGGCGCGGTTCGCGAGCATGTCGGGGATCTTGAACTTGTCGCCGCTCTCCGTGTACGGGTTGCCCGCCATCACGACGCAGAACTTCTTGCCGCGCAGATCGTAGGTCCGCGTCCGCTTCTTCCAGACGCCCTCGATGCGGCGCTGCGCGTCGCAGAGCGAGATGAACTTCTGCAAGAGCTCGGGGTGCGTGTGCTGGATGTCGTCGAGATAGAGCATCACGTTGTTGCCCATCTCGAGCGCGAGGTTGATCTTGTCGACCTCCTGACGCGCGGTCGCGTTCGGCGCCTCTTCGGGGTCGAGCGAGCGGACGTCGTGGCCGAGCGCGGGGCCGTTCACCTTCATGAAGATGAGGCCGAGCTTGTTCGCCACGTACTCCATGAGGGTCGTCTTGCCGTACCCGGGCGGCGAGATGAGCAGGAGCAGGCCCATCAGATCGGTGCGCTTCGAGTCGCCCGCGGCGCCCATCTGCTTGGCGAGGTTGTCGCCGACGAGCGGGAGGTACACCTCGTCGATGAGGCGGTTGCGGACGAACGACGAGAGGATGCGCGGCGTGAACTCGTCGAGCCGGAGGCGCCGGCGCTCGCGCTCGAGCAGCTCTTGCTTGGTCTTTCGGAACGCGCGGAAGCGCGGGACGCGCTCGACCATGGTCCGCTCGAGCCGACCGAGGAAGGCGTCGAGGCGGATCGTCAGCGACTGGTTCTGGATGAGCGGGTGCTGTCCGAGGAGCCCCGACGCGACCGACTCGACGACCGCGGACGAGGGTTCCCGCTCGATGCGCCGATCGGTCGCGACGAGCACGCACGCCTCGAGCAGCGCCTGCGCGTGGGAGGTGAGGTCGGCGTGACGAGCGACGAGCGCCTCGAGCCACGCTCTCACGAGGCCGAGGCGCTCGGCCGGGTGCTTCTCGAGGAAGCGGAGGTCCTCGTCGAAATCGCGTCGCGCGCTCGCGCGATCGATCTCGGACGAGAGCGCGTCCCTCAGCGTCGTGGCGGAGGCCGACGTGACGAAGCGCGGGCGCTCGGCCGAGAGCTCCTCGACGAGGTAGCGCGCCGAGACCCGCACGGTCGCGTCGTCGACGGGGACGCGCTCGCCGGCGACGACGATCTCGAAGCGGTGGAGCTCGGCGGCGACCCGCAGGTCGCGCTCCACCTCGCGCGCGAGATCGTCCTGCGCGCGTGACGACGCGAGGCGCTCCTTGAGGCGGCCGAAGCTCCGCGCGCGCCGCGAGAGCAGCCCGCGCTCGACCTCGCCGAGGCTCGCCCACGTGAGGCACGCGAGCGCGCGCGCGTCGCCGCCGTAGCGCAGCAGGCCCGAGGCCTTCTTCATCGCGACGAGCTTCTCGAGGATGATCGCCGCGTCGACGTCGTGCACGCCGCGCTCGTAGCCCTCCTCGTGTCGATCCTGCGCGTAGGCGCGCACGACCTCGAGGATGCCGTTCGGGCGGGTCCCCGCCTCCGTGAGCGACGCGAGCGAGAGGCCGCCCTCGCCCTTCTCCGCGGCGAAGAACACGCTCGCGGCGAGGTACTCGCCTCGGTAGACGTCGGCGCTCTCCGACGGGAGCGATTGGTCCCACAGATCGCGCGACGCCTCGAGCAGCGGATCCTCGATGCGCTCGTAGAAGTCCGTGCCCGTGATGTGCGTGTATTGGACGTCGAGCCCCGCGCCCTCGTCGCGACGCGGGACGAGCGCGAGCTCGACGGGCTGCGTGTTGACGTTGAAGCGGTGCTTGCCGAGCTTGATGACGTCGGCGCCGCCGTCGAAGAGCTCGGTCTTGTCGCGGAGGGCGCGGAGCGCGTCCTGCCTCGCGCTCTTGAGCTTCGCTTCGACCTCGTCGCCCTTCACCGTGGCGCCGATCGCGAAGAGCTGCTGCGTCAGATCCCGGAGCTTCAGGATCATCGCGTCGGAGGCGAAGTACGTGTTGAGCTCGTCCGCCGAGGAGAGCGTGCGCGACTTGCGGACGACGCCGGCGATGATGCGCTCGGCCGCGCCCAGGATGTTCTGCGCGCGCTTCTGGCGCTCGTCGAGCAGCTGCTGACGCTTCGCCGCGATCGCCTCGGTCACCTCTTCGCGCTTCTGCGTGAGCTCGCCGATGAACTCGTCGAACTCGCTGAACTTGCCCTCGAGCTCCTCGAGCCCGAGGAGCAGGCGCGACAGCTCCGCGTCGCATTTCTCCGGCGTGTCGCAGAGCGCGAGCGCGCTCGTCACGCTCTGCCCGAAGAGCTTGAACTGCGCGACGAACTCGCCCTTGCCCTCGGCGCTCGAGAGCTCCTTCTTGCGGGCCGCGAGGGTCGCGCGCGCGCGGTTCAGCTGTGAGAAGGCCTCGCTGATGCCTTCGAGGATGCGCGTCCGCTGCGTCGGGTCCTCGATGTTGAGGCCGTTGATGACGTCCGAGAGGACCGTGAGCCCCTCGCCGACGCGATCGACGTCCTCGCGGTGCGGCTTGAGCTCGGTCGCCTTCTTCGCGACGCCGACCTTGTCGACCACGTCGCCGAGGCGCTTCACGAGGGGCGCGAGCGCGGTCGGCGTCAGGAGGAACGCGACGCACGACTTCGAGACGAGCTCGAACTCCTCGACGACGCGCTTCTCGAGGCCGTCGACCTTCGCGAGGTCCATGTACCTCATCTCCTTCAAGGTGATGAGCTGACCGCGTTGCTTGCGGAGATCGCTGAGCGCCCCCATGAACTCTTCGACCGAGCGCATGTCGTCGGGCCGGAGCCCGAGGAAGAGCTTGTCCTGCGAGTCCTCGGCGGCCGCGAGCGCCTCGGTCGCCCGCTTTCGAATGGCGGCGACCTTCTCGAACTCGTCGATGATGCTCTCGGCGGTCTTCTTGAGCGCCGAGATCGCCTCCGCGACGTTGCCCGCCTCTTCGTGCGCGACCCAATGGTGGGCGTCCATGATGCGGCGCGCCGTCGCGATGACGTCCTCGTAGCTCTGCCGCGTCGGCGTCTCCGACAGCGCGACACGCTGGAGCGTGAGCATCTCCGAGATGCCACGGACGAGCTCGGCGTTGCCGAGCTTCGCGAGGTACGAGCCGTCGGTCGGCGCGGCGGCGGCGAACTCCTGCGTGCAGAAGGGCGTCTGCCAGATCTGCATCGGGTGCACCTTGCTCGCCTCGTCCGTCAGGGTGCGGAACACGATCATCTTGCCGTCGTCGAAGACCGAGTACCCCTGGCAGAGCAGCGGGTTCTGCACCTCTTTGCGGATGAGGTTGTACGGCAGGAGCAGGTAGAAGCCGTCCTCGACGCGCTCGAAGACGTAGAGGATGTCCTCGCCGTTCGGCGACTTGATCGCCCGCCGAAACGTGAGGCCGCGGCTGTCGCCGTCGAAGACCTTGTACTCGCCCGTCCGCAGGTAGTAGCCGCCGGGGAAGATGATCCCCTGGTCCTCGGGGAGCGACACGCACGCCGACTCGATCGAGTCGATGCGGACGACGCCTTGGGTGCGCGTGTTGAACACGAGATACCGGTAGGCGTTCTCCCGGTACGGCTTGATCTTGAGCAGGATGAGCGCGCCGAGCTTGACGTACGCGATGTCCGAGTCGTCGAGCGACTGGTTCGCGTCCTCGACCGGCTCGCGGTAGATCCCGCGACCGTCCTTCGTGTTGTTCTCGATCTTGACCGTGAGATCACCGCCCACGGTCTCGACGAACACCTCGTCGAGGATCGAAAAATGCGGGTTCTCACCGGGGACTTGATCGTCGCGCGTGCACGGCGTCCAGACGAAGTCGTGCTGCTTCGGGGGCGCGAAGTCCTCCTCGCCGCGCGAGTCGATGAAGACGATGTTGCCGGCCTTGTCGATCCCCCAGCGGAAGATCTTCCGATCGCTCGGCGACGCGCCGATCTGGAAGACGGCGAGCAGACGCGTGTCGGAGCGCTGGATCTGCAGCAGCTTCGCCTCACGCGTGTAGCGGTAGAGGTCCGAGAACTCCTTCACGAACGCCGGGTCGGCGAGGTAGTGGCCGGGCTCGATCGGCAGCTGCGGGAGCTCGAACGTCGTGTCCGTCTGACGGAGCTCGTGGACGGCGAACACGTCCGAGACGAGCGTCTCCGTCTTGAGGCCGATGAAGACGTTGAAGCCGAAGAGCAGCTTGCCCTGCACCTGGCGGATGTCGCGCGGGACGCAGTTGTTCTCGGTCCGCACGCGCTCGGTCGCGAGGAGCGCGAGCTGCGAGGCGCCGAACACCTCGGTGCGGCGCGTGTTCAGCCACTCGGCTTTCTTGCCGAGCGCGGCCGCCTGCTCGATGAGGCGGCCGCGAATGACGTCGTAGCTGCCGCCTTCGAGCGCCTCGGCGCCCTCGGCGGGCGCCTCGCCGGCTGTCTTGTCGCCCTCGGCCATGACGGTGGAGCCTTACCGACCCGCCGACTTGAGCTGGTCGATCCCCATCTCCTTCGCGCGCGCGGCGAGGTCGGCGAGCTTCTTCCTCGCCGCGTCGTCGACGCTCGCGCCGCCCATGAGCCCCTGGATGACGCCCGAGAGGCTCGCGCCGTCGGCGCCGCCGAGGTGGTCGCCGAGCGCGGTGCGCAGCGTGTCGCTGTTCGCGAGCACGGTGTCGAACGACTGCCCGAGGCTCATCGCCTTCACGAACCGATCGAAGAACTGGCCGTCGCCGCCGACGATCTGGATCTTCGCCTCGCTGAAGGCCTCCGCGAGGATCTTCGACTGCTCCTGGGCGATGTCGCGCCTCGTCTTGAGCGTCTCCATCGCGACCTCGCGCTGGGCCTGCAGGCGGATGCGGAACTCCTCGTGCTCGCGGCTCGCCGGATCGAGCGCCTTCATCGCCGCGGCCTTCTCGGTGATGCCCGCGGCCTCCGCCATGAGCTTCTCGCGCGCGGCGTGCGCCTCGGCCATGCCGACCTTCTCGATCGCCTGCGCGTCGGCCTCGCGGACCTTCACCTTGGCGAGGCCCTTCTGCTCCTCGCCGTGCGCCTCGGCGAGCAGGCGCTCCTTCACGACGAGCGCCTCCGCGAGCCCCTTCTTCTCGATCGCGAGGGCCTCGGCCTCCGCGACGTGCACCTTGGCGAGGCCCTGCTTCTCCTCGCCCGTCGCGGTGGCCGTCAGCTTCTCGAGCGTCACGCGCGCCTCGACCATGCCCTGCTTCTCGATCGCGGCGGCGTCCGCCTCACGGACGCGGACCTGCGCGAGCCCCGCGGCCGCGTGCTCGGCCTGGACGCCCTCGGCGAGGCGGATCTTCGCGCGCGCGAGCTTGTCGGCGGCCTCGAGATCCGCGTCGGCCGTGACGAGCTTCTCACGCGCGCGGAACTTCGCGCTCTCCTCGCTCGCCTCGGCGGCCTTCACCTGCTTCACGAGCGCCTCGGCGGCCTGCGCCTCGGCGTTGATCCGGACCGACTCCTTCAGGCGGTTCGCCTCGGCGACGACGCGCACGTCCTTGATGCGCTCCTCCTCCTCGGCGACGGTCTTGTCGACGACGATGCGCGCGCGCACCACGTCGGCGATCTCCTTCTTCTTGACCTCGATGTCCTTCTCTTTCGAGATGCGCTGCAGCTCGACCTCGCGCTCGCGCGAGAGCGCCTCGAGCTGCTGGGCCTTCTTCACGCGCTCGATCTCGACGGCGACCTCGCGCTCCTTGTTCTGGCGGGCGACGAGCACGGCGCGCTCCTTCGCCTCGTTGGCGACGAGCGACTCCTCCTCGTTCTTCGCGCGGAGGAGCAGCGTCTCCTTCTGCTCCTTCTCGGAGATGCGGGCGGCCTCGTTCTGCTCACGCGCCTGGGCGACGGCGATCTCGCGCGCCTTCTTCGCCTCGGCCTCCGCGCGGCGCTGCTCGAACCGGAAAATCGCCTCGTCGGCGGTCAGGTTCTGGCTGCCCATCTCCATGCGCTCCTTCTGGCGGAGCTCGTTCGTCTTCACGTTCTGGATGACGGTGAGATCGGTGATCTTCCGAATGCCCTCGGAGTCCATGATGTTGTCTTTGTCGAGGGCCTCGACCGGCGTCTGCTCGAGGTAGTCGATCGCGCAGTCGTCGAGGTGGAAGCCGTTCAGATCGGTGCCGATCACCTTGATGATCTCGTCCTTGAAGAGCTGCCGCTCCTTGTAGAGATCCTCGAAGTTCATCCCCTTGCCGACCGTCTTCAGCGCCTCGGAGAACTTCGCCGCGAAGAGCTCCTGGATGACGCGCTGATCGCTCGCGCGCGCGCAGCCGATCGCCTGCGCGACCTTGAGCACGCTGTCCGCCGTCTTGTTCACGCGCACGAAGAACGTGACCTCGATGTCCGCGCGGATGTTGTCCTTGCAGATGAGGCCGTCCTTGTTGCGGCGATCGATCGCGATCGTCTTGACGGAGATGTCCATCATCTCGGCGCGGTTGATGATCGGGTAGACGACCGCGCCCGTGAAGAACACCTGCGGCTCGTTCTTCATCGTGTTCACGATGAGGGCCGTGCCCTGATCGACCTGCCGGTAGAACTTCGCGACGATGATGATGACCCCGAAGACGACGAGGGCGATGACGCCGACGACGATCAAGATCAAGACGAGCTGATCGGGCATGTGAGCGGGCTCCTTCACGAAGGCGCGGGGAGACCGAGGCCCCCCGTGAGCGACGGGGAGAGTACATCAACTGAGACGGCCGAACAGCGCGACGGCGCGCTCGCGGTGGGCACGGCTCAGCGCGTCGTTTCTCGCTTGCGATCCGCGTCGACCGGCTCCGCCTCGACCTCCATCCTCGGGGCCGTCGTCGCGATGCGAGGCCGCGGGGTCGAGCCGGGAAGGTCGGGCATGCGCTCGATCGAGAAGCCCTCGGTCTCCGGATCGTAGTCGACGATCACGCACTGATCGCCCTTCTTGAGGCCCGCGCCCTCTTCGGCGCGCACCTGGAGCGTGAGACCGGCGCCGCCGTCGGCGAACGTGGCCTGCCCGAAGCGCGGCGTCACGGTGCCGGTCGACACGACCACGATCTTGCCGAGGAGGTCCTGGTGCTTCGACGCGCCCTTCTTCTCGAAGACACCGCCGAGCGGGCGGATCGCGAGCGAGGTGAGGAGCAGAGAGACCAGCGAGGCGCCGAGGAAGATCGGCAGACCGACGAGCCATCCGACGTTCCCGGTGGGCGTCAGCGTGCGAACCACGAGGCTGGAGCCGAGGAAGCCGAACGCGGCGAAGAGGGTGAGGACGACCGTGATGGGCGCGCGACGGAGGTGGAGCGCCGCGATGAAGCTCGCGAAGATCCCCTCGCCCGCAGCGTCCGTCGCGCCGTCGACGGCCCCGTCCGCGGCGCCCTTGGCGACGCCCTCGAGCGCTTGATCCGAACCGTGCAGGCCGCCGTGGAGCGCCGCGTCGGCCGCGCCGTCGAGCGCGCTGTCGGCGCCGCCGTGCAGCACGCCGTCCGCGGCGCCGTCGAGCGCGCCCTTCGCGACGCCCTCGATCGCGTGATCGCCGCCGCCGAGGAAATCGAGGTCGAGCGCGCCCACGAGGACGAAGAGCCAATAGAGGACGGTCACGGCGAGCAGGACCGTGAACACGACCGTGGGGAAGCTGATGATGAGGTGGATGAGAGCCATGGGCGCACCCCTCGCGCGCGTCGATCCGGAGGTTACGCCGGTCTCGCGCGGCGAGGCCGACTATCCGTGTCGGGTCTGCGGCGAGGCGCGGCTCGGGATCGTCCGGTGTCCCTCGCCGTGCGACCAGAGCCACTTCGCGAGCTCCATGGCGCGGCTCCCGTCGGCGACGCCCCGCACCCAATCACACTCGCCCGGCGTGATCGACGTGAGCACGACCAGCCTCGACTCGCATCCGTCGACGGCCGCGAGCAGCGTCTGGGCGTCGCGGCCGAACGTCGTCGTCGGCGAGAGGGGCATTCCCGCGAGCGCACCCACGCTGCCGTCCTCGAGCACCAAGTGCCGAAGGACGGGGTCCGGCGGGAGCAGCTGCGTCACCATGCCGAAGCGCTCGATGAGGTCGAGGAGTCGAAGCTCGTCGAGGACGTAGCAGGCGGCGCACCAGAGGAGCGCGGGCACGACCCAAGAGCGAGCGAGCTCGTCGGACGAGAGCGCGAGCGCTGCCTGTTCGAGCTCGATGCCGAGCTCGAACCCGAGCGGCGCCTTTCCCGGGCCGTGCATCGACGCATCGAACGGGTGCGAGAGCCCTTCGGTGACGAAGAGCACACCTCGCTCGCGCCGGACCAGACGTATTCGCCCCAGGGCCTGGCTGGGCCAAGGCACGAGGGTCTCGCCGATGCGCTGCGGTACGACGGCTCCCACGACCCGCTCCTCCAATTCGCCGAGGTCGCGCAGGCTCCGTTCGGACTCTTTCTCGAGGGCTTGGGTGATCGACTCCGTCGCCACGCTTTCGAGCGTATCGGGGCCCGGTGGAGCTGGGTAGGGCCGCCGAGCGAAGCCTCCGCGAAGGAATGGGTACCTCGCCCACCCTTGGACCTCTTCCGCGCTCGTGTTTCCATCTTCCTCATCCTTCCTGCCTACGAGGTGTCCCATGAAGCTTGCGCTCCCTTCCCTCGCCGTCTCCGCCTGTCTCGTCGTCTCCCTGACCCCGTCGCTGCTCGGCTGTAGCGGAGGCGGCGGCGCCGGGGGGGCCGGTGGAGGGACGACCTCGGCCACGACGGGCACGGGCACGACGACGGGCACCGGCTCCACCTCGTCGAGCGCGACCACGACGTCATCCTCGGGCTCCACCACCTCGAGCTCGTCCACTGGCGGTGGCATGGCGCAGGCCGAGTGCGCGACCGCGGCGGACTGCAAGCTCGTCGACGACTGCTGCAACTGCGAGGCGATCCCGAAGACCAAGATGGATCCGCAGTGCAGCCAGCAGTGCCTGCAGAGCGCGTGCATGGCGCTCGGCGTGACGCCCACCGTCGATTGCCAGGCAGGGCGCTGCATCGCCGCGTTCGACTGCGACGGCTCCAAGGTGACGTGCCTCACGCCGCAGCCCGTGTGTCCCGCCGGAGAGACGAACCTGGTCGACGGGCTCTGCTGGACGCAGCAATGCGTGCCGGTGACCCAATGCGCGTTCGTCGACGACTGCGCGGCGTGCACGGCGACGCAGGCCTGCGTCTTTTACGGTGGCGGCATCATGAAGCGACATTGCGTCGACGTGCCGCCCGAGTGCAATGGCACGCCCTCCTGCGCGTGCATGGGGCAGATGATCTGCGGCAACATCCCCTGCGGCGGCACGGGCAACCAGCTCGATTGCCAGATCCCGTAGCGATCGCCCCCTTGCTGATGCGGTGGTGGGGGATCGGGCTTGACACTTCGTCAGGAAACGTTCATTGACACTTCGTCAGGTTTCCCGATGCCTCGCCCTCCGGACCCCGAGAAGAAGCTCGAGCTCGCTCGCCGCGCCGCCCTGGTGCTCGCGCGCGACGGGCTCGACGTCCCCATCGCGCGCCTCGCCGAGGAGCTCGGCATCAAGCGTCCGACGTTCCTCTACCACTTCCCGACGCGGGCCCACGTGGTCGAGACCGCGCTCGTCGCGCTGCTCACCGAGCAGGCGGCGTTCGTGCTCGCGCGCATCGAGGAGCATGAGCACCCGATCGACCGGCTCTACGCGCAGATCCGGGCGGTGCACGCGTTCCACCACGGCCGCGAGGCGCGCATCCTGCTCCTGAGCCAGGCCGTGGCGTCGAGCGGCGGACGCCTCGCCGAGATCATGGCCGCCGGAAACCAGGTATTCGAGGCCCACCGGCGCGCCGCGGCCGATCGCATTCGCGAGGGGATCCGCGCCGGCACCGTCGCGCCGTGCGACGCCGACGCGGTGGTGAGCCTCGTGCGCGCCGTGACCGACGGCCTGATGGTCCAGCGGGTGATGACGGGCGCCGATCTGGCTCCCATTCACGCGACCCTGTGGGAGCGGCTCCTCGCGCCATTGAAACGCGACGCGGAGTCGAGCCGTCCGCGTGCGCGTCGCGCCCTTCGCGGAGACGAGCGCGCGAAGAGCCCGAAGCCCCCGCGCCGCCCCTCCTCTCGAAAGGCCCCATCACGATGACCCGTCCCTCCCTCCTCGAGCGAGCCCGAGCCCGCGCCGCTTCGCTCGGCGCCGCCTTCGGACGTGGCGTTCGTCCGCTCCGCATCGGCTATGGACGCATCTTCCACGAGGCGAATGCGTATTCGCCGATCGAGACGACGCGCCGCGATTTCGAGCGCATGCATTGCCTCGCGGGCGAGGCATTGGCCGAAGCAGCGTCGCTCGGCGGCTCGGAGCTCGCGGGGTATTTGCCGCACGCCGAGCTCAGCGGCTTCGTCCAGGCCGCGCGGGTCGCAGGTGGCGTCACGGCGGTCCCGCTCACGTCGCACCTCGCCGTGCCGGGCGGCCCCATTTCGCGCGAGACCTTCGAATGGATGCTCGGCTCGCTCTTGGATGCCATCGCGCGTGCGGGCGAGCTCGACGGCGTGTACCTCGCGCTCCATGGCTCCATGGAAGTATCCGGGCTCGGTGAGGCGCCCGAAGCCGTGATCCTCCGGCGCGTGCGGCGCGCCCTCGGCCCTGCGGCCGAGGTGGCCGTCAGCTACGATCTCCACGCCAATCTCTCCGAAGGGCTCGTCGAGGGCGCGGACGTGCTCGTCGCTTATCGCACGAACCCGCACGTCGATCTCGCGCCCACCGGCTTCCGCGCCGGGACGCGCCTCGTCCGCGCATTGCGCGGGATCATTCGCCCCGTCCACGCCTGGAGAAAGCTCCCGATGGTGCTCGGCGGCGGGACGACGCTGTCATTCACGTCCCCGATGAAGCAGGTCTTTCGACACATGCGCCGGATGGAGAAGGACCCGCGCGTCGTCTCGACGAGCCTCTTCATGGTGCACCCGTACACGTCGGCCGACGATCTCGGCTGGGCCGTACACGTGTCGACCGACGGCGATCTCGCGCTCGCCGAGCGCCTCGCCGACGAGCTCGCCGACGTCGCGTTCGGCGTTCGGCACGTCGCATTGCCGCCGATGTTCGGGGCTCGCGACGCCATCGCCGAAGCCGAGAAGAGCGTCTTTCGCAGGCTCGGTCCCGTCACGCTCGTCGACGTCGACGACATCGTCGGCGCGGGCGCGCCCGGCGGCAACACGCGCATCGTCGAAGCGCTCGTGCGCGACGCGCGAGGCCTGCGCGCGCTCGTGCCCGTGCACGATCCCGCGCTCGCGCGGCGCACGTTCGATCTCCCGATCGGAACCGCGGTCGACGTCGAGCTGCGCGGCACGCCCGGCTACGATCAGCCCGTCGTCCCCCTACGCGCGGTCGTCTCGGCGCGCCTCGAGGGCGACTTCGGTCGCACGGTGCGGCTCTCGTCCGGCACCCTCGAGCTCGCCGTGACGGAGGTGCCACCGCTCCCCATTCACCCGAAGTTCTGGCGCGAGCTCGGCGTCGATCCGAGGCGCGCCGACGTGATGGTGCAGAAGAACTTCTTTCACTATCGCATCTTCTACGCCGCCATTTCGTTCGCCCACGTCCCGACGATCACCGGGGGAGCGACGAGCCTCGAGCGCGTTCGCACGCGGCCCTTGCGCGTGCCCGTCCACCCGGCGGTCGATCACGCCGATTGGCGCCCGCTCGATCCCGAGCTTCGCAGACGACCGACCCCGCCCGCCGATCGGCAGAGCGCGAGTCGCGACGAGCCCGCCCGCCGCTGACTTCCCGCTCGAGCGCAGCGAAGCGGTGGCCCCGCGCGGTCTGGGCCCATCCCGTGAGGCGCCCTCGTCGCGCCATCGCGGACGAGACGCTCAGGGAGCCGGCGTGAAGAACGCATTGCCCGGATCGATGGGCGCGCAGCCGATCGTGGCCGGGACGCCACAAAAAGGCGTCGAGTGCGGAGACGAGCCCGGACCCCCTGGGAGGTAGATCTCATCGCTGCAGCACCCCTGCACGTAGACGGGATCCGGCGAAAGCGCGTCGCCGGGGGAAATCCACATCGCAGGGCAGTCGATGCTGCCGTCCGGGAATACGCAGTGCATCGAGCTCGCAGGGGACGCCACGCAATGCGTCGCCGCAGCGTCGATGGAGTTGATCGCGGGGTTGCACGCGGCAGCGAACTTGCCCAAGGAGAGGAGGCTCTGACAGCCCGAGAAGTTCGCAGAGTTGGACCCGCTGGTGCAGATCACGGTCGGGCACGTCACGTTGGCGCAGGCATCACCGCTGCAGACGAACACCCCCGAGCCCGGCGGGCCTGCCTCCACGCAGCTTTGATTGCTGAGACATGGAGGATGGCAGGATCCCATTCCGCTGCCTGTCGAGGAACCCGTTCCAGCGGCGGTCGTGCTGCTGCTCGAGGAGCTCGACGTCGTCGAGCCCCCAAAGCACTCTGGTTGGCAGCTGGCCAAGTCGCATCCCATCGCGGCTTCGAACTTCGTGACCGCGGCGGCCGGCAATCCACTCTCGCATGCGGCCGTACAGGCTGAGTCCTTGCACGGCCCCGCGCAGGTGACGATCCCCACACAGGCAGGGTCGGCCGCGCAAGCTTGGTTTTGTGCACAACAATTCGCCTTGACGCAGTCGTCGCAGGTCCCGGTGTACGCGAAGCCGCATGCATTGCTCGTGCATCCGACGGGCGAACAAGTGATCCTGTCGTACGCGCAGAACTTCCCCTGCTGACAAGTCGGGCAGGTCGCGGGCTTGCACACCATTCCCCCGCCGGCCTTGGGCAGGCAGGCCATGCCCTGGCCCTGGCAAGGGGTCTGCGCGTCGCACGGAACCCCGCACCCGCTGAAGGTCGCCGCGGCGCCGCCCGAACCGCCCGGCGGGGGCTGCACCGGGGGGTTGCACGCCGAGGCGAGCAAGAGACCAACGAGCGCTGGAGCAGCACGGAGGAGCATCACGGTGCCTACGATCGTGCACGAGCAAGGACGCGGCGATACCCGTGGGACCACGTAGGTCGACCCCGTGATCTCACGGGTATCTCCGACCACGCACGATCGATATCCGAAGACGATGCCCTCACCGTTTTGCTCTCCTTTCGGATCGTCGGGTACGCCGCATCCAACTGCCGCGACGCAGGGTCGAATGGCGCGCCTGCTCGTGACCACTGCGCTCGCGGTCGCGCCGCTCGTCGGGTGCACGCCGAGCGTGCTGCGATGCGGACGACCGGAGCAGGCCGTCAAGGTCCCGAAGCCGACGCTCGAGTACGTGCTCGTCGAATACCGACAAGGGGTCGAGGCCACGCCGCCTCAGGTCGAGGTGAAGGCCACTCCCCGTTACGACGACGTGCGGACGAAGATCCACTCGGTGGCGATCCGACTCCCAGACTCCTGCCTCAACGAGGCGGCGTCGCAGGTGTCGGGCGTTTCTCAGCACACCGAGACGATCTTCCAGACCACGTGCGGCCCCTGGCTCAGCGAGATCGAGAAGGCGCTGGCCAACGCGGGCTACCAGGTCTTCTCCTGGGACGCGCTCTGGAAGCTCGAGAAGCAGGAGAACCTGTCGACCTACAACGCCGGAAAGAAGCTCGGCGCCGACATCGTGTTCGTGTTCAACAGCCTCGAGGCCGGGGACATCAAGTCGGGGAGCGCGCTGAAGACCACGCTGAAGTACTCCGTCTCGAATGGGCGCGGAGAGGTCCTCGGACCGAAGCTCCTCGACGAGGACACGCGGCGAGGCTTCGGCGCCTTCGTCGAGGGTGTGCTGCGGCAAGGGGACCAGGCCAAAGGGGTCGTCGCCCTGTCCTCGGTGCTCGATTCGACGGCGGTATTGACCGGAAACAACGAGCGAGTGGGCGACAAGGCCGCGGGAGAGTCCATTTGGTTCTACCGGAGAGCGGTCATCTTTCCCATGCAGCGCAACTCCGGAATGCGCTTCCTCTTCGCGCGCCTGCTCGCGTGTCCGGACTGCGCCACGCCCTCACCGACTCTCCAACAAGAGCCGTGGAAGCCGACGAGACGGGAGGTCGCCGTCTCGCCGGCGGTGATCGCACCGCCGCGTCTGAGCGCCGAAGACACCGTTCAAGACGCGACCGCGACGGCCCTCGATCCCTACAAGGCGGAGCGATTGCAGCTCATTCGGGCAGGGGCGCAGGCGTTCGTTCAGTCGTTCCAGGAGGGCACGCGATGAGCCCCTGGAGGAGAGCCGCTCTGGGGATCTTGCTCGGCGGGATCGCCGCGACGACGTCGCCGTCGCGAGGGTTCGCGCAGCCGGTCGCCCCACCACCCTCGCCGCCACCGCCGCTCGCGCCACCGGCGCCACCCGCACCGCCCCCGCCGAGCGCTCCCGCGCCGGTCGCGGCCCAGGCCGCGCCTGCCCGCGTGGCGGCCCCAGGCGAGGCCGCTGAAGATATACCGTTTTACGATCCCGGGACGATGGTGACGCCTCCCGTGGTCCGACAGCCGCGCGAGCCCGAGCCGTCCAGTCCCTTGATCCTCGCGCTGCAACCCCGGGTCACGAGGCTCGTCGTCCCCGACCTGAGCAGCTCGGCGACGTTCGTCGAGACCAGCCTCTTCGTCGGGACCGAGTGGATTGGCGGGAGCGTCGGCTACGCGAACGTCGCAGGGTCCAACGGAGTCGCGTTCGGGGTAGGCGCCTTTCGCTTCGTTCCCGGCGTCAAGCTCCTCGACGGAAACGGCTTTCGGCTGAGCCTCGTGCCGCCGACGCTGGACGCGCGGTTCATCTTCCTACCGGGAGGATCGACGGGGGACAAAGTGCTCGCGGCCAGCACCGACGCCCTGGGGATCCGGTTCTGCAAGTGCGCCGGGAGCTTTCCCCTCGTGGTCACGGCGCGCGGCCCGACGCTGAGCGGGGGCTTTCTGACCTACGCCGACGGAACCAACCGAGGATTGTACGGCGTCGGCGCCGCCCTCGACATCGGAATGGGGATCCCACTATGAGCAAACGCAATGGCTTCTTTGCATTCGAGCCTTCGCGACCGCGTCTGCTGCATCCGTCGCGCCGAGGCATCGTCGTCTTCTGCCTGTTGGGCCTCGGCGCGTGCAACACGGGTGTCTTCGCCGGGAACGACTGCGTGGACGCGGCCCAGCGCCTCGCGTCCAAGTTGCAATCATGCGGACTGTCCCAGCCGTCGGAGGCGACGGCCTCGGGCGCGGGTGGAGCGGCGCCCGTGTGTCCTCCGGACGAAGGTCAGCGGGCCAAGGCGATCGCGGACTGCACCGACGCCGCGACGTGTGAGGCGGTGATCGGAACCGACAGGGCCGGCGCCCTCCAGCTCGCTCAGTGCGTGGCGGCGGCACAACAAATGACCTCCAGCACCGGCCTGGGCGGCGTCGGGGCGAGCTCCTCGACCGGCGCGCCAAAGAGCATCGGCCCGTGCAACATTTGCGGCACCTGCAACAACAGCGATGTCCAATGCAATTTCCCAGAGTTCGGGACGGACATCCGCGTGAACAAGGCGATGCCTTATTGGTGTGTCACGAAGGGCTGCACATTCATCGAGGCCGCGAGCGCCAGCGACCCTACCCTCGTCAACAATTGCGGCTCGGTCATCCATCAGCTGTGTCAATGACGGGCAGCGCCAGCCTCGCGAGCCCTGCGCGCGCCTCGACGGCGTCGAGGCGCATGTCGAGCTGCTCGGCGAGAGCGAGGGCTCGGCGAAGGTGCTTGTCAGCCTTCCTCGGTGTCCCGCGCGCGAGCGCGAGCTGCCCCGAGTAGAGCCAATACCTCGGTCTCGAGGCCGCGAACGAGGGCCCGAATCGGCGCAGCACCGCGATGGCGCGCTCGACCCAGCCGAGCGTGTCGTCCGAGGACTCTTTCGAGCCCGCGGCGAGCGAGAGGCCAGCCTGCGCGGCGCCCATGCAACCGTGCACTGCGTGGTAGACGCCCGGGTCTGCGCGCTCACCGATCTCGACGGCCTCACGGAGCTTTTCGTGCGCGTCGCTCGCCCGGCCGACGCGGCTCGACGCGAGCGCGACAATTCCCGCCACCATCGTTCGGTCGGCGAGCATGGTCTCCTGCAAGACCTCCGTGGCCGCGCTGCACACGGCGAGGGCCTGCTCGGGCGCGCCGAGCGCGAGGAGCATCCGCGCCTTGTCGCAGAGCGCCCATAGCTGGGTCTGGGTGTCGCCGCGCGACAGGGCGGACGCGTACCCTTCGTCGGCGAGAGAGATCGCGCTCGCCGGGTCCCCGCGCATCGACTCGATCTCGCAGAGGATGCTCAGGCACTCCTCGCGCCTCCGAAGCTCTCCGCAGCGCGTCGCGAATTCGAGACCCCATTTCGCCATGTGGGTCGCGCGTTCCCATTCGGCCATTCCACAGCGATAGTAGGCTTCGACCATTCCCACCCAGGCGCAGCTCGATGGATCCTCCGAGATCGCAGCGAGCTCTTGGGATCTCCGCAACATCCGATCGGCGAGGCCGTGGAGCGGGACGAGGCCGAGCATGGCCCCGAAAGTGGCATTTCCACGCGCCATGAGCGCTGGAGACCCGGACCGAGCGCCGAGCTCGCGCAGCCTCGTGGCCGTATGCACCAATGCGAGGTTGTCGGAGAGCAAGAAGCAGAGCCCCTCGGTCGAGCCGTAGATGTCCGCGATTCGACGAAGGCCTTCTTCGGTCGCGTCCCTACGAGGATTCTTGAAGAACCCCTTCGCCAAGCTCACGAGGGTCCGTCCTGCGAGAGCCGCACGGGACCTCGGAAAGGGGCTCCCCAGCAGCTGAAGGGCCCGCTCGTGGTGCTCCCTGCTCTCGTCGATGAGACCCACCGCATTCAATGCGGTGCCAAGCTCTCGCTCCAAGCCGGCCCGGATGGAGTCGGAGACGCCTCGATGCGCTGCCGCGACGAGTGCGGCCCGGAGCAACCTCGCGGCCTCGTGGTTCGCATAGCTCGCCGACGCTGCCTGCGCCGCGGCCTGCAGGTGGGGGAATGCCGACGCATGCTCGGCGGCCTCCATGTAATGAATGCCAATCTGGCCCGAGAGGCGGGCGCGCAGGGGGGCGCGCTCCTCCGTCTCGAGCTCTCGCTCCATCGCGACGGCCGCCGCCTTGTGGAGTCGGCCCCTGCTCTCGGGGCCGATGAGCGCGTAGACCTGCTCTCGGAGGTTGTCGTGTTCGAAGCGCCAACCTTCGCTCGCGAGCTCGAGCACACTCCGCGTGCGCAGCTCGTCGAGGCCTCGACCGAGCACGCTCGCGTCGAATGAGCCCGTCTTGGCGATGAGCGGCTCTGCGACCTGCCCCGAGAGGACGGCGACGCCCCCGGCGCCCGCGCGCGCCTCTTCCGACAGCGTCTTCAAACGCCGTGACACGAGCTCCGCGATCGGCACCTGGCCCTCGGGAAGCACGCCGCCGGAGCGGACTTCCCAGCGTCCCTCGTCGCTGCGCCGCAGCGTGCCGGCTTCGAGGGCAGCGCGCAGATACTCCGCGACGAAGAAGGGATTTCCTCGTGACGCCCGGGCCAAGGACGACACGAGGGCGGGTGGACTGTCGGAGGCGCCGAGCATCATGGCGGCCATCGTGGGGATCACGCTCGTGTCGAGCCGCGAGAGCGGGACTTGGTCCAACCCGGGAGTGCCGAGGAGCCGATCGATCCTCGGATCGGCTTCGTCCCGCCGTGCCGCGCCGAGGATCCGAATGGGCACTCTCGCGAAGCGTTGGGTTCGAGCGACCTGCTCGACCCACGCGACCGTGACGTCGTCCGCCCATTGCAAGTCATCCAGGACGAGGAGGAGCGGGTTGGCGTCGGCCATGGCCGCGAGCGTCTCGGAGAGGGCCGCGAGGAGGCGCTGCCGAGCCGCCTCGGGGAGAAGGGGTGGGGGCAGGGGCTCCGCGTCGTCAGCCAAGTCGCCGAATTCGGGCAGGACCGCTCCGAGGACGCGGGCGCGGCCTCCGAGCAATCGCCGCGACTCGTCCACTCCCCACTCGCGAACGCGCATTGCGATCGTCGCGAGCGGGCCGATCATCGACTCGAGCGGCGTCGCCGCGGGGCGCCCGAAGCTGTGACCGCTCATCCCCGCGCTCGATCCCGTGAGCACTCGGAGTCCCCTGCGCGAAGCGGCGCGAACGATCTCCAAGGCCAGCCGGCTCTTGCCGATGCCGCTCGGGCCCGACAGCACGGTGACGCCGCCTTCCCCCTTCTCCAACGCGTCGAGAGACACGCCGAGCTGGCGGATCGTCTCCTCGCGACCGACGAGCCCCGGTCGGCAGAAGTGCGGCCGTGGGCGCCACTCGGCGTGGGAGGGCGGTCGTCCACCGAGGCGCACCAGGGCTCTCACCACGTCGTCCGCGTAGGCCGGGCGCGAGGTCGGGTCCTTGGCGAGCAAGCGCAAAACGAGCGCGTCGAGGTCCTTGGGTACCGCCGGCGCGCGCTCGGACGGCGGGCTCGGGGGATGGTCCAGGTGAGCACGCAAGACGGCTCGGACGGTGCCGTCGAAAGGCGGGTGCCCGGTGAGCAGCTCGTGGAGGATGCAGCCGAGCGAGTAGAGGTCTGCGCGACCGTCCACGACGGACTTCGAAATGACCTCCGGCGCCATGTAGGCTGCGGTGCCTGCTACCTCGACCTCGTCCACCGGCTCCCGGTTCGTGCCGCCCGCGAAATGGGTCGAGAGCCCGAAATCGAGGAGCAGGGGCGCGGCCTCGTCGGGGACGAGCACGTTGTCGGGTGTGAGATCGCCATGGACGAGGCCTTCACCGTGGAGAAACGCGAGCGTGCGCGCGAGCGCAGCCGCGACCGTCAATGCGCTGGTCACGAAGGCATGCTCGTCGCGCGCGACGCTCGCCCACCGGCGCAGCGATGGCGCTGTGACGAGAGGCATCGCGAGCCAGTGCTTCGTCCCCTCGATGCCATGGGCGAGGATGGGAATGATGCCGGGGTGTCGGATACGCGCAAGGGTCGTGACCTCACGGTTCATCGCGCGCAGGTGGGGCTCGCGAACGCTGCGACTCACCTTGAGGGCTATCGGCTTTGGGTCGGCTCCATATGCCTCGTAAATCGTCGCGGTGCTCCCTTGGGCGAGGACGGTTCCCAGTGCGTAGCCACCAATACGTTCCCGCCCGTCTGGTGCGGCGGCGCCGGTGCTCATTCGCTCTCGCCTCGCGGGGCGGGTCTCAGACTGGCCAGGCGCCCCGACAAGCTCGTTCGGGCGATGCCGAGCTCACGCGCGGCGTGGGCGATCACACCGCCGTGCTTCTCCAGCGCCGCGGCGATGAGGCTCGCTTCGCGGGCTTCTGCGGCAGCCCGCTCCGCCTGCACGCTGCGCCAAGCTGCGCCGAGGTCCGCGCCCGACGGCGTCGGGGCGCTCGTCTCGAGGAGCGCCCGCGGAGGCTGCCACCGCGGCAACGCGTCGAGTCCGAAGTCGTCGGCGGTCACGGCGTCGAGGTCGATCTTGGAGTCGGTCTTCGATTTTCGCCGGGCGCGCTCCCACGCGCGAGTGAGGATCGCAAAGAGCTCGCGCAGGTTTCCGCGCCACGGGAGATCCGGGCTCATGAGCAGCCCCTCGAGCGCCGGCGAGAGCTCGCAGCGGCGCTCGGCGTCGAGGCCCGCGAGGTGCCTCTGGGCGAGCTCCGGGATGTCGGCCCTGCGGTCGCGGAGGGCGGGCACTCGGAGCGCCGATCCCGCGAGCCGATAATAGAGATCCGCGCGCAGCTTCCCTTCTCGAATCGCGGCGAGCGGATCCTTGTTGGTGCACACGAAGATGCGGACGTCGGCGCGCTTCGGCTCGGCTCGGTCCCACCCGAGCGGCCGGTATTCGCCATATTGGGTGAAATCGAGCAGCAGCTTCTGCGCTTCGACGGTCAGATTCGAGAGCTCGTCGAGGATCAAGGTACCTCCATCGGCCAGCTCGACCAGCCCTGCGCGGCGCGCCAGGGCCCCAGAAAACGCACCCTTCGCGTGCCCGAAGAGCTCCGACGAGATCGTGTTGAGGTCGTCGCTCGTCCCGAGCATCGACCGCACGACGGGCAAACGACGACTGGCCCTCGCCATCGCGCGCACGAGCTCCGTCTTGCCGGTGCCCGACTCGCCCACGACGAGCACGGGGGCGGCGGAATCGAGCGCGATTTCCACATCGGCGCGGAGCCTCCGGAGCGACCCATGGGCGAGCAGCTCGTCCAATTCGAGCGCTGACCCGCGACTCTCCACCGAGGCGAGGCACCGCAGCCGTTCGCGCGACTCGTCGGCTCCCTCGGCGAGCTCGATGGTCAATGCGAGCGCAATGGCGGCCACGTCGAGCGCGCCCCGGGGGTCTCCCTCGAGCCCGCCTTGGACCTTCTTCGAATCGACGTAGAGCGCGCCCATCAGCGAGTCGGTATGCGAGCGCCAGCGAGGCCGTCGCAGGGGAGTCGCCGCCGCGGCGAGAATACCGAGCGTGGCCATGCTGTCGCTCCGGGCGGCGGAAGCGTCTTGTTCCCAAACGACGGTCCGCCGCTCGCGCATCGCGTCCGCGATGATGGTGCGCGAGATCTCCTGGCGTTCGCTTGGGCTGAGGGCGCGACCGCGACGTCTGCCCTGGATGGAGAGGATCGATCCGTCGCCGTCGAGAAGCACGACGAGGCCGCGATCTGCGCCGATCGCATCGACGACCGCGTCGAGGCATTCGTCGACGAATGCGCCACGGCTCTCGCACTCGAGCAAGCGCGCCACGAGTCTGCCCACGCGGCCCCCCGCGGTCGAGTCCTGCGCGACGACCGGGCCTTCCACGAGGCGGGGAATACCATGGCTCGCCCGCGGGACGGAAGCCGTCGCGGCGACGAGCGCCGTCGCGACGAGGTACGTCGCAACCGGTCATTCGGGCAGCGGCCGAGCGAATGAATTCGCGCTCATACTCAGCCGGAGCGGTCCGCAGGTTCGCTTGCGGCGTTCGGCACGGCGAATGCTCAGCGACTCCGTCGATGAGGACTGCCGCTCCCTATGGAATCGTGCACCGGGGTTCGCCTGGCTTCGTGAAGGAATCTTTATTTCCGAGATCGAACACGGGATCCGTCGCGGCGACGCTCGTCCGCGATGCCGTGGTCGAGGCTCGATTGGGCCAGGTCCGCGTCGCGTGGTGCCTCACGCCTCGCCAGTCGGACATCGTCCGCCGGCTGGCCATGGGGGATGCGAACAAAGAAATTGCGGTGTCGCTCGGCGTCAGCGCGCGAACGGTCGAGCAACACGTCGCCGATCTGCTCGAGAAGATCGGCGCCGACAGCCGTCTTCGACTCGTTTCGCGATTCTGGACCGACTCGATCTGAGCTCGAGCGCCGGGGCTCGCCGTGCCCGTTCGCCCTTGCGTGACGAACGAGGCTCACCCCAGCGAACGCACTCCTGCCGGTTTGAATTCACACTTCGAGGTCCACGCAGTCGAGCTCCACACCGTGGGCCCGACGACTGACGAGCACGGGAGGGCGCGGCGAGCTCGAGTCGCCGGCGCTGTCGGTGCGCTCAGCCGCGCGCCGCCATCGACCGGAAGCGCCACACTAAAGGGGCGATTGGGGGGAGCTCACGTGGTTCACGCAGGACCGTCGGCGCGACGCTACGAGCCGTCGGTGCCATCGGACAGCACGACGGCGGTGCTGGTCTCTCGCCCCCCCCGCGGCGCCCTCGCGACATCGCCACGACGCCGCACCTTGAGCACGCCGAGGCTCGCCGTAGCGAGCCACGCGCGCAGCGGGCCGCGGTGAGGGCACGGCGGGATCACGTCGGTCGCCTCGGTGAGGAGGCGCTCCACGAGGCGGAAGCTCTCCTCCTCCCCGAGCTGAGCGACCGCGTTCGGGCGGCCGTGCTCGGCGTCGCGCCCGCACGCCTTGCCATGGTCGCGCTCGCTGCCGATCGCGTCGACGATGTCGTCGGCGACTTGGTAGGCGCGCCCGAGCGCCCTGCCGACCTCGCGCCACGCCCGCTCGTCCGCGCCAGCCGCGATCGCGCCGAGCGCGCACGCGGCCTCGAAGAGCGCCGCGGTCTTCGCGTGGTGATAGGTCAGGAGCGCCACCTTGGGCTCGGACTCCCACGCCTGCCCGGCGATGATGCCGTTCGGGTGACCCGTCGCCTCGGCGAGCGTCACGATCATGCGGCCGAGCGATCCCGGCCTCTGCATCGGCGCGCGCGCCAGCGTCTGGAACGCCAAGACGAGCAACGCGTCCCCGACGAGCACCGCCGTGGCCTCGCCGAACGCCTTCTGCACCGAGGGCACGCCACGTCGCAGCGGGGCGTCGTCGAAGCACGGCAGATCGTCGTGCACGAGCGACGCGCAGTGCACCAGCTCGAGCGCCACGGCGGCGGCGTCGGCGGCGGCTGCAT
>CAYYKK010000065.1:0-28142 GCA_964467935.1 uncultured Polyangiaceae bacterium
GTCGATCTCCTTCGGCTCTTGTCCTCTCCCGAGTGGGAGGCGGGGCCGGTCGATCTGCTCATCATGGACCACCGCATGCCGGGCTCGACGGGTCTCCAGGTCATACGACACCTGCGCGCGCGCCATTTCACGGCGCCGTGCATCCTCATGAGCGCCTTCCCCGAGCCGAAGCTCTGGGACGAGGCCGAGGAGCTCGGCGCGACGCTCTTGTCGAAGCCGTTCGCGCTCGGCGTGCTCAGCGAGATCGCGTCGCTCGCCCTCATGGGAGACGTGTCGGGTCTCTACGGGAACCCACGGACGCGCGGGAGGCTCTGACGCCGGGCCGTCGCGCCGCCGGCGGGGCCCTCGGAGCGTGAAGAAACGATCATCGCCGATCCCGCGTCGTGCGCGGTCGGCCGCGCTATGGAGAGCAGCATGAACGAGTCACGCCGTCCCTTCTTCTTCGCCGCATGGCTCGCGTCGCTCCTCGTCGTCGCTCCGGCGATCTCGAGCTGCGGGAACACCGTCACGGTGACGTGTTCCAAAGCGGCGGACTGTCCATCGGGGACGACCTGCGGCGCGAGCGGCTCGTGCACGCCCGCGCCGACGCCGACGACGCCATGCCCGACCGGACAGACCGCCTGCGGCAGCGCGTGCGTCGACACCTCGGGCGACGCGCAGAACTGCGGCGGCTGCGGCCACGCGTGCGACGCCGGGCTCGCCTGCGTGAACTCGATCTGCCAATCGGAGTGCGCGATCGGCCTCGAGAAGTGCGGCACCCAATGCGTCGACACGAAGGGCGACGCGAAGAACTGCGGCGCGTGCGGCAAGGCCTGCCCTTCGGGCGAGGCGTGCTCCGGAGGTCAATGCGCGTGCCCGGCGCAGTCGAGCCTCTGCAATGGCACCTGCACGGACGTCGCCAGCGATCCGGCGAACTGCGGCGGCTGCGGCAAGGCGTGCGACGGCGCCACGCCGTTCTGCCAAGCGGGCGCGTGCGTCGCGAGCTGCTCGGCGCCATTCACGACGTGCGGGCAGAGCTGCGTCGACGTCGCGTCCGATCCGCTCGATTGCGGCGGCTGCGGCAAGGCCTGCGACCCGAGCCAAGTGTGCATCGGATCGCAATGCGCCTGTCCCGGCGGGACGCAGGCGTGCGGCGACCATTGCGTGACGCTCGGCTCGGATCCCTCGAACTGCGGCTCCTGCGGCAACGCGTGCGGCGCGGCTGAGCCCTGCGTCGCCGGCCAATGCGCCTGCCCGGGGACGCTCACCGCGTGCCAGAACGGCTGCGCCGACACGCACGCCGACACCAAGAACTGTGGACAGTGCGGGCGCGCGTGCGGCGCTTCGCAGAGCTGCGTCTCCGGGGCGTGCGCGTGCCCTCCGGCCGAGACGTTCTGCGGCGACGCCTGCCACGAGCTCTCGAGCGATCACGACAACTGCGGCGCGTGCGGCAACGCGTGTAGCGCGTCCGAGGTGTGCAGCCACGGGCACTGTCGCGTGAGCTGCACCCACAACCAAATCGAATGCAATGGCGCCTGCTCGAACCTGAGGAACGACCCGGAGAACTGCGGCGCGTGCGGCGTCGTCTGCGGGCCGGGCGGAGCGTGTCACCAGGGCGCGTGCACCTGCCAGAACGGCTTCGTTTCGTGCCATGGCGGCTGCGTCGATCCGCTGAACGACCCGGGCAACTGCGGCGGGTGCGGACACGCGTGCGCCGGCAACCAGGCTTGCAATGGCGGCACGTGCGGCTGCCTCTCGGGGCAGACGACCTGCGGCTCGCTGTGCACCGACACGAACACCGATCCCTCGAACTGCGGGACGTGCGGGCACGCCTGCGGCTCGGGCGCGACGTGCCAGGGTGGTCAATGCATCTGCGGCGCCGAGACCAACGACTGCGGTGGCAAGTGCGTCGACGTGCTGACGAACGTGCAGGACTGCGGCGGCTGCAACAAACCCTGCCCTTCGTTCCAGTTCTGCGTGAACGGCACCTGCCAGCCCTGATCGATCGCGTCGCTCAGCCGTGTTCGTGCGCGTGATGCACGTCCGGCGCGTGCTCGTGGTCGTGCTCGATCGCCTCGTGTCGGTGCGGATGCGTGTGCTCGCCGGAGACGGGCGGATCGTGAGCGTGATCGTGGTGCCCGTCGTCGTGGCGGTGAGCGTGCTCGTGCACGACCGCGGCGTGCCGGTGGAGATGGCGGTGGCGCTCGGTGCCGTGGAGCGCGAGACCCACCGCGAAGAGCGCGGCGGCCACGGCGGCGGCCGGCGAGGGCGACGCGTCGCCGAGCGCCCACGCGAGCGCCGCGCCCACGAAGGGCGCGACGGCGAAGATCGATCCGGTGCGGGCGGCGCCGATGCGACGCTGCGCCAGGAGATAGAGGGCGAGGCTCGCGCCATAGCCGGTCGCCCCGCAGACGAAGAGGAGGAGGGCGCTCGCCTCGCCGGGTCGATCCTCCCGGAGAGCGACCGCGAGCGTTGCCGTGACGAGCGCACCGAGCGCGCCCTTCGCCGTGACGACGCGCCGCGGATCGACCTCGGCGAGGCGCAGCGAGAGGGTGTTGTCGACCGCCCAGGCGGCGGTCGCGCCGACCACCGCGAGCGCCCCGAGGACGCTGCCCCCGGGATCGCTGGTCGCGCCCGCGGTGAGGACCACGCCGGCGAGCCCCATCGTGCCGAGCGCGACGAGCGCGCGCCGGCCCACGTGCTCGCGGTGAACGAGCCACGCGAAGAGCGCGGTGAGCACGGCCTCGAGGTGCAGCAGGAGCGAGCCGGTGAGCGCGCCGGTGCGTGCGAGGCCGAACGCGAGGGCGGTCGGCGCGATCCCGGCGCCGAACGCGGCCATGAGGACGAGGCGCCCCGCGTGCGCGCGCGAGAGCGGCGCGCCCCGCGACCGCCGCAGGCGCAGCGAGACGAGCGCCGAGAGCGCGGCGCCGGCATAGAGGAGCACGGCGGTCGTGAGCGGCCCCGTCGTCCGCGCGGCGCGCGCGACGAACGGCGTGGTCACGCCGAAGCTCGCCGCTGCCGCCAGCGCGAGCAGGGTCCCCGCAGCCATGGGCGCGCGACGCTCCCTCACGTGGAGCACGGTATCACGCGCGGGCCGCGATCACGGCGCGCCCGGCGGCGACGAGGAGAGACGTCGATCGCCTCGCACCGCTTCCGCGAGCGCGCGCTCGAAGGCCGCGCGATCGGAGTACGTCGTCATGATGTTGCGGATCGAGAGGACCGCGACCGACACCCCCATCGCGACGAGCCGCGATCGAAAGAGCATGTGGACGCCCGCGATCCGCGCCTCGTTCTTCTCCGTCCACGCGGTGAGGTGGGCGCGGGCCTCGACGTCGTACCCCGTGAGCTCCTCCCAATCGTCGAAAAGGATGGGTCGGACGCCTCGCGCGAGGAGCGGATCGACGCGCTTCGTGATCGCCTCCGCGAACCCGAGCGAAGCGTGCCCACGACACCGCTGCACGACGACCCTCGGCGTCGCGGTCCAGATCTCGAGCGATCCTTTGGCGCTCGACAGGAAGCGCGCGTCGGGGCCCGGCGAGAGGAGGGGGAGCGTCATCCTTGCGGAGCCTTCAACGTAGAGCAGGACGGCACTTCGCTCCATCCCCTCGAGCCCTCCGATCGAACCTGACGGATGATTGGCGACGCTACGGAATCAGCGCCCGTACGAGGCGGCGATCGACGTCAAGCGGCGGTCGCGCGCGCCAGCCGATCGCGCGCCGGGCGTACGACGGCTTCGAGCGTCGCGCGCGTGATCTCGCGCGCCTCGAGGCAGGTCGTTCGGCCGTGGGCGCGGAGCGCCTCGAGATCGATCCCGTCGTAGCTGCGGAGCGGCGTCGCGAGCGACGCGCGGTCCGCGGCGTCGATCGCGGCGAGCGCACGCTCTCGCACTTCGGGCCCCCCACGGCTCGCCGCCCACGCGACGAACGCCCACGCGAGCTCGGCGTGTCGCGACTCGTCGCGCGCGATCCGCGTGAGCACCGCCTTCGCGCGGGCGTCGACGCACCGCCGCACCTGTTCGACGGCGAGGGCGGCGCCGAGCGTCTCACCCACGCACCCCTCCTCGGCGGCGATCGCCACGATGTCCCCGAGCGACGTGCTCGCCATCGCCCCTTCGAAATCGAGCCCCGCGGGCCCGTGCTCACCGGCGCCGTACCTGCGCGCGAGCGCGAAGCAGTCCTCCGCGTGCCGCACCTCGTCGAGCGACGCTCGCTGGCTCTCGCGGATCATCTGCGGCGGAGCGCCCACGGCCAAGAGGTGCAGCGTGAACCGCGCGAACGCGGCGATCGACGCGTGCTCTTCCTGCGCGTCGCGCAGCCACGTCTGCGCGAGCAGATCACGGGTCGCCGGCGCCAGCCTCTGGACCTCGTCCGCCTCTTCGTCGCGACCCGACCACGCGATCGACGCGCGCGTCCCGGCGACGCGCAGGCTCGCGCCGACGAGGAACGGGCGGCGCGGCGTGGGCGGCGCCCCACCGCCGCTCGCGCTGCTGGACACGCCGCTCGACGCGCTGCTCGAGGCCTCGCTCGCGGTGCTCGCGGCCGTCGTGCCGCTCACCGAGCTCGAGACGCTCGCGGTCGCGCCCCCGGTGCCGTCGACCGGGAGCCCCGTGCGGCCCATGGGATCACACGACGCATCGATCGCCGACGCGAGGAGCGCGAGGAGACCCGCGCGCGACAGGTGAGCTCTCATCCCCGAATCCTCGCCGAAAGCGCCGCCCCCCGGGGCGCCCTTTTTTCGGCTGTGACGCCGGCCCGGGGGAGAGCGGCGACGCGCGCGCCGTGCTACTCCGAGGCGCCTTGACGCCGCGCCCCACTCCCCGAACGGCGAGGATCGCCCTCGTCGTCCTCGTCGTCGCCCTCCTCGGCCTCGCGAAATGGGCGGGCGTGTTCGATCAGGTCGGCGAGCCCGCGAGGCTCGCTCGATCGCTCGTCGAGCTCGGCGCGTGGGGCTACCTCGCCTTCGTCCTCGCTTACACCGTCCTGCAGCCGTTCGGGGTGCCCGGGACGATCTTCATCTTCGCGGCGCCGCTCATCTGGCCGTGGCCGATCGCCTTCGCGCTCTCGATGGTCGGCACCATGGCGGCGAGCGTCGTGGGCTTCTCCTTCGCGCGGTTCGTGGCGCGCGACTGGCTGTCGCCGCGGATCCCGAGCCGCTTCCGCAAATACGACGAGGCCCTGCAGCGCCGCGCTTTTGGGACTGTGTTTCTCTTGCGTCTCATCTTCTGGATGCCGCCGCTGCTCCACGCGTTCTTCGGCGTCTCCAAGGTGCGGTTCGGCACGCACTTCTGGGGCTCGCTCGCCGGCTACGTCCTTCCGCTCTTCCTGGTCAGCTTCTTCGGCCAGCGCCTCGTCGACGCGGCGCGAGCGCTCCCGACGGGGACCTGGATCGGCGTCGGCGTCGCCTTGGTCGTCGTCGTTTCGACCCTCTGGGGCGTGCGGCGGCTCCGCCGGTCGGACGGAGAAGCGCCCTCGGCGTGACGGCGCCTGGCGCCGGAGGCGAGGCGTCGTCCCCTCGGCCTCGAACCGCGTGCGGTTCGCCAGCGCCGGATCGATCGGGTAGCGTGAGAGGCACTTGGAGGTGTCTTCATGCATCGCTTCGGCCTCTTCGCGTCATCGATTCTCTCGCTCCCGCTCCTCGCTTGCGGGGGCACCGTGCAGGTCGGCGCCGGCGGCGCCGGGGCCGGCACGAGCACCTCGGGCACCAGCGTCTCCACGTCGACCGGCCCGGGCTCGACCGCGAGCGGTGGGGTGATGAGCCCCTGCCCCGCGGCGCTCCCCACGGGCGCGTGCGCGATCGAAGGCCTCGCGTGCTCCTACGGCACCGATCCGCGCCACGAATGCCGCGACGCGAGCGAATGCACGCAAGGACAATGGGTGGTTCACCACGCCGCCTGCTCGCCTCCGAGCGGGGGCGACGTCTGCGGCGGCGCGCCGCCCGCCGCGGGCAGCGTGTGCGCGATCGACGGAGACTTCTGCGCTTATGGCGACGGCACGATGTGCGGCTGCTCCGCGTGCAGCGGCGGCGGTCCCTGCATGGCGCCCCCGCCGCATTGGCAGTGCTCGACGCCCGCGACCGGCTGCCCATCGGCATTGCCCAACGAAGGCACGACGTGCGCGCCCGAGGGACGAGACTGCGTCTACGGTCAGCCTTGCGGCGTGAGCGGTGTCGAGACGAAATGCGTCCAGGGGCTGTGGGTGTGGCTCCCCGGCCAAGCCTGCCCGGTCTAGGACTATCCTCCGGCCCAGCGGCGTTTTTCGTGCGAGGGACCCCATCTCGATGCAGATCACCTTTCTTCGCGCGGGCCGAGCCCTCGCGTTCACCCTGACGACGGCGACGCTCTTCGCGGTCGCGTGCGGCGATCGATCGAACCCGACCGCGAGCTCCGCGTCCGTCGCGGCGAGCGGCTCGAACGCCTCGGCCACGCCGTCCGCCGCGCCGCGCGAGCCTCTCTCGACCCAAGGCGACGCCATCGCTCTCTTGCCGGACGAGTCGCTGCTCGTCGTCGCCGACGAGGACCACGAGGCGCTCGTGCTCGCGGCGGCCGACCTCAGCGCCGCGACGAAGGTCGTCCCGCTGCCCGGTCCGCCGGCGCAGGTCGTCGCGCTCGACGGCGTGGTGTTCGTCACCGTCCGCACGCTCCCCACCGACGCGAGCCGCACCCTCCACGAGACGATGCGCGGCGCCCTTCCGCTCCCCGAGGGCGCGCGTCCGCTCGACGCCACCAAGGTGTCGATCCCGAAGCGGCTGCGCCCACCCGCCGCGGCGGCGCCCGACGGTTCCGCCGCTCCCTCCGCCTCCGCGTCGAGCCCGCCTGCCCCTTCGAGCGCGCCCTCGGCGTCGAGCGCGCCGAGGCACCCCGCGGCCTCCGCGCACCCGTCCGCCTCCGCGTCGAGCGCGCGGCCACCGAAGCCGCCGCCGCCTCCTCGCAAAGGGACGCCGCCCTTGTCGCTCGATCCGAGCGTGCTGCGGCAGAGCCAGGGAGGGCTCCTCCTCGCGCTCAAGCCCGACGCGAACGCGGGGCTCGTGGAGATCGGCCGGATCACGCTCGCGCCCGACGCGTGGGGTCTCGCGATCACGCCCGATCGAAAGCGCGCCGTCGTGACGAGCGCGTGGTCGGCCGAGATCTCGATCGTCGACGTCGCCGACCCGGCGAGCATGAAGCTCGTCGCGCACGAGCACGTCGCGCGCGAGCCGCGCGGGGTCGCCATCGCGCCGGACGGCAAGACCGCGTTCGTCTCGCACCTCGTCGGGACGGCGCTCACGCGCATCGACGACGTCGGCGGGACACCGAAGATCGCAGCGCAAGCGCTCGCTGCAGCGCCGGCGCGCGCCGTCACCGGCCACGAGCCGACGGCGTCGCTCGCGTACGGGCTCGTCTTCGGATCCGACGGCAAGACCGTCTACGTGCCCCGCCACGCGCTCGGCGCGCAGGGCATCGGCTCGTGGTGGGGCGCGCCCACGGTCGACGCCTTCGACGTGCCGTCCGGCGCTCATCTGCAGCCCACGCGCGTCGCGCAGGCGCCGTCCGCCGAGACGGACTCGACGCAGGTGATGAATGGCCCCGAGTGGACCGCACGCATTCGGACGCCGCCGTCCCCGACCCGCTCCATTCTCCAGCCGCGGGCGGTCGTCTATCGTCGCTCGACGAACACCCTCCTCGTCGCCAGCGAAGGCTCCGACGAGGTCGCCGAGCTCGGCACCCAGGTCCCCGATCCGGCGATGGACGTCGAGGCGACCTACCCGCTCGGCCGTGATTACGATCTCTATGGCGAATACCCCACGCGCGGGGGCGCGCCGACCGGCCTCGCATTGACGCGAGACGAGAAGGCGCTCCTCGTCCTCTGCCGATCGACGTTCGACCTCGCGCGCATCGATCTCTCGACGGGCGCCGTCACCTGGCTCCATTTCGCGGAGGATGGGCTGCCGCGCGACGCGGCGCTCGGTCGACGCCTCTTCGCCAACGCGATCAGCCGAACGGTGAGCGGCGGCCTCGCGTGCGCCTCCTGCCACCCCGAGGGCCGGGACGACGGGTACGTGTGGCGCCAAGGCGAGCTCGGCGGCTTCGGACCCAAAGACCAGCGCTTCGTCGCTTCGCGCGCCCTCCTGAAGACCGACGACGCGCCCGACGACGCGACGAAGCTCTTCCCGCGCCAGACGCCGATGCTCGCCGGCCGGGTGCGCGCGGACGGCCCTTATGGTTGGCACGGCCAGAACCACGACTTGCTCGAGCGGCTCGTCGAAGGCTTCCACCTCCACCGCGCCGCCTGGGAGTCGAGCGACACCGATCAGAGCGTCGGACAGGACGTCGCCAAGATCGACTACCTCGCCGACTTCATTCGCTCCGGTCTCGTGCCGCCGCCCACGCTCGTGCGCGAGCTGAGCGACGTCGAGAAGAAGGGCAAAGCGATCTATGAGGGCGCCAAAGCCCAATGCAATACGTGTCATCTGTCGGACGGGGGCTCCGATCGAAAGGTGGTCACGTTGGCCGCGCTGCCTGCGCGGGGCGACGTGGACGCCGAGCCCAACCAGGCCTTCAAGGTCCCCTCGCTCACGTTCCTCGGCGGCACGGCCCCCTACTTCCACGACGGGAGCGCGGCGACGCTCGAGGATCTGATCAAGACCAATGGCGATCGAATGGGCAACACGAGCCAGCTCACCGCGGACGAGCAGGCCTCGCTCGTCGCCTATCTGAGGACGCTATGAAGAAGCCTCTCTCCCGCGCATTCGCCCTCGCCGCGACCGCGGTCTCGGCCGTCCTCTCCGTCACGGCGCTCGTCGTCGCAGCCGGCCCCTCCGGCGCCGATCCCGCGACGTCGGCGAGCGCCGCGCCCTCCGGCTCGACCGCGGCGCCTCCGCCGCCCACGGCCGCCCGTGGCGCCGACATTCCCGTCGAGCGGTCGCAGCTGCCCAAGGCCGAGGAGTGGGCGAGCGCGCGGGAGATCGACGTGGGAACGACGGCCTGCAAAGGAACGCTCGTGCGCGAATGGCTCCGCCTCCGCTGCGACGAGAACTACGGCGTCAGCCTGGTCGCGGGCGACCCGAAGGACGTCCACGTCGCCGCGCACGGCCACTTGCTCGAATGGGACGAGGTGGCGCAGAAGCTCAAGCCCTCCTACGTCGACGCGATCCTCCCGATCGAGCGGGGCAAGGCACGCATCGTCACGTTCCTCGATCTCAGCGGCAACTTCGGCGACTACGGCCCGGCGATGCCGGGCGAGGGCGTGACGTTCCACGTCTGGTGGCGCGACGGCGCGGCGAATCCATCGATCGTCGCGACGACCTCGTCCGAGTGAGCATCGTCGTCCGGCTCAATCGGTGAGCGTGAGCTTCACGGCGCTCTTCGGCGTGAAGTGATCCACCTTCCTGCCGTTCATCCGCATCTCCGACTTCTCCTCCACGATGGCGAGCGTGACCCGATCCTTCGCGATGGCCTTCACCTCGACGGTCGCGATGGTGATGAAGCCCGAGATGACGAAGCCGAGGTTCTGCTCGAAATGCTTGGAGAGCTCACCGTGCTGCCCCACGTGGACGCCCTCGGGGTGGGTGACCGTGAGCGTCAGCGTCCTGCCGGCGCGCGAGACGAGGACCCCGTCGAGCTCGTTCACCGGCGCGGCGGCGCTCGTCGCCCCGCCGATCGATCCACCCTGGCTCTCGGCGGGCGCGACGCGCGCGACGAAGGTCGTCGGCGCGACGGGCTTCTTCGAGAAGCACGCGACCTGACCGTCTCGTCCCGCCGCACAGAAGAAGCTCTTGTCGGCCGACAGATCAAGGCCCTCGCCGAGCCTCTCGATCGGCGCCTCGGCGACGTCGCGCGCGCCCGAGAAGAGGCGCAGACCGTCGGAGCCGGTCGCGAGCACGTGGCCGTCGTCGAGATAGCGAATGGCGCGCAGCCACGATCCGGTCTTGAAGCCATTGACGGGCTTGCCGGTGGCGAGGGCGATCTCGCCGCCCTCCCACGATCCGGTGTCGTCGGTGAAGACGCGCGTCGCGTCCGGCGACCAATGCACGGTGCTGTGCCGCTCGTGGTCGTTCGGCAAGAACGATTGCTTCGTCTTCGTGGTGACGTCGCGCACGTCGACGCCGCTCTGATCCGTGCCGACGGCGACCTTTCGACCATCGTCGGAGATGGCGACGGCCTCCACCTTGCCGCTCGCGTCGAACTCGTCGACGACCGAGAAGCCGTCGATCGCATACACGGTGACGTGGGTGTTGCCCTTCTGGAAGAAGCCGTCGACGCCTGCGACGACGCGCCCGCCACCGACGGCCGTCTCGCTGATGTCGACCGGGAACTTGAAGAGGCGCTTCACCCGTCCCTCGGGGAACGTGATTTCGTCGACGCCGTCTTTGCACGCGAGGATCAGGCGGTGATCGTCGACGAACGCGGCGGCGTCGACCGATTGCGTGTAGCAGACCGAGACCGAGAGGAGCTCTTTGCCCGTGTCGCGCGCGAGGAGGCGCGCGCGATGGCCGCCGATCGCCACCACGTCTCCCCACGGAGCGATGACGATCTCGTTCGTCCAGTCGTCGGTCTTCGTCTGAAAGACCAACGAGTAGCCGCCGAGCGACGGCCCCTTCACCGTCGGGCCCTCGGCCGACGCGACCGGCACCGGCGCACTGCCGATCACCGGAGGCGCGAGCTCGCCCGGCGCGGGCTCCGCGAGGGGCGCCGCCGACGTACCGGGGCTCGCGCCGCAACCGACGAGGCACGAGAACAGACCGAGCGCATGGATCCGCATGCGGAGCCCCTACCTCCGATGGCGTCCAGGATCCACGGGCGCAGACCGGGGGACCCACGGCGTGCCGCCCCGCGAGCTCCACCCTATTGGGGTTTACGACGCCACGACAGCGTGCCTGCGGCGTCGATCCAAGCGACGGCGTCGAGCCCTTGGGCCACGGCGACGACCTTGCTGCCGCCCCACAGGAGCTCGACGAGGCTCCCGTCGCGATGCGCGCGCTCGACGCCCTGGTCGTCGGCGACGTAGAGGTAATTCGCGTCGAGCCCGATGCCCCTCGCGCCGGCGAGCACCGCGAGGGTCTCCACGACGGGCGTGCCGAGATCGAGCAAGCGCAGCTCGCTCGCGGCTTCTTGGACCATGAAGATCTGCTGGCCGTCGACGACGAAATCGGTCGGGACCGGGATCGAAGGCGGATCGATGCCGGCCACCGAGGAGCCGTCGGTGCGCGCGCGGATCATCGATCCATTGGCGGCCGAGCCGGTGCTGAACGCGAAGTAGACCCAGCCTTGATCGACGAAGAGCGGCGCGGAGGCCGCGATGGGCCCGACGACGCCCGTGAGGGCGGCGTTCTGGTTGGCCTTCAGCGCGCCGTCGTCCCGCGCCCAGTAGACGCCCTGATCGTCGGCGACGACCCCGATCAGCCGATTCGCGGCTGCGGGCGTCGAGATCACGCTCGTGCCGTCGGTCGTCGCGTCGAAGAGCGTGCTGCCGGCCGACGCGTCGTCGCTGCCCCATCGGAGGTGGTCTCCGACGAGCGACAGCGACGGCACGTTCACGGCGCCGCCCTTCTGGTGCGCGACGACGCGCGGCGTGCCGCCGCAGAGGGGCACCGCGGTGACGTCGACGTCGGTGAGCAGGTATGCGATGTGACCGTCGAGCACGAGATCGATCGGCGCGCCGAGCCCCATCGCGACGACCTCGCCCTGATCGGGCGGCGTGCACGTGGGGATGTTGCCGCCCACGCCCGCGGTGACGCTCGCCGTGGTCGTCGAGGCGCTCGACGTCACCGCTGCCGTGCTGCTCGAGGCGCCGCCGACGCCGAGCGCGCCGAGATCGCTGCGCGCGCCGCACGCCTCGATCGTCGCGGCCGTCGAGAGGGTCGCGATCACCATTCCAATCGAGGCGGATCTCGACATGAGCCGGCACGCTATCAGGTTGCGCGCCGCCGTCGAGATCCTCACGGGTTCGCTCGGGAGAGGCGCACGTCGGAGGAGCGAGGCGAGGACGCGCGCGGGGTCCGCAACTCGGGCTCGCTCGCGTCGATGATGGGGCATACTCGCGAGGCTTCGTGACGACACCCGCGCTACGCCCCTATCAACGCGACGCGATCCGCGCGGTGCTCGACGCGCGGCGCGCCGGCGTCCGCCGCATGCTCGTGTGCCTGCCGACCGGCGCCGGCAAGACGGTGATCTTCTCGCACCTCGCGGGCCTCGCGAAGCGAGACGTCCTCGTCCTCGCGCACCGCGAAGAGCTCCTCGCGCAGGCCCGCGACAAGCTCGAGCGCGCGCTCGGCGGCGCCCGCGTCGTCGCGATCGAGCAGGGCGCTCGGCGCGCACCTTCGGAGGCGAGCGTGCTCGTGTGCTCCATTCGGTCGCTGCGCGAAGCGCGCCTCGCAAGCCTCGTTCGCGATCGCGACATCGGCCTGGTCGTCTACGACGAGTGCCACCACGCGGCGGCCGACGACAACCTCCGCGTCCTGCGACAGCTCGGCGCGTTCGACGCCGACTACACGGGCACGCTGCTCGGCTTCACCGCGACGACCGCCCGGGGCGACGGGCGCGGCCTCGACGAGGTGTTCGAGCGCATCGTCTACGCGCGATCGCTGCCCGAGATGATCGACGACGGCTACCTCGCCCCGCTGCGCGGCTTCCGCGTGTCGACCGCCGCCGATCTCACGCGGCTCTCGTCGACGGGCCTCGACTTCCAAGAGGAGGAGCTCGCCGCGGCCGTCGACATCGAAGAGCGCAACGCGCTCGTCGCCCGATCGATCCAGGAGCTCGCCCGCGATCGACGCACCATCGCCTTCACGGTGAACGTGAGCCACGCGAAGAACCTCTGCCGCGCGCTCAACGTGCTCGGCGTGCCGGCCGGCATCGTCCACGGCGCGATGACGGCCGAAGCGCGGCAGAAGGCGCTCGCCGACTTTCGCGCGGGCCGCACGCAGGTGCTCACGAACGTCGCCGTCCTCACCGAGGGCTTCGACGATCCCGGCGTCTCCTGCGTCGCCATGGCGCGCCCGACGCGCTCCGAGGGGCTCTACGCGCAATGCGTCGGTCGGGGGACGCGCCTCGCGGAGGGAAAGAAGGATTGCCTCGTCCTCGACTTCGTCGACCTCTCGACGCTGAGCCTCTGCTCGCTGCCGTCGCTCTTCGGCGCGCCGCGCGATTTGGATCTTCGGGGCGGCGAAGCGGGCGAAGCGAGGCGCGTGTGGCAACGCATCGTCCTCGATCACCCGGGCTTCGAGGTCGAAGCGGGCGCCGTGACCCTGGAGGAGATCCAGCACCGCGCCGCCGCCTTCAGCCCCCTCACCCTTCACACCGACGCCGAGGTGCGCGCCATCAGCGACAACGGCTGGTTCTCGCTCGGGCGGCACGGCCTCGGCCTCCATTTCGAGCGTCGCCCCGGACGCGCGACCGAGGCGCTCGTCCTGCTCGCGGCGCCGCGAGGGAAGAAATGGGAGGTGCGCTTCGACGGCGCGCCGAAGGGCCGCTTCTCGACGATCGAAGAGGCCGTGGCCGCGGTCGACTACGAGATCGATCGCATGGGACCCGCGACGAGCCGCTCCGCGAGGGACGGCGCTGCGTGGCGCCGCGCGCCTGCCCCGAAGGCGCTCACCGCCGCGCTCGCGACGAAGGAGCCACCGAGCCTCCTCGGCGACGCGATGCGACAGGCGGTGTGGGAGCGCGTCGTCGGCCGCGCGCGCCTCCCGAGCCCGCCGCGCCGCTGATCGGCGCCCGCGGGGCGCGTGTCACGGATCGCCGTAGAGGGATCGCCCCTCGTCCCGGAGGTCCCATGTCGGTCGCTCGGTCGCTCGCGTTCGCGGGCGCGCTCTCGCTCTCGGCTCTCGCGTGCGGCTCGGCGCCGGACGTCGCTCGCGGCCCGCGCGTCGGGCCCCCACCTCCCCCGATCGCGAGCGCGATCCCTCCCACCCCTTCTCCCGCGCGCTGCGAGAGCCTGCGCGCCGCCCACCCGATCCCGCTCACGGCGGGTCGCGGCGATCGCGTCGTCCTCACACGCGCGGGCGATCGCACGCTGGCCTACGTCGCCGACGAGGACGAGGACGCCGTGCACACGATCGACGTCGGCGCGGGGCGCGAGATCGCCGTCACGCCCGTCGACGGAGCCCCCTCCGCGCTCGTCGCGCTCCGAGACGGCCGGCTCGTCGCGGCGCTGCGCGACCGCAACGAGCTCGTGGTGCTCGAGCCCGCGTCGCGAATCGAGTCGCCGCTCGAGATGCGCTGCGCCGCGCCGGTCGCGAGCGAGCCGGTCGGCCTCGGCGCGACCGAGGTCGAAGGAGAAGCGGAGGAGGTCCTCGTCGCGAGCGGCTATGGCCACGCGCTCACGGCGCTCGGTGGATCCGATCTCGCGCCGCGCTTCGTCGTCGCGCTCCCTCGCGATCCGCGCGCCGTGCTCGTGCTCGATCACCGCGCCTACGTGAGCCACATGACGTCGTCGGAGCTGAGCGTCGTCGACACGACGAGCGGCGAGCTCGCGAGCGTGGACGTCCTCGGAGGCCGGAAGCCCGACGGCGTCGCCCTCCGCACGCGCGACGAGCCGGGTCCGGAGCCGGAGAAGATCCACGGCGGACAGGCCTTCTCGCTCGCGAGCGCCGAGGGTCGCCTCTATGCCCCGATGGTCACCGTCGATCCGGGCGAGCCCAAGATCACCGGCGCCTACGGCAGCACCGAGATCCCCATCAAGCCGTTCGTCGGGATCGTCGACGTCGAGAGCGCCTCTGCCTTGCGCGTCGACGTCGCGAGCCAGACCGTCCCCTCGACGCGCGCTTGCATGCTCCCGCGCGCGGCCGCCGCGGCGCCCGGTGGGAGGCTCTTCGTCGCGTGCGCGGGCACCGACGAGCTCCTCGAGCTCGACGGCCGGGCGGACGGCGCGATGCACGCCCTCCGCAGGCGCGTCCGCGTCCCCGAGGGTCCGCTCGGCATCGCCCTCGACGCGAGCCGCGTGGTCGTCTGGTCCGAGTTCGCGCGCGAGGTCTCGGTGATCCCCCTCTCCGGCGTGACCGATGCCGTCCGCGTCGCCGTGTCGCGCCGCGAGCGCCCGCGCGATCTCGCGTTCGAGCGCGGGCGCGTGATCTTCCACGACAGCTTCGATCTGCGCGTCTCCTCCGACGGCCGCGCGTGCGCGAGCTGTCACCCGGACGGCCGCGACGACGGCAACACGTGGTCGACGCCCGACGGCCCGCGCCAGACGATCGCGCTCGCGGGGCGCGTCGACGGCTCGGGCCCCTACGGCTGGTTCGGCAAACACCCCACGCTCGACAGCCACCTCGGCGAGACGATGCACCGCCTCGGCGGCGCCGGCTTCGGCAAGAAGAGCGACCGCGCGGACCTCGACGCGCTGGAGCACTACCTCGTCTCGATGAAGGCGCCCGTGCCCGTGCGCGTCGACGACGATCGCGTGCGCGCGGGTCGCGCGCTCTTCCACGATCCGAAGCAGGGCTGCGGGAGCTGTCACGCGGAGGGGAGCACCGATCGCGCGCGACACGACGTCGGCTCGGGGCACCGCGAAGAGGCGAGCACGCGCTTCGACACGCCTTCGCTCGCGTTCGTGTCCGCGAGCGCGCCGTACTTCCACGACGGTCGCTACCCGTCGCTCGACGCGCTGCTCGCGAAGGGCGCCGACGAGATGGGGCACGTGCGGCACCTCGACGCCGACGAGCGCGCCGCGCTGGTCGCGTACATGAGCTCGATCGCGCCGGCCGCGGAGCCGACCGCCGTCGCTGCCTCGTTCGCCCCTCCCGACCCGCTCGCGCCGCTCCCCGCCGACGCCGCGTCGCCCGCGGAGCGCGCGTTGATCGCCTCGAGCCCGCCGCCCCTCGTCCTCGACGGCGTCCATGTGGACCTCGACGCGATCCCCGTCGTCGAGACGCACGCGCCCATCGCGTGGGACGCGAAGTCCGCCGACGCGAAGGGCGAGGCGCTCGCCTCCGATCAGATCGTCTGGAAGAACGGGTGCGCGGCGATCCCGCACCACGCCGCGGCGACGCTCCGGCTCGACTGGCGGACCACGTCCATGACCGACGCGCTCGAGCGCTGCGTCTACGCGCCCGACGAAAATGGGATCTTTCATTGGGCCGACGGCGCGACGACGACGATCGATCCGCTGCCCGGTGGGCGCCTCCGCGTCGTCACGCGCGACGTGGAGACGCGCCTCGGCACGAGGGAGATCCGCGTGGCGCGCGAGGTCGACGCGGAGGCGGTGCCGCTCGTCACCGGCCTCGTCTACGCGTATCGAACGAATTGCGACGACTGCAAGGAGGGCCGAGACGTGCTCCACGTCGTGTGGCCCAGCGACGCGGAGTCGATCTTCTCGACCGCGGCGCTGAGCCTCGAGCGAGGCCGCGCCGCGCACACCGAGATCACCGTGGCCCCATGGAACCTGGGTCCTTGGATCAAGGCGACGGGCGCGAAGCTCGAGACGAAGAGCCGACTCGGACATCCTCGCTCGACGGTCGTGCGCCTCGACGTCTCGCGCACCCGGAGCGAGGGCGAGGCGCGCGTCGCCCTCGGTCGCGGCAGCTGCGAGGCGCAGCCGTTCGGCTCGTGCCTCTGAGCGCGACGAGCCCCGCCGCGCGTGCGCACTTGCGCGCCGAACGCAGCGGCCGCTACGTTCGGCGCCGATGAAGAAGATCACCCCGCTCTCGTTCCTCCTCGTCGCCGCCTGCGGCGGCCCGAGCGTCCCTTGTCCCGCGAAGGTCCCGGACGCGCCGCCCACGCCGCCCCCCTCCGCCGTCCCGGCCGCGCCCTGCACCGACGGCGGCGCGAGCGCGAGCGACACGCCCGACCCCGACGTGATGCAGCTCGCCACGGCGGCGAAGAGCTGCGCCTTCGAAAATGGTCGCTTCGACTGGGAGTGCGCCGCGTTCAAGGCGTGGGCCCGCGACAACGACGATCTGTTCGAGGGCGGCAGCGCGAACGCGACGATCCTCAAGATGCTCGAGGACGACGACGTGCGCACGCGCACCCTCGCGGTCGAGCGCGGCTTCTCCGCGGGCCGGGCCTTCTTCGCCGACAAGAAGCACGCCGAGCGCTTGCTCGCCGTCATCGACAAGGAGCGCGAGCCCCACCTCCTCGGACAGTACGGCCGCTTCGCCGCCTTCATCGACGCGGAGCGCACCGGCCTCACCGCGCCGATGAAGGCCTTCGCGAAGCACCCGTCGGTCGACCTCCGTCAGACCTTCGCGTCGACGCTCCTGCCGCAGCACCCGAACGCGTTCTCGCTCGATCTCGTCAAGACGTTCCTCGACGACCCCGACAACTCCGTGCGTCGAGGCGCGATCACCTCGCTCTCCGGCAACGGCCGCACGCGCCCGAGCCCCGAGATCTGCGCGACCCTGAAGGGGCAGCTCGCGCGGACCGATCGGCTCGCCGAGGACGCGATCGAGGCGGCGAGCAGCAGCAAGTGCGACGGCATGCAGACGCTCGCCGTCGCCGAGGCGGAGAAGCGCGCCGCCGATCCGAAGAAGCTCCTCGGCAACGACGGGCTCGATCTGCGCTCGCCCTTGTCGAGCATCTGCTGGCGCGGCACCGCGACGGACGACCTCAAGAAGCGCGTCTTCGACATCGCGGTGAAGGTCACGCCGCTCGTCGACGACGCGTGGCGCAAGCGGTCGTGGCTCGACCTCTTCCGCAACTGCGATCCCAAGCGCGCGAAGGACGTGCTGCCGACCTACGTGAAGGACAAGGACAAGGACGTCGCGAAGGAGGCCAAGGAGGAGCTCAAGCGCGCCGAGGAAGAGGCCAAGCGCAAGTAGAGCTCAACAGCGCTCGAAGGCCGACGCGGCGGGCGGCAGGCCGCGAATGCCCTCGAAGAGGCGGTGCTGATCGCCCTCTCCGACCGAGTGGAACGCGAGGCCGAGGCAGCGCCCGGGATCGCCTTCGCGGCGGCCGTGGATCACGCGCGCGACGGTCGCCTCGAGATCGAACCACTCGTTCGTCCTCGGCGCGCGAAAGCTCACGATGAGCGGCTCTCCGGTGAGGACCCGCTCGCCGGAGAGGACGAGCGCGCCGTCGGTCGAGAGATCGAAGGCCACGCTCGACACGAGGCGAAAGTCGCGCTCGCGCACGACCTGGCAGCCCATGAGGACCTGTCGGCGAAAGCTCCGACGGTGGATCTTGCGAGAGAGAATGGTGCTGACGTAGGGCTTCATGCGATCGAAAGCGTAAGGAAGCGCGCGCGGCGAGGCCAAGGAAACGCCGACGCGCTTCGTCACGGCGACGGGAGCCCCGTCCCCCAGCACACGACCTCGCCGCCGCGCCTCACCGCGCACCCCGAAGACCGCGAGCCGTCGAGCGACGCGACGTCGACGAGCGCCGCCTCGCCGAACGGCTGCGTCGAGACGCGCGTCCCTCCCGCGTCGTCGAAGTCGAAGCGCAGCGCGCGGACGTGGCCGCTTCGCTCGAGGAGGAGATCGCCGCTCACCGACACGGCGTCGTCGACGTCGACGACGCGCCCCTCGGGCGGCAGCGGGTTCTGCGGGAAGAGCGACGTCGCGTCCTCGGGAAACCAGCAGACGACGTGACCCGAGCGACGCACGAGGCAAGGAAACGCAGGGCCGAGTGACACGTCGACCACGTCCTCGATGCCGCGGAGCACGGCGGCGCGCGTCGGCGGTGGGACGCGAAACCCGGGACCTCCGGGCGCCCAGCCGATCAAGGACGCCGCGCCCCAGCACGCGAGCCGCCCGGACCTCTCCACCGCGCAGCCACCGAATCGACCGACCGCGACCCGCGTCGCGTCGTGGACGAGCGGCACTTCGTCCCCGCTCGAGGCGTCGTCCCAAGGCGCGACGGCATACCAACAGGCGACGTGTCCATCACGACGGATCGCGCAAGCCGCGCCGTCGTCGGCGAGCGCCGTGGCGCCGACTCCCTTCGTCTCGACGCCGCCGGAGAGGAGATGGACCGTCCCGTCGACGAGCGCGTTGAGACCCGAGATCGCGTCGGCATGGCCGACGTCGCCGAAGCGCGTCGGCGCGGTGGGCATCTCCGGCCACCCGTCCGGCTCGGGCTCGTCGCGATAGCGAAAGCACCAGACCTCGCCCTCCGTCGACAGCGCGCACGCCCCGACCATGGGCACGCCCTCGGGCTCGAGCGGGAGACGCTCACCGAGGATCGTGACCTGCGCCGCGCGAGGAAGCCCGCTCACCACGAACGCGCCCGGAAACCCGACGACCGGCGTGAACGCCGAGGCCGGCGGGGCGCGCTCTGCGACGGGCGCGACGCGCGACGCCGCGGGCGGGGGCGGCGGCACGCGAGCCTTGACGATGCGCGGCGCGAGCGGCGTCGTCGGCGCGCCGACCTCGGAGGCCGATCGACACGACGCGACCACGACCGCCATCGACCCGCAAAGCACCCGTGCGCCGTGGGCTCTCACGCAGGCTCATCGCGTGAGCGCCGTCGAACGTGACGCGCCGATCAGCAGGCGCCGGCGCAGCCGTCCTTCGAGAAGAACCAGAAGCCCTTGTGCGCCTCGCAGTCGTCCGAGTCCTCGAAGTCCTTCACGCAGCACGTCTCGCTGCCGCCGCACTTGTCCTTCGCGATTTGTCCGCCGCGCAGGCAGCAATTGCCGCCTCCCTGCGGCATCGCAGGCGCCTTGGGCGCGGTCGGCGCCTGCGGCTCGGGGGGCTTCGGGATGTCGACGGCGGGCGCCTCGAGCTTCGGGATCTGCGGCATCGGCGGCATCGGCGGATCGCACCCGAGCGGGCCCAAGCTCGACAGCGCGAGGGTCGCGAACGCGACGAGCGACAGGGGACCACGGAGCTTTCGGTCTCGAGCGAGCATGCAGTTCCTCGTGAAATGGGCTCGATGCCCGCGCGTAGCGTCGCCCGTCCGGCGTCGGCCGGTCAAGTTTGGGGTGGGCGCCCTCCGCACGTGGGGATCACGAGCTCCCGAGGGCGCGCCAGCGTCTAGGCCTGACCGACCACCGAAGCGCTCTCGACGCGCACGCCGCGCTCGTTCGCCGCGAGGCTCGCTGCCTCGAGCCCCAGCATGCGCCTCACCTCGACGAGCGGCGTCGCGTAGTGGGCCGCCCAATCGAAGCCGAAGAGGGGCTTCGCGTCGCGACCGAGCCGCCAGCCGCGCGCGATCTCGTCGAGCCGATGCGTCTTGTCGTCCATGGCGAAGAACGCGGTGTTGAGGAAGCCGAGCGACAGGATGATGAGCGCGAGCTGCGCCTCGAACTGCGCGAGGTAGACCGCCTGCAGCCCGAGCTCGCCCGCCACGTCGACGTCGAACCCCGTGACGGTGTGCCAGAGGTCGTGGGTCTCGCGCAGGTGACGGAACACGAAGCCGCGCTCGCTCCCGTCGTCGGGCTTCATCTGGATGTCGTTGGGATCGAGCCCGCGCGCGCGCATCTCGCTCGCGAAGGTGTGGCCCAGGGTGCCCTCGGGCAAGCGGAGCAGCGCGTCGAAGTCGATGCGCCCGATCGACGGCCGCTTCGCGAAGGCCTCGCGGTAGCGCGGGTCCGACGTGAACCCGGCGACGATGCGCGCGCCGGACTCGCTCGTCTCGAGCGAGTCGAGGATGTCGAACACGGCGTCGAGCTTCGACGGGTCTCGGACGAGCGTGAGGAAGGACAGGCCTGCGCGGCCCGCGAGCACGGCTTTGGAAAGGGTGTTCATGGTTGACAGAATGCGAGCGATAGCTCACATTGGCAACTCGCATATGAGAAGCGCACCCGACGCTGCGAAGACCGCTCGCAAACGCCCTCTCCAGGCCCGATCCCAGGCCACGGTGGAGGCCATCCTGGAAGCGACCGCTCACATTTTGGAGGAGCAGGGCTACGAGGATCTCTCCACGAACCGCGTCGCGCTCAAGGCGGGCGTCAGCATCGGATCGCTCTACCAATACTTCCCGAGCAAGGAGGCGCTCGTCGGCGAGCTGATGGACCGACACTGCGATCGCATGAACGCGCTCTTCGGCGAGGCGTTCCTCCGCGGCGCGAGCCTCGGCCCCCGCGAGCTCACGCGGCTCGTGGTCGGCGCGATCTACCAGGCGAAGGCGGAGAACCCGCGCCTCTCGCGCGTGCTCCGCGAGAAGACGCCGCACCTCGGCCGCACGAACCGCCTCGAAGAGAGCCTCGCGCAGGTCGCACGCGCCGTCGCCGGCTACCTCGAGCAGCGCAAGAAGAGCCTCCGCGTCGCCTCACCTGAGCTCGCCGCGTTCTACGTCGTGGAGCTCGGCGAGTCGCTGACGATGTCGACCGTCTGCAAGCGCCCCCACACCGATCCGGACGCCGCCATCGACGAGATCACCGACATCATCGTCCGCTACCTCTTCCGCTGAGCTGCGCGCCGGGCCGACGACGCTCACGCGTCGCGCGCGGGCATCCGATAGGTCTGCACCGGCTCGCGCTTGCCTTTGACCTGGAGCGGCGGGGCCGCGACCCAGCGATCGCGATCGCCGATGCGCGCGTGCGTGCTCTCCGTGATGAGGATCGGAGAGCCGACCTCCTTCGTGAGTCCCTCGACGCGCGAGGCGGTGTTGACCGCGTCGCCGATGACGGTGAACTCCCGACGCTCCGGCGGCCCGATGTCACCGACCGTCGCCTTGCCGGTGTGGATGCCGATCCCGATGCGCAGGCTCTTGCCGCCGCCCTGCGTGCGCTCGCGGTTCAGCTCGTCGAGCGCGGCCAGCATGTCCTCGGCACACGCGACGGCGCGCGCCGGGTGATCCTCCTGCGGCACGGGCGCGCCGAAGTAGGCGAGGATGCCGTCACCCATGAACTTGTCGAGGGTGCCGCCGTGCCGATAGAGCACCTGCACCATCCGCGCGAGGTAGTCGTCGAGCAGCGCGCCGAGGCTCGGTCCGTCGAGCTCTTCGCTGAGCGCGGTGAAGCCTCGCACGTCGGAGAAGAGAATGGTGACCTCGCGATCCTCGACGATGCGCGGCGCACCGCCGGCCTCGAGGATGCGCGCCGCGACCTGCGGTGAGAAGTATCGCCCGAGCCGTTCGCGGCGGACCCCCTCCTCGGCCGCCTTCTGCGTGAGCGCGCGGAGCCTGAGCGGCAGGTAGAGCACCGAGGCGCTCGCGATCACGATGTACATGAGCGGCGCGACGACGCTCCCGCCGAGGAGCCACGTCACCGTGCACACGCAGGCGATCGACACGCCGACCGTCACGAGGATGAGGCGGGGATTCAGCGACAGCTGCGCCATCATCAAGAAGAGCAGCGCGAAGATGACGAAGTTGTAGGGGACGATCGCCGGCAGCGGGTAGGTCTCGCGCACCAAGAAGAAGTTCACGAGCAGCACGGGCCAGCTCGAGAGCGGCACCATCCACACCGACCGCACGAGCACGCCGGGCCTCGAGCGCGCGAACGCCCAGAACGCGAGCAACGAGACCCCCCACACGGAGTGCAGGATCGTCTGGCTCCGCGCGCGATCGACGTGCGCGACGAAGTAGTAATAGTAGTCGTAGATCGAGAAGACCCCGATCATGACGCCGGTGAGCAGGAACGCGCGGCGTGATGCGCGGAGCTTCTCGGCGTGGACCGCGTCGTCGATCACCGTCGGAGAGGTCGTCATCGCGGCCGATTGTGCCACGCGCGGGCGCGACCGCGATCATCGTCGGGACCACGCGCAGCGAGGGCGTGCGGCCTCAGCCGCCCCACCAGAGCGTCTCGTGCACCATCGGCGCCTCGCCCTCGGGGCGCACGGTGAGGCGCAGCTTGTCGCCCGGGGTCTCGACGTCGTAGGAGAACGGCGCGCGCGCTTCGACGTAATGGCTCTTCGTGAATCCTTCGCGGGTCATGAAGAAGAGGTGCACGCCGTCCTTCGTCGGCCCGTGGAGGAGCACCATGCGACCGCCGCCGAGCCACGTGAAATCGAGCGACGAGAAGCCGAGCTCCTCGAAGCGCTGGGGCGAAGGGAAGTCGTCGCCGACCGACACGAGCTCCGGCAGATGCGCCTTGAGGTGCTTGTAGAGGAGGTCGTAGCGGACCTTCGCGAGCCGCGGCAGGCGCCGATCGGGGGGCGCGATGACCGCGAGCGACTCGGCGTCGAACGTCGGCACCTCGACGAACGTGCGATAGCGATCGGCGAGCGTCCCGCGGCCGACCTCCTCGTCGGAGAACGCCTTGAGCCACCACATGAACGGCGCGATGTCGGCGACGCCCGCGCGCGACGCGAGGCGCACCTTCGACTCCCAGAGAGGGCTGCGCACGAGCCACTCGCCGCCGTGCTTCTTCACGATGCACGCGCCGAGAAAGACCGACGCGTGGACGAGGAAGTGCACGAAGAGCGGCGGCCCCCTGCCCGTCTCCTCGAGCAGGCGGTTGCGCGCGTCCCTCGTGAGGAGCGGCGAGAGCCGATGGATCGCCTCGTCGCCGACCGCGATTTCGAGGTCGGGCGCACCGAGCGCCTCGGGCGCGAGCTTCGCGAAGAGCTGGGCGGTCTCGTCGAGCGCGGCGAAGATCGCCGGGTTCTTCGCGGGGTTCGCGTCGGCGTCGCGCAGCGTCGCGAGATCCGCGTCGGGCGGATAGAGCGGCGAGAAGAGCTCGCGGAAGAGCCGCTCGGCCGAGATCGGCAGCGCGGCCTTCTCCTCGTAGACCGGCAGCGAGCGCTTCGGGCGCGTTTCGCTCGGGGGCACCTAGAACATCTTCTTCCGCTTCGACGACGACAGGATGCCGAGCATCTCGCGGTACTTGGCGACGGTGCGGCGCGCGATCTTGATGCCGTCCTGGTCCTCGAGCATCTTCACGATCGCCTGATCGCTGAGCGGGTTCGACTTGTCCTCGGCGAGGATGATCTTCTTGATCGCCTGCTTCACGCTCTCGCTCGCGATGTCCTCGTCGGCGACGCGCGAGATCGACGAGTTGAAGAAGTACTTCAGCTCGAAGAGGCCCTGCGGGGTGTGGACGTACTTGTTCGACGTCACGCGCGAGATGGTCGACTCGTGCATGCCGACCGCGCTCGCGACGTCGCGCAGGATCATCGGCTTGAGGTACGCGACGCCGTGCTCGAGGAACTCGCGCTGCTTCTCGACGATGCACTCGGTGACGCGGATGATCGTGCGGCGGCGCTGCTCGATCGCGCGGATGAGCCACTGCGCCGAGCGCAGCTTCTCGCTGATGAACTCCTTCGCCTTCGGGTCCTTCAGCATCTTCTGCGCGAGGTTCTCGTTCACGTAGAGGCGCTGCAGCCCCTTGTCGTTGTCGGCGACGACGAACTTGTCGCCGTCCTTGATGACGTAGACGTCCGGCGTGATCGCGATCTGCCGCTCGTCGACCTCCATGAAGTTGCGCGCGGGGACGCTCTCGAGCTTCTGGATCTCCTGGACCGACTCGTAGACCTCTTCCATGCTCACTTTGAGCGCCTTCGCGATCGCCTGGAAATTGCGGCGCTCGACGTTGTGGAGGTGGTCTTTGATGATCGCGAGCTCGATCTCGTCGTAGCCGAGCACCTCGGCCTGCACGCGGAGGCACTCGGCGAGATCGCGCGCCGCGACGCCGACCGGATCGAAGCGCTGGATGATCGCGAGCACCTCGGGCGCGTCCTCCGGATCGAGCCCGGCCTCCTCGGCCATCTCCTCGATGGTGATGTCGGGGCGCTTCTGACCCTCGCTGTCCTCGCCGCCCTCGAGATCGAGGTAGCCACGCTCGTCGAGGTTGCCGATGACGAGCAGCGCGAACTGCCGCTCGTTCTCGACCAGATCGCTCATCTGCAGCTGCCAGAGGAGGTGGTCGCGGAGGTTGTTGGGCTTCGTGAGCGTCTGCTCGATCGGCGGCAGCTCGTCGAAGCCGCTGCGCGACGCCGTGAGCGGCTGCTGCAGCTGGCGGTTCTCGAGGAACTGCTCCCAGTCGACCTCCTTCGCGAGCTTCTCGACGCCGCGCGCGGCCATGTCGGTGTCGGGCTCGACGCGCTCGGTCATCCCGATGCGCTCCTCCGGCGGCACGTCCTTCGCCGTCGCCATCGGCATCGACGTGTCGGTCTCGCGCGGCCGCGCGTCGGTCGCGTCGTCGGCGAGCACCGGGTTCGCGTCGAGCTCCTTGCGCACCTCGTCGATGAGCTCCATCCGCGAGAGCTGGAGCAATCGAATGGCCTGCACCAGCTGGGGAGTCATCACCAGCTGCTGCGCCATCTTGATCTGGAGCTTCATCTCCATGCCCATCGAGATCGCTCCTTCTCAGGTCTCACGCACGGTTCGTGCCGTCACAGAATCCATCGCCAGAGGGCGCCGCCACCGCCCTCGGTGGCATCGGTCCACGGAGTCTAACACAACCAATTTGCTCGGTTGCTACTGAAGGCCCGACTCTTGCTATTCGCGTCAGCCGCGCCCAGCGCGAGCGGCGCCCAGCGCGAGCGGCGCCCAGCGGGAGACGCGCCGAGCGCGAGCCGCGCGGCGCGAGCTCACCCCTTGGTCGTCGGGGGTACCGGCGCTTCGCCGATCTCGAGCCGCGACTCACCGAACGTGACGGTCATCTGACTCTCGCTGACGAGGCGCACCTCGAGGTTCTTCGCGCGGAGCACCGTCGCGTCGCTCACGCGCCCGGAGAGTCGGATGCTCTCGGCGTCGAACTCCCCCGCGAGCTCGCCCTGCGACTCGATGACGCCGACACGCGCGCGCCCCTGCACGGCGCCCGTGGGCGCGACCGTCAGCGCCGGCGTCGAGAGATCGCCCTGCACGCGACCACGCACGACGACGGGACACGTGGAGGTCATCGAGCCACGGAACTCCGTGCCTTGCTCGACGACGGTGGCGGCGGGAGGGGCGTCGGCGGGGAGCATCTGCTTCGTGGACATGTCAGTTCCCTTTGCCCTTCCTGTTCTCGGTGATGTTCAGCCGGAGCCGCGCTCCGGGCTCGAAGGCGAAGAGGGTCTTCGCCTCGGGCTGCACGACGGTGCCGACGATCGCGCCGGTCGTCGAGACGACGACCTTCGCCGGCCCGACGAGCCCGGGTCGATCGCCGTCGAAGATCTGCCCGTGCACGATGAGGACGCCCGGGCCGCTGACGCGGCAATTCGTGAGCACACCCGGGGCGCCGAGCGTGAGCAGCGTCCCTTGTCCGAGGGTGATCGCGCAGTTGTCGAAATGGCTCTCGACGACGACGCTCGAGCCCGCGGAGAACTCGAGCGTCGCGTTGCGCAGCAGATCGCCTTGACCGAAGTAGCGCTGGTTCGGCGCGAGGGGCGGGATCGAGGCCTGCGCGGGCGCCGCGGCGACCTCGCCTCGGAGGGCGCGCAGCGCTTCGGCGCCGGACAAGAGGACCTTGCCGTCCCCGTCGGCGCTCGCGTCGACGCCGTCGAGGACGACGCCCTCGAGGCTCGCCTTGAGCACGATGACGCCGAAGATCTTCGCGCCCGAGAGCACCGCGCCGTCGAGGCTCGACTCGGAGAGGTTCGCCCGCCTCAGATCGGCCTTCGCGAGGCGCGCGCCCTTCAGCAGCACGCCGGTGAGGTTCGCTTGGACGAGCGAGGCGCCGGTGAAATCCGTCGCGGGCGCGTGCACGCCGGTGAGATCCGCGCCGTCGAGGTTCGCGCCCAGAAGGATCGCCTCCTCGAGGTTCGCGCCGGCGAGGTTCGCGCCGCGCAGGTCGGCGCTCGCGAGGCGCGCTCCGCCGAGGTAGGCCTCGTTCACGTCGGCGTGCGCCAGCGACGCGCCCTCGAGGTTCGCCTTGCCGAAGTTCGCCGAGTCGAGCTGCGCGTTCGTGAGCCGCGCCTTGTCGAGCATGGCCTCGAGCAGCGTCGCGCCCTCGAGGTTCGCGCGGCTCAGGTTCGAGCCCGTGAGCAGGCACTTGTCGAGGTTCGCCGAGTCGAGCTCGGCTTTGTCGAGGTTCGCGTCGCGGATGTCGGCCCCGGCGAGGTAGGCCTCCCGCAGCCCTGCGTTGCGGAGGTTCACGCCGCGCAGCTTGGCGCCGCCGAGGTTCGCGCCGGAAAAATCGCTGCGGCTGAAGTCGACCGACTCGAACGACAGGTTCGACAGATCGATGCCGCTCAGGTCGCGCTGCGCGAGGCGCTCGCCGCGCGCGGCCATCTTCACGACCTCGTCTCGTGTGAGCTGCGCCATTAGCCCTCGCCCTCCTCGCGGCGTACGAACCCGACCGAGCGGATCACGGCTTGCTCCCTCGCCCGAGCTTCTGCGCCTCGGCGACGTAGACGCGCACGGACGCGGCGCGCGCGGCGAAGGGCAGCTTCTCGATTTCGCGCAAGCGGTCCACCTCACCGAGGCGCGCGAGGTGCAGGCCGATCTCGATCATCGCATCGCTCCGCACGCGTCGGAGCTCCCGCTTCTTCGCGTCGCCGACGACGCCGGGCGACTGGCTGTCGTACTCGCCGACGACGCGCTCGAGCGTGTCGGCGAGCTCCGCGAGCACCTTCAGCTCGGCCAGGCGGTTGTGCTCCGGGCTCAGGCTCTCGGTCTTCTTGCGGTAGTCGCGGAAGCGCGCGACGACGCTCTGCGCGAGCTCCGCCGAGATCCCGGTGAGCTCCGCGATGTCGCTCGGCCGCGCCACGTAGAAGAGCGCGAGCGACGTGAGCCCCGCCGCGTAGATGCGATCGATGCCGACTTTGTGGAGGCCGGGCACCTGCATCAAGAGCGAGTGCACGATGACCGACTCGCGCCGATTCGCCTCTTGTTCGAGCGCGAACGCGGCCGGCATGTAGGCGATGAGCTCGCTGTACGTGTCGATGATCGCCTGGCGGACTTGGCCGCGCACGAGGCGATCCGAGCCGTTCTGCGCGAACTCCAGCGCCTGCATGAAGGCGGTGATCTTGTCGGCGAACTCGCCGATGCCCATGCCCTGCGCAGAGCGAAGGATCGCGCGCAGGGCCGGCACGCAGAAGTCGACCCACGCTCGGAGCGGCTCGCCGAGCCGCACCTCGATCATGAAGTCGCGGACGGGGCGCGCGTGCTCGACCACCATCGCGTCGAAGAGGGCGCGCGCCTCGGTGAGGTCGTGGGGGATCTCGCCGGTGGGGGCGCTGGGTTTCGGTCGCGGGCGCTCGACCGCCGGCGCTCCCGGCGACGGCGCCGCGGGCTCGGGCGTCACGATCGACTCGAAGCCAGTCTCGACCTCCTCGAGCAACCGTTGGAACTCGGTGCGGGAGCTCGAGGGCTTCGGGACCTCGACCGAGATGGGCTGCCCCGGCTTCGGCGGGATCTCGGTCGGCGAGACGTCGTCCTCTTCGTCGCGAGAAGCCGGGCTCGGCGAGGCCGTCGACGCGCTGACGGCGGGCGGGGGCGGCGCGGG
>CAYYKK010000066.1:0-28025 GCA_964467935.1 uncultured Polyangiaceae bacterium
CGTCACGGGGTCGCTCCACATGGGCCACGCGCTCGTGTGCACGCTCGAGGACATCCTCGTCCGCTACCACCGCATGGCGGGCTTCTGCACGCTCTGGCAGCCCGGGATCGATCACGCCGGCATCGCGACGCAGACCGTCGTCGAGAGGCAGCTGAAGCGCGAGGGGCTGAGCCGCCACGACCTCGGACGCGAGAAATTCATCGAGCGCGTGTGGACATGGAAGGCCGAGAGCGGCGGTCGCATCGCGGAGCAGCAACGCGTGCTCGGCTCGAGCTGCGACTGGCCTCGCTCGAAGTTCACGATGGATCCGGACATGGCGCGCGCGGTGCGCGAGGCGTTCTGCCGGCTCTACGAGGAGGGCCTCATCTACCGCGACACGCGCCTCGTGCACTGGGACTGCGAGGCGCAGACGGTGCTCTCGAACCTCGAGGTGGAGAACGAGCCCGCGAACGGCGAGCTCTTCGAGTTCGCCTACCAAGTGCTCGCCGACGACGGCGCCCTGCTCAAGAACGCCGACGGCTCGATCGCCGAGCTCGTCGTCGCGACGACGCGACCAGAGACGATGCTCGGCGACACCGCGGTCGCCGTGCACCCCGACGATCCGCGCTACACGCACCTGCACGGCAAGCTCCTCGCGCACCCGTTCGTGGATCGGAAGATCCCGATCGTCACCGACGCGATCCTCGTCGACATGGCGTTCGGGACCGGCGCGGTGAAGGTGACGCCGGCGCACGACTTCAACGACTTCGCGACCGGCAAGCGGCACAAGCTCGAGGAGATCTCGATCCTCACGCTCGACGGCAAGATGAACGAGCTCTGCGGGCCGTTCGCGGGCCTCGATCGCTTCGTCGCGCGCAAGGCCGTCAAGAAGGCCCTCGACGAGAAGGGCCTCGCGCGGGGCTCGAAGCCGCACGACCTCGTCTTGCCGAGGAGCGAGCGCAACGGCTCGATCGTCGAGCCGATGATCTCGACGCAGTGGTTCGTGAAGATGAAGCCCCTCGCCGAGCCGGCGCTCGAGGCCGTGCGCTCCGGCGAGACGGTGATCATCCCCGAGGAGTGGGCGAAGACCTACGAGCACTGGATGACGAACATCCTCGACTGGTGCATCTCGCGCCAGCTGTGGTGGGGTCACCGCGTGCCCGCGTTCTATTGCGACGCGTGCGGCCACATCACCGTCACGCGCGAGGAGGCGCTCGCGGCCTGTGAGAAGTGCGCCTCCGAGAAGGTGCGGCAGGACGACGACGTGCTCGACACGTGGTTCTCGTCGGGGCTCTGGCCGTTCGCGACGCAGGGCTGGCCGGAGAAGACGGCCTCGCTCGAGAAGTTCTACCCGGCGAGCGATCTCGAGACGGGTTACGACATCCTCTTCTTCTGGGTCGCCCGCATGATGATGATGGGCATCCACTTCATGGGGAAGCCGCCCTTCAAGCGCGTCCTGCTCCACGGCCTCGTGGTCGACGAGACCGGCGACAAGATGAGCAAGGTGAAGGGCAACGTGATCGATCCGCTCGATCTCGTCTTCGGCGCCTCGTTCGACGAAGTCGTGCAGAAGGCCCTGCCCGGCGCGCCGCTCGAGGAGGCGCTCAGGAAGTTCAAGAAGGCCTATCCGTCGGCCGCGCAGATGGGCTCGGGCTTCCCGGCCTACGGCACCGACGCGCTGCGCATCACGCTCGCGAGCTACTCGCCGCAGGCGAAGCGCATCCCGCTCTCGCCGAAGAAGATCGAGGGCTACAGGCACTTCTGCAACAAGATCTGGAACGCCACGCGCTTCGCGCTGCCCTACATCGAGGGCGCGACGGTCGGCGCCGCGCCCCCGAAGGCGACCTTGCTCGCGACGCGCTGGATCCTCTCGCGCCTCGCCGAGACCGCGACGCTCGTTCGGAAGGGCATCGACGAGTTCCGCCTCGACGACGCGACGCAGGCGCTCTACCGCTTCGTGTGGAACGAGCTCTGCGACTGGTTCCTCGAGCTCTCGAAGCCCGTCTTCGCCGACAAAGGATCGGCGGCGCAGATCGAGGCGCGCGACGTGCTCGCGCACGTGCTCGAGGCGACGATGCGGCTCCTGCACCCGTTCATCCCCTTCATCACGGAGGAGATCTGGCAGAAGCTGCCGCGCCCCGCGGGGCACGCGGAGTCGATCGTGGTCGCCCCGTTCCCGACCGCCGAGACCGGTCGCGCCGACGCCGACGCCGAGAAGGACATGGCCGCCGTGCAGGCCGTGATCGGCGCGGTGCGGTCGATCCGGAGCGAGCACGAGGTGCACCCGGCGGCGGAGATCCCGCTCACGCTGCGCAGCGACGACGCGGCGCGGAGAGCGCTGCTCGAGCGCGAGAGCGTGAGCGTGAAGACGCTCGCGAAGACCGCCGGCCCGCCGGTGGTGGAGGCGCGCGGCGGCGCGCGTCCGAAGGGCTCCGTCATGGCCTCCGAGAGCGACGTCGAGGTGCTCGTGTCGCTCATCGGGCTCGTCGAGGGCGAGAAAGAAGCAGAGCGCGTCGAGCGCGAGATCAAGAAGACCGAAAAGGACATCGCGGCGATCGAGAAGAAGCTCTCGCTGCCCTCGTTCGCCGACAAGGCGCCGAAAGAGGTCGTCCTGGAGGCGAAGGAGCAGCTCGAGGCGATGAAGCGCAAGCGCACGGCGCTGGAGGAGGCGCGCGGGATCGCGGGCGAGCTCGGCTCGAAGAAGGGCTGATCGCGACGAGCGCCGAGCGATGTCGAACGAGGTCGACGCAGCGGACGACGAGAGCGACGAAGGGGACGGCGAGTCCCCCTCGGCGGGATCGGCCGCGTCCGACGGCGAAGAGGCGGACGCGCGCGAGAGCGACGGCGAGGAGAAGGACGACGGCGACGAGAAGAACCACGGCGACGAGGAGAACGACGGCGACGAGAAGGACGACGGCGAGCCTCTCCTGCCTCGCGGCAATCCGCTGCGGATCGCGCGCGGCGCCTTCATCACGATCGCCGGGCTCCTCGCGGGGCTCGCGTTCCTGATCTTGCCGACGACCCCTCGCGGCGGCGTCCCTTCGGTCGGGCTCGCGTCGCTGGTGGTGGTGTTCGGCCTCTTGGACCTCGTGGGATCGTTCGGCGATCCCGACGAGCGCGTCGCGTCGAGCACGGGCGTCGAAGAGCTCCTCGCGCCGGGCGGGCTGCTCCTGACGGGTCTCGCGATCACGTGGGCGACGCTGCGCTGCGCGGTCGCCGGGATCGAGGTGCACCTCGGCGGCGTCGTCCTGACCCCCGTCCACTACGCGGCGGTCCTCGCGCCGCTCGGCTTCGTGGGCGCGCTCGTCGGAGCGGGCCTGTCGCTGACGAAGCTCGGCGTCTTGGGCGACGATCGCCCGCTCCATCGCCGCCACGGCCTCTGGCTGCTCGCGATCGCGACGATCCTCTACCTCCCGATGCTCGGCAGCTACTCGCTCGTCGACCCTTGGGAGACGCACTACGGCGAGGTCGCGCGCGAGATCCTCGCGCGGCAAGACTGGGTCTCGCTCTGGTGGGCGCAAGAAGACTGGTTCTGGTCGAAGCCCATCCTCGGCTTCTGGATCCAAGCCATCGGCATGGTGGTGTTCGGCGTCCGCTACGAGCCGGGACAGATGATGTCGGGCGTCGCCGAAGGGCACCTCCCGTTCCCCGAGTGGGCGGTGCGCATGCCCATCTTCCTGATGACGCTCGGCGCGACCTACCTCCTCTACAAGGCGGTCGCGCGCGTGTTCGGCAGGCGCGCGGGGCTCCTCGGCGGCCTCGTGCTCACCACGATGCCGCAGTGGTTCTTCCTCGCGCACCAGACGATGACGGACATGCCGTTCGTCGCGACGATGGCCGGCGCGATCGCCCTCGTGCTCCTCGCGCAGCGAGAGGACGAGAACCGCCTCGTGCGCGTGTACGAGATCGGCTTCGGCCCCTTCTCGCTTCGCGTCTCGGCCTATCACCTCGTCGTCGGCGCGATCCTCCTCACGGCGGTGCCGCAGATCCTCTACCTCCTCTCGAAGAACGTCGCGCTCAACCTCGACCCGCGCTGGGGGCTCCGCTCGCCGCCCGTCGTCCTCGTGAAGGATTCGTTCATGAGCGGCTCGCCGGGCAACTGCGGCCTGCCCGGCAACTCCGGCTGCGATCAGGTCTTCCCCTCCCTGACGTCGTTCCAGCCGGCAGTGCAGGCGTTCTTGTGGACGCAGGCGCTCGCGCTCCTACTCTACATGAACTGGGGCGAGCGGCGCGCGCAGCGCCTCTACTACCTCGGGGCGTGGTACCTCGCGGCGCTCTCGACGATGGCGAAGGGGCCCGCCGGGATCGTGATCCCGGTCGCGTGCGTCCTCTTGCATCTCGTGGTGACGGGCCGCTGGAAGTCGCTGCTCGAGATGGAGATCACCTCGGGCCTCTGCGTCGTGGCAGCCGTCGCGTTGCCGTGGTTCGTCGCGATGTACGCGCGCCACGGCGAGCCGTTCCTCGACCGGCTGCTCTTCCACGACATGTACAAGCGCGCGTTCGAGCACGTGCACGACACGAACCAGGGCGAGGACGTCAGCTTCCGCTACTTCCTCTGGCAGCTCGGCTACGCGACGTTCCCGTGGATCGGCGTCGTGCCGCTCGGCGTCGCTTCGTGGCTCCGTCGGCGCGAGGAGGCGAGCGGCGAGCCCCTCGACGAGGGCGAGCGGGCGAAGCAGTCGACGAGCGCGTTCTTGCTCCTCTGGGTGCTGCTCGGCTTCGCGATGTTCTCGCTCATCCAGACGAAGTTCCACCACTACATCTTCCCGATCGTCCCGGCCCTCGCGATGCTGGTCGGGATCGCGCTCGACGAGCTCTTCACGCGGCACGCTCGCGCGACGAGCTCCTTCCGCGATCGCTACGAGCGCGCGGCCTTCGGGATCGCGACGGCGCTCGGCGCGATGTTGGTGATCCTCGTCGGGCGCGACATGGCGCACCGCCGCGTCGATCAGCCCGCCGACGCGCGCTTCATCCACCTCTTCACGTACAACTACGAGCGCGAGTGGCCGGCGTCGCTCGACTACACGAAGCACTTCTGGATCGCCTCGTTCGTCTGCGCAGGCGCGCTCGCGCTCGTGTCGATCCTTCCGATCCGCAGGCTCGCGACGATCCTCTTCACCGCGCTCGCGTGCGCGTTCACGGCGTGGACCCTCGACGTCTACTTCGTGGAGACGGCGGCGCACTGGGGACAGCGCGAGACCGTGGTCGCCTACTACCGCGAGAGCCAGCGCGTGCCCGGGCCGATCATCAGCTACGAGCAGAACTGGAAGGGCGAGAACTTCTACATGGGCAACCACATCGCGGCCTTCCCGTCGAGCGGTCAGCCCTTCAAGAACTACATCGCCGAGCTTCGCCGCAAGAAGGTGAAGACCTTCTACTTCTTCGTGATCCCCGGCCGCGTGGGCTCTCTGAAGAGCGAGCTCGGCTACGTCGTCGAGCTCGCGACCCTCACCGAGCTCTCGCTCAACAACAAATTCGTCCTGGTCCGCGCGACCTTGGACTAGGGTCGCGCCGAGAACCGCACCATGCTCCCGGGGGATCGATTCGAGCGCTACACGATCGAGGGCGTCCTCGGGCGCGGCGGCATGGGGTGCGTCTACAAGGCGCACGACCCGAAGCTCGGCCGCGACGTCGCGATCAAGGTGCTCTTACCGGCCGGCGCGAGCGGCGCGGTCGACACACCGAGCGACGAGGCGAAGGCGCGCATCCTGCGCGAGGCGCGCGCCGCTGCCGCGCTGAGCCACCCCAACGCAGTCTCGATCTACGACGTCGGCGAGAACGAAGGCACCGGTCCGTTCCTGGTCATGGAGCTCGTGGTGGGTCGCTCTCTCCGCGAGGCCGCGCGCGAGCCCACGACGACGCTGCGCGACAAGGTGCGTTGGCTCGTCGAGACGGCGAGCGCGCTCGCCGCGGCGCACGACCGAGGGATCGTGCACCGCGACGTGAAGCCCGAGAACGTGCTCGTCCGGAGCGACGGCGTCGCGAAGGTGCTCGACTTCGGCATCGCGCGCCGCTCGGCGACCGCGGCCGATCCGAGCGCGCCGACGGAGGCGCCGCTCGTGACGTTGACCGAGCAGGGTGCGCAGATCGGGACGCCGCTCTACATGGCGCCGGAGCAGATCAAGGGCGACCCGATCGACGGTCGCGCCGATCAGTTCGCGTGGGGCGTGCTCGCCTACGAGACGCTCGCGGGCAAGCTGCCCTGGCGGCTCGACAAGGGTCAGCTCGGCGTCGCCGCATCGATCCTGACCGACACCCCACGGGAGCTCGAGGATGTCCCGTCCGAGGTCGCCGCCGTCGTGAAGCGGGCGCTGTCGAAGGACCCGAACGAGCGCTTCCGCTCGATGCGCGACGCCATCGAAGCGCTCTCGGGTGCGCTCGGAGAGCGCGCCGCGCCGAGCGAGAGGAGCGCCGCGGAGCCGACGGCCCCGGGCGGAGCGCCGAAGAGCGAGCCGCCGCGGAGCGCCTCGCCCCCGAGCCAGCGTCCCTTCGCCGACGCGCGCCGCTACGACACGACCCAGTTCAAGGAGATCTTCCAGCGCGCGCTCGACAAGCAGGAGAAGGAAGGCAAGTACGGGCGCGACGATCTCGTCGCCGCCGCGCGGGAGCTCGGGATCCGCGACGAGGTGCTCGCCGCGGCGCTCGAAGAGGAGGACGCGGCGGCTGCGGCGGAGGAGAAGAGCACGGCGCGCGACGAGGAAGAGCACGCGGACCGGCGACGCGAGGTGCGGAAGCTCATGCGCTCCGCGGCGACCTTCGCTGTCGTCAACGTCCTCTGCTACTTCTGGCTGCACCTGACGACGCCGTGGGTGCTCTACGGCACGCTCATCGCGCTCGCGTTCCAATCGATCAACGTCCTCTTCCCGCGAGAACGGCGCGAAGGGCTCCGAGAGAGTCGACGTGATCGACGACGCCGACGACGCGAGGAGCGGAGCGCGGGGCGGCGGTCGAGCGAGCCGCGCTCGAGCGCCTCGACCTCCGACGCGCGGATCGAGGAGGGCGTCCGCATCTTGCTCGGGACGACCGCGAAGCGGAGGGAGCGCGTCCGCATCGCCGAGGTCCCCGCGGAGAAGTCGGCTCGGTCCGACGGAGAGGCGCTCGCCGAGCGGGCCGCCGAAGAAGAGGCCGACGAAGCCGGCGAGCGGCGAGAGAAGCGACTCCGCTAGCGCGAGCGCGCCTCGAAGTGCGCCTCGAGGGCGTCGACGAGGCCGGCCACGGTGCTCTCGGTCGCCGTCACCCCGACGGTGACGCCGCGCGCCTCGGCCGCGGCGGTGGTCACGCCGCCGATGCTCGCGACGAGCGTCTGGGCGAGGTAGCGTCGAGCGTCCTCACCGAGCAGATCCGAGAGCTCGACGATCGTGCTCGGCGAGGTCGCGAGGACGACGTCGATGTCGCCGCGCGAGAACGCGTCGCGGAGCTCGAGGGCCCGCTCGGCGCCGGCGCCCCGCGTCTCGTAGACGGGCACGACGTCGACGATCATGCCGGCCTCGCGCAGCGTGTCGGGGAGGATCTCGCGGGCGACCAGCGCGCGAGGGATCATCACCCGCGCCCCGCGCGGCTCGCCCCCTCGGGCGCGGACGTCGGCGAGGATCGCTTCGGCGAGCGCCTCGCCTCGGAAGGAAGTGGGCACGACGTCCGGCTTGATGCCGCGCGCGACGAGCGCCCGCGCGGTGCCGGCGCCGATCGCCGCGACGCGGGCCCTGCCGAACGCTCGGGCGTCGAGGCCGGCCGCGTCGAGCGCCGCGAAGAGCGCGGCGACGCCGTTCTCGCTCGTCAGCGCGACCACGTCGAACGCACCGAGCGCGTGGATCGCGGCCGTGACGCGGGCCGGATCCGGAGGCGGATGGATCGCGATGGTGGCGAGCTCGATGGGATCGGCGCCGCGGGCGCGGAGCAACGTCGACGTCGCCTCGGCTTGGTGCGCGGCGCGCGTGACGAGCACGCGCTTGCCGAACAGGGGGAGCCGATCGAACCAGCGCAGCCGCTCACGCAGGCGGACGACGTCCCCGACGACCAGGATCGACGGCGTGCCGATCTTCTCCGCGCGCACGCGCGCCGCGAGATCCGAGAGGGTGCCGACCACCACGCGCTGCTTCGGCGCGGAGGCGGACTCGACCATCGCCGCCGGCGTCGCTGGATCGCGCTTCGCCGCGTGGACGATCGCGTCGCAGATCGCCTCGAGGCGGCGCCACCCCATGAGCACGCAGATCGTTCCGCGGACCGACGCGAGCTCGCTGAAGTCGAAGAGAGCACCGCCGCGCGTCGTCGCGCTGACGAACGTGACGCTCGAGGCGAGATCGCGGTGCGTGAGCGAGAAGCCCGCGTAGGTCGCGGCCGCGACGGGCGAGGTGACGCCGGGCACGACCTCGAACGGCACGCCGGCGTCGACGAGCGCCTCGGCCTCCTCCGAGCCCCGACCGAAGAGGTACGGGTCGCCGCCCTTGAGACGAACGACGCTCTTGCCCGCGAGGCCGAGCGCCACCAGCCGCGCGTCGATCGCGCTCTGCTTCGCTTGCTTGTCCGCGGGCTCGGTCCCGCGCTTGCCGACGTACTCGATCGACGCGTCCGGTCGGGCGTGGCGAAGCAGATCCGGATGGACGAGCTCGTCGTGAAGCACCACGTCGGCCGAGGCGAGCAGCTCGATCGCGCGGGCCGTCGCGAGGCTCGGATCCGAAGGGCCGGCGCCGACCAGGTAGACGACACCGGGTCGCGCAGCGGGACGGCCCTGATCGACGGAGCGCATGCGCCGACTCTCGCGCGCCGCGGGCGCGAAGGCCAACGCCAAAACGACACCCGCCGCGCCGCCCCTACTTGACATCCGTCTGCTGGTCGCTATGGTGCGCGCTCGCTTCGAGACTCCGCTCGCTGAGGCATGGGGAAACTGGATGCCTCTCCCCGAGCCGAGCCTCGCAACGACAGAGCACTTGGTAGCGGCGCTTCGGCGACCGCGACCTCGTGGCTCCCGAGCGCGATCCGCTCGGGAGACGCGCGGGGGGTGCGCGAACGTTCGCTCGAATCCTCGACCTCGCGGCCGGGGCGAGCGGCGAACGACGGCTCACGGCCATCGATGGGAGGTCCCGTCCCAGGAATGCCGCGGGGTGACGCACGTACCAAGAGCGCCAGGTTCCAGCTCGGGCTGGACATCTGGTCGCGGCTCCATCAGAGATGGGGAGCGGGCTCTGGTGACAGGGGGATTTTGCAGGAGCCATGGCTGTGAGAATGCGAGCGGGTGCCCTGGACGTGACGGGCGCTGACAGGTGGTACGTGACCGATGGAGCCCACTCCGTCGGCCCGGTGCGGCTCGATCTGCTCACGCGCGGCGTGGAGGCCGGACGCGTGCCGCTCGACTCGTTCGTGCGGCACGAGGCGTGGAAGGTCTGGCGACCGCTCACCGATTTCACCGACTACGTCGAGGAAGCGTCGGCGCCCCTGCCGCAGTTCCCCTTGCCCGACGACGCGCGCGGCGCGGGGGACGACGCGTGCGCCGAGAGCCTGCGGCAGCCCGGCGTGGTGGTGTTCCGAGCTTCGCTCGCCGACTTCGCATCGGCCGAGGGCGTCCCGTCGCGCAGCTCGAGCGACGCGAGCGGCCCCATGGAGGACGAGGCCACCGCGCTCGGCGGCGCTCCGACCGAGGCCCTGGCCCAAGAGGAGCTCGCCGACGAGGAGCTCGCCGAAGGCGATCTCGCCGACGAGGAGCTCGCCCAGCCGGCGCCGGCCGTCGATTTGCTCGCTGTCGATTTGCTCGCGGGCGAGGCGCTCGCTGCCGAGGCGCTCGCTGCCGAGGCGCTCGCTGCCGAGGCGCGCGCCGACGGCGCGACCATCGCGTCTGGTGCCGTGGGGCGACGCGACGCCTTCTTCGACGAGATGCTCGAGCCCGAGCCCCTCGAGAGCCCGACCGACGTCTCGCACGATCTCCTGGGCGAAGCGCGCGGCGAGCTCGCGGCGCAGTTCGACGCCGCGCGCGGCACCGATCGGCCCGCTGCGAGCGAAGCTCGCGTGAGCTCGCGGCGCCCCGACGCGCGCGCGCGCGGGACCGCCACGGACGACATCTCCTCCTCGCTCGAAGGCGACGAGGGCTGGGGCAGCGCCCGTCCCGCCGACTCGGCCGACGCGCTGCCCGAGGACGATCTCGAAGGCGCGGACGATCTCTCCGACGCGCTCCTGCTCCTGCTCGGCGGCGTGGTGAAGCGCACGCACGCAGACGTGGCGCTCCTCTTCCGGACGAACGAAGCGGGAGCACGCGTCGTCTGCGCCCACGGGAGCGGGACGGTCGATGCCCTCGGCTCGGTCGTGGGCCTGCTCGATCCGGCCTTCCTCGCGGCGGCGTCCGGTCACCTCGTCGTCGGAGAGCCGCACCCGGGTCCCATCGCGCGCGCGACGATGGCGCGCCTCGGCGCCCTGGGCGCCCCGGTGCTCGCGACGCTCCTCTTGCCCATCTCGGTGGGCGGACGACTCTTCGGCTTCCTCGAGCTCGGCAAGACCGCCAATCAGACCTCGCGCACCTTCACGCCGCGACAGGTCGTGAAGGCCGAGGATCTCGTGCTCGCGTTCGCGCGACACATCGGCGACGGCGATTTCGAGATCTGAGCGGCCTCTCGCCGTCGTCCCGAGCGGCGTCCGGCGCATGAAGAAGCATGATTCGAGCGGCGACGGGCTTCTCGCTCGCGCCGCGAGATCCTAGACTCACGACCGTGTTTCCCACCGTGAGGCCGCGCCGCCTGAGGCAGTCCGCTGCGATCCGCACGCTCGTCCGCGAGACGAGCGTCGCGCCGAGCGACTTCATCCTTCCGCTCTTCTTCTCCGACGCGCTCGACGAGCCGCGCCCGGTCGCGACGATGCCCGGCGTCTCGCAGCTCCCGGTGAAGCACGCCGCCGAGCAAGCTCGCCTCGTGCGAAGCCTCGGGCTCGGCGGGGTCATCCTGTTCGGCCTGCCCAAGACGAAGGACGAGATCGGATCCGGCTCGTACGATCCGAACGGCCCCGTTCCGCGCGCGGTCGCGGCCATGAAGGACGCCGCCCCCGAGGTCCTCGTCATGACCGACACGTGCGTCGACGAGTACACCGATCACGGTCACTGCGGCGTGCTGAAGAAGGATCGCCACGGCCAGGTGGTGGTCGACAACGACGCGACGCTCGAGGTCCTGGCGAAGTCGGCGATCGCGCAGGCGCGCGCCGGCGCCGACGTCATCGCGCCGAGCGACATGATGGACGGCCGCATCGGGCACATCCGCGAAGCGCTGGATCACGAGGGCTTCGCCGACGCGGCGATCCTCTCCTACGCGGTGAAGTACGCCTCCGCGTTCTACGGGCCCTTCCGCGACGCGGCCGACTGCGCGCCGAAATTCGGGGACCGCTCGGGCTACCAGATGGATCCCGGCAACACGCGCGAGGCGCTGAAGGAGCTCGCGCTCGACGAGGCCGAGGGCGCCGACATGGTCATGGTGAAGCCCGCGCTCCCTTACCTCGACGTGCTGACGCGCGTTCGTGAGGCGACGGATCTCCCGCTCGGCGCCTACAACGTGAGCGGCGAGTACGCGATGATCAAGGCCGCAGCGGCGGCGGGCATGCTCGACGAGCGCCGCGCGGTGCTCGAGCTCTTGCTCTCGATCCGTCGCGCCGGCGCCGACTTCATCCTCACCTACCACGCGGTCGACGCGGCTCGGTGGCTCGGCGCATGAGCGACGCGCGACGGAGCCACCGCGCGCGGGCGCGCTCCAGGATCGCGGCGGCGGGCGCGATCGCGGCGCTCGGCGTCTCGAGCGCCGCGATCGTCGCGAGCGGCTGCGACGTCATCACGAGCGTCGGACCGAAGAGCTGCGATCGCAGCTCCAAGACGAACCCGCCATCGACGTACTCGGACGGGACGGCGGAGGGCGGCATCTACGCCTCTTCACCGTGGGATCGCGATCTCCTCTACTTCCCAGGTGGGATGCAGATCCGCCTCGAGCACAAGCTCGGCGCGGTGCCGCGCTCGTGGCAGGCGTACCTCGCGTTCGACGAGACCGGGATCAAGGGCGGACCGCTCGCCACCGCGGCGGGCAACCAGGTGGAGCTCGTCAGCATCGACGACCAGGCGATCACCGTGAGGAACGGCAGCTGCGCCGACTACTGGCTGCTCGTCACGGCCGAGCTCGCGAGCGCCGCGCCTCCCAGCGCACCGGCGGACGCCGAGCCCTGAAGCTGCGCCCGAGCGAGGACACGACGCTCAAGGCGCGGGCGTGGCGGCTCCGTCCGTCTTCGCGAACTGGAGGCGATGGAGGCGCGCGTACACGCCACCCAGCGCCAGGAGCTCTTCGTGCGTTCCTTGCTCGACGACGCGCCCCTTGTGGAAGACGACGATGCGATCGGCGGCGCGGATCGTCGAGAGGCGGTGGGCGATGACGAGTGACGTCCGTCCCTCGAGGACGCCCTCGATCGCGCGCTGGAGACGCGCCTCGGTGGCGCTGTCGACGTTCGCCGTCGCCTCGTCGAGCACGAGCACGTCCGGATCCTTGTAGAGCGCGCGCGCGAAGGCGATGAGCTGCCGCTCACCCGCGGAGAAATTCGACCCGCGCTCGACGACCGGCGCCGAGAGCCCTCCCTCCCGCTCCGAGAACATCTCGAGCGCGCCGATGCGCGAGAGCGCGCGGACCACGCGATCCATGTCTGGCTCGACGTCGCCCGCGGCGACGTTCGTCGCGACCGTGCCCGGGAAGAGGAAGACGTCCTGGGGAACGACGGCGAACTTCGCTCGCAGGCTCTCGCGATCCCAGCCCTTCACGTCGACGCCTTCGACGCGCACCTCGCCGCGCGACACCTCGTAGAGCCGCAGGAAGAGCGACGCGACCGTGGTCTTGCCGGCGCCCGTCGCGCCCACGAGCGCGATCTTCTCGCCGCGCTTCACCGACAGCGACACGTCCTTCAAGACGTCGACCTCGGGCTTGTAGCCGAAGGTCACGTGATCGAGCTCGAGCATCGGCGCGGTCCGGCTCGGCTTCGCCCGCGGCGCTCCATCGACCTGCGGCGCGTCCTCGTCCTTGTTGTCGAGCAGCTCGAACACGCGCTCGGCGCCCGTCATCGCGGACTGGAGGAGCGTGTATCGACTCGAGAGATCGCGGATGGGGAGGAAGAACATGTCGATGTACGCCACGAAGGCGAACAAAGTGCCGAACGACACGCGATCGCTCACGGTGTGGAGCCCGGCGGCCCAGAGGACGGACGCGATGCAGAGGCTCGAGATCATCTCGATCGCCGCGTCGAGGGTCGCGTCCCAGACGATGCTCCGGTTGTTCGCGTTTCGATAGCTCTCGTTGATCTCGTCGAACTCGCGGGCGCTGCTCTCCTCGCGCGCGTACGCCTGCACGAGCGCCATGCCGCTCACCTGCTCGTTGAGGTACGCGTTCATGCGCGCGGTCTTCGTACGCACCTCACGGAACGCGTCGCGGATGCGCCGGCGCGTGTAGTTCACGCCGAGCGCGACCGGCGGGAGCGCCGCGAACGCGATGAGCGACATCTTCCAGTCGAGCGACATCATGATCGCGACGATGAGCCCCAGCCGCACGAGATCGCCGAACGCGTTGAGCGCGCCCGAGCCGAAGATCTCGCCGATGGCGTCGATGTCGTTGGTGACCCGGGTGACGAGGCGCCCGACGGGCGTGCGATCGAAGAACTTGAGGCTCCGCGTGTGGAGGAACCCGAAGACGGCCCTGCGCAGATCGGCCATCGAGCGCGCCCCCGCCATCTGCATGAGGTACATCTGCGGAAAGGCGATCGACTGCTCGAGGATGACGACGCCGGTGAGCACGAGCCCGGCGTGGGTGATCGCGCCCGGATCCTTGGCGGCGCCGTCGAGCCCGGCGCGCATGATGAGCGGGCGGGCCAGCGCCAGCATCGAGTTCACCGCGAGCAGCACCATGGACACGACGAGGCCGCGCGCGTGCGGCTTCACGTAAGGCCAGAGACGCTTCAGGTTCGTCGCGTCGTAGGCGGTGAGCTGGCCCTCCTCGTGGAAGCGGGCGAGCGCGGCCTCGCTCCGTCCCTTCGTCGCGGGGCCGCGGTCGGCGTCTCGCTTCTTCGTCGGCCCACTCACGACGCGACCTCCGCGGGCGGCGGGGCGCTCGAGGGGACGGCGTCGAGCTCGGCGAGATCGGCCTCGATCGCCTGCTCCTCGGCGAACGACGCGTAGAGCCCCCCCTGCGCGACGAGCTCGTCGTGCGTCCCGTGCTCGATGATCTGGCCCTTCTCGAGGACGATGACGTCGTCGCATCGCTTCGCCGCGGCGACGCGATGCGTGATGAGGATCACCGTGCGGCGCGCCTTCTGGCGATCGATCGCGGCCAGGATCGCCGCCTCCGTCTTCGCGTCGACGGCCGAGAGCGGATCGTCGAGCACGAGCACGGGCGAGTCTCGCAAGAGGGCCCTCGCGAGCGCGACGCGCTGCCTTTGACCGCCGGAGAGCTGGACGCCTCGCTCACCGACGACGGTGTCGAAGCCCTCGGGGAGATCGCGGATCTCGGCCTCGACCTCGGCCTCGCGCGTGGCGGCGTGGATCGCCTCCTCGGACTCCGGCGCGTCGGGCTCGTCGAGCGAGTAGCCGACGTTGCGCGTCACGGTCGTCGAGAAGAGGAACGCGTCCTGCTGCGCATAGCCGATGCTCGCGCGCACGCGGTCGAGCGAGAGATCGCAGACGTCGTCGCCGTCGAGGAACACCGCGCCCCGCGGCGTCGGCATGAGGCGCGGCAGGAGCGCGGCGATCGTGCTCTTGCCGCAGCCGGTGCGCCCCACGATGGCGAGGGAACGTCCCGCGGGCACGTCGAACGACACGCCGTCGACGACCGCCTTCTCGCCGTAGGCGAAGCGCAAGCCGACGACCTTCACGTGGCCCGAGACGCGGTCGGCGCGCACGAGCGGGCCGCTCGTGATCTCCGGCTGCGCCTCGAAGATGACCTTGAGCCGCTCGTAGCCGGCGCGCCCGCGCTGAACGATCGACGCGACGAACCCGAGGGCGAGCAGCGGCCAGGTCAAGCGCAAGAGCGCGAGCCAGAAGGACACGAACGCGCCCGGTGTGATGGCCCCCTCGGCCATCAACGTGCCGCCGTACCAGAAGACGATCAGGATCCCGAGCGCGCTGATGGTGCCCATGATGGGCCCCATCGATCCGCGTACGCGCGCGAGGGTGAGGCTCTTGTCGAGGTACTGCGCGTTCTGGATCTCGAAGTCGCGCGCCTCGCTCGGGACGAGGCCGAAGGCGCGCACGACGCGGACGCCCGCGAGGCTCGCGAGGACGCGATCGCTCATCTTGCCGATCGCCTCCTGGTTCTCTCGGTTGCTCTTGAAGAGCCGGGTCGAGAAGCTCTTCGTCGTCGCCCAGAGGATCGGGAAGGTGGCGAGGCTCGCGAGCGTCAGGCGAGGCGACACGCTCGTCATCACGTAGAGGGCGCTCGCCAGCGCGAAGAGCGACCCGACGATGTTGAGGATGCCGAAGCCGAGCAAGAGGCGCACCTGCGTCAGATCGTTCGTCGCGCGACTCATGATCTCGCCGGTCGGCATCTTGCGGAAGAACGACGGACCGAGGCGCTGGAGCCGATCGAGCAGCACCGCGCGCAGCTCGTACTCCACGTTGCGGCCCGCGGTGAACACGGTGATGCGCGAGGCCACGCGCACGCTCGCGGACCCGATGCTCACGACGAGGATCCAGATCGCCGCCCAGCGCGCGTCGCCGGAGCGGAGCTGGTTGGCCGCGTCGACGGCGTCGCGTACGAGGAAGTCGCGCCGCGCCATGAGGAACTGCTGGGCGGAGAGCAAGAGGCCGCCCAAGAGGTAGAGGGGCAGCTTGTCGACGAGCTGTCCCTTCAGCGTGACGGGATAACGCGGGGCGCCGAGGTGGCGCTCTTGTGGTTGGCTCATCACGGGTCGAGCGCGAGGCGGGTGCCGGGCGGGGGTGAAGCTCTAGCAGATCTAGGGGCGCGTGGGCACGCGGCCAGACCGTTCAGCGCGAGGAGGAGGCGGATGTGCGCCGCAGCTCCACGAGGCGAGCGGCGATCTCCGCGAAGCCCATGCCCCGCTCCGCGGACGAGACGAGCTTCGGCGGGAGCGAGATCCGCCTCGCGCGCGGTCGGACGTTCGCGACACCGAACGTCACGGCGAAGGCGGCGAACGCCGCGGCGTCGTTCTCGCTGTCGCCGACGAAGGCGTAGAGGCGCCGCGCGCGCGTCGGGTCGACGCCGTCGCGACCGAGGAGCGCGATCGTGCCGGAGGCCTTGTCGAACGCGTCGAACGTCGCGTGCATGTGGACGCTGGAGACGAACGTCCGGGCCCCGCGCCCCTCGGCTTCGGCCCGCGCCGACGCGACGACGTCGGTGGGGATGGTCGTGTGCTCGCCGATGTCGAACGTCACGTCGCTGAGGCGCGCGGCGTTGTCGTCCGCGAGCGCGAGGGGCGGATGGAGGCGAACGATCGCCTCGGCGATCGCGGAGAGGCGCGCGCGTCGTCGCTCGCGCTCTTCGGGATCGCAGGTGTCGAGCCTGCGCACCCGACCGCCTTCGCGGACGAACGAGATCGCGCCGTTCTCCGCGACCGCGGCGTCGACGGGCCACTGTCGCGCGACGATCTCGGCCCAGCCCGCCGGGCGTCCCGTGCACGCGATCAAGCGCAGACCGCTCTCGCGCAATCGGAAGAGCGCGCGGTAGGCCTGCTCGCCGAGCGCGCCGTGATCGAGGAGGGTGTCGTCGAGATCGAAGACGAGCCCCGCGAGCGACGTCGCCGCCTCGGCGCTCAGAGCGTCGAGGGTCCTCATCGCGACTGCGGATCCACGTGACAGAAGAGGGCCTTCAGGTAGAGGCCCTCGGGGAACGCCGCCGGGATCGGGTGGTCGGGCCCTTGGATGTGTCGTTCGAAGACCGTCGCGCGGGTGCGGACGTCGGCGGCGCCGAGCGCGAGCGCGCGCACGAGGTCCTCGGTCGACACGGCGCTCGAGCACGAGCAGAGCACGAGGATGCCGCCGGGCGACGTCGCGCGGCAGCCCGCCCGCGCGATCTTTCGGTACGCGCCGAGGGCGACGTCGCGGTTCGCGCGCGACGGCGCGAGCTTCGGCGGATCGCAGACGACGAGCCCGTAGCCGCCGTGGTTCGACGCCTCGCTGAGGGCGCGCGACGCCTCCTGCTTCGTGAATCGGATGACGCCGTCGAGGTGGTTCGCGTGCGCGATCTCGGCGCCGATCGCGACCGCCTGCGCGCTGTCGTCCACGGCGAGGACCTGGGTCGCCCCGCCGCGCGCTGCCGCGAGGGCGAAGCTCCCGACGAACGTGTACGTGTCGAGCACGGTCCGCCCCTTCGCGAGATCTTCGACGCGCGCGCGCACCTCGCGCTGATCGAAGTAGAAGCCCGTCTTCTGCCCGATCGAGATCGGCACGTCGTACGCGAAGCCGCGCTCCGAGAAGCGGAGCGACGCGACCGAGGGATCGCCACGCACGACGCCCGATCCGGGCTCGAAGCCCTCGAGGCGCTCCACCGACTCGGGCGTGCGATCGAGGATCGCGCGCGGGCGGAGCAGCTCGTGGAGGGCCTCGAACACGAGCCCCTCGCGTCGCTTGATGCCGATCGTGTTGAGCTGCACGGCGACGACGTCGCCGAACACGTCCACGATGAGCCCGGGCAGATCGTCGCCCTCGCCGTGGACGAGCCGATAGCCGTCGGTCAACCGCCCCGCGCTCGCGTTCGGCAGGTGCAGCTCTTCGCGACGCTTCTTCGCGCGGGCGATGCGCTCGGTGACGAGCGCGCCGTCGATCGGCGTCGCGTCGCGCGTGAACATCCGTACCGCGATGGCCGACTTTGGGCTGTAGAGACCCGACCCGAGCAGGTTACCCTGGGGATCGACGACACGGACCTCGTCGCCGGCGTTGGCGCCCCCCTCCACACGGTCGACGGCCTGCTGGAAGACCCATGGATGACCGAAGAACACGGGACGAACGTGTCCGGCCTTCAGCGTGACCCTCGCCATGGTGTGAACCATAGCTCACACTCGGGCGTGGCGTGCCATGCACGGTCGAAGGCCGGATCATTCGAGAACGGCGGGGATGAAGAGTGGCACTTCCGTTGCTAAATGAACGATGGCGAGCGTCACCCTGCGCGGGTGGCGACCCCACCGCCCCTTGAGGAGTTCCCCCATGCGTCGCTGGTTGGCCCCTGCTTGCTTCCTGATGGTCCTCAGCCCCTCGGCCGTTGCGCTGGCGGACGGCGACTGCCCTCCCGGGAGCTGGTTCTGCGAGGAGACGAACGTGAAGCCTCCGCCGCAGGCGCAGCAGCAGGAGGAGACCGAGGAGCAAGAGACGGCGACGACGCCGCAGGACGCGCCGCTCCCCAAGAAGAAGCACCACAAGAAGAAGGCGCCCACCGACAGCGCGGCCGCGCAGGGCGGCGTCGAGCTCCACACGCAGGGTCCGGTCGTCATCTACACGCAGGGGCAGCCGCAGATCGAGACGCCCCCCGCGCCCGAAGCGCGAGCCCTGCCTCCCGCGCCGCCTCCGCCTCCGGCGAAGAAGAAGCGCCGCTGGCGTGAGCGCTTCGGGCTCAACCTGCGCGGCGAAGGCGCGGCGTTCGCGTCGGCCTACGGCGGCACGAGCGCGATGGGCGGCGTCGGCATCAGCTTCCGCTACCGCCCGGTGCCGATGTTCGCGCTCGACATCGGCGGCGACATCCTCGGCGGCAAGGACTACTACAAGAACGCGCGCATCGAGAGCGCCTTCAGCATGACGGGGATGCTCTACTTCAACCCCGGCAGCCACGTGCAGCTCTACGCCCTCGGCGGTCTGAACCTCACGCACGCCGAGATCGACAACGGCGGCGGCCTCCTCGACTCGGGTTGGTGGAACACGACGCCGCACAACTACATCGGCGGGCACGCGGGTCTCGGGCTCGAGTTCCGCGTGTCGCGCCACATCGGCCTCGACATCGACGGTGTCGGTCTCCTTCGGCATCGCATCGACGGCGGGCCCGCCGAGTTCCAAGATCCGAAGACGGGCAAGACCACCGACACCTCGGGCGCGGGGCTCTTCCGCGGCGGCATCACCTTCTGGTGGTGAGCGTCCGTCCGGGACGGTGAGGCGAGGCCGACGCGCGAGGGCGCCGGCTCGTCACGCGTCGGACGCCACGGCGTCGGCGTAGGCCGCGAGGCTCAAGTCCTCCGGGATGACGACGTCGTCGGCGTCCTCGACCTTGCAGACGAAGCGACGACACGCGCCGTGCGCCTTGTCGCAGAGCTCTTGCATCTCGAGCTCCACGATCTTCGCCCGATGCTTCTCGATGATCTTGCGCACGCGCGGCTGAAGCACGGTGGGCGCGAGCACCGCGTCGCCGATGGGCAGCACGTTCATCGCGTGATGGTGCATCTCGTCGGCGGAGACGAAGTGGAGGCGATCGCGACCGCACCTCACCTCGAGGAGCGCGAGGCTGTCGTCGTCGACGACGTCCGCGCAGACGAGGACCGTGCGCGCCTTGTCCATCGGGAGCAAGGCGATGTTGCCGTGGTGCGCCGGCTCCCAGAGCTCGACCAACATCGTCTCGCCGTCGAAGTGCTTCTTCGCCGCCTCCGCGCCCGCGCGATCGGTGCGTACGCCCCAGAACAGGAACGTGAGGTCGCCGAGCCTCGCGACGTCGGCCTGGCCTTCCCAGAAGCCCTCCGCGACGTCCACGGGCTCGAAGCCGAGTCGCTCGACGAAGCTCGCCCACCGCGGTCGCTCCGGCTTGCGATGGTCCTGCTTCATGTTCGGCAGGAGGAAGCGGCGTCGACCGCCAGGGCTCCTCGGCGGCAGCGGCTGCCCGGCCTCCGACGCGAACGGCATCCCGACGAGCGCGTCGTCCGGCGGCTGCACGGCGATGCGCGCGCCCTGCGCTTCGATGGCCCGCGCGAGCCGGAGCCACTCGATGCGCGCGCGCGCGGGATCGACCTGGGTCGTGTCCTTGACCCGGGGATCGTTGCGGGGGAGGAGGTGCCACGACGAGGGCGGCGGCGACATCAAGTAGAGATCCATGACGCGAGGACTGTAGCGTAGCGGCGATGCCGTTCACCTACGAGTTTGCTCGACCCGCGCTCGCGGTCGACTGCGTCGTCTTCGGGCTCGGACGCAGCCGGGCGGACGAGCCGGATCTCCGGGTGCTGCTCATCCAACGCGGCGTGCCGCCGTTCGAGGGCCGCTGGGCGCTCCCGGGCGGCTTCGTGCGCGTGGACGAGACCTTGGACGAGGCGGCGCAGCGCGAGCTCTCGGAGGAGGCCTCGGTCCGGGTCGCTTACCTGGAGCAGCTCTACACGTTCGGCGACCTCGAGCGTGATCCCCGCGAGCGCGTCGTCTCGGTCGCCTATTTCGCGCTCGTCAACCCGGCCGAGCACGTCCCGAGCGCCGACACCGACGCCACGCGCGCCGCGTGGTTCGGCGCGAAGGAGCTGCCTCCCCTCGCCTTCGATCACGATCGCGTCGTCACCGTCGCGCTCGAGCGGCTCCGGAGCAAGGTCCGCTACCGCCCCATCGGGTTCGATCTGCTCCCGCCCACCTTCACGCTGACACAATTGCAACGCATGTACGAATGCATCCTTGGACGCGCGCTCGACAAGCGGAATTTCCGCAAGAAGGTCCTCTCGTTCGCGCTGCTCGAGCCGACGAACCAGCGGGAGACCGGCGTGGCCCACCGCGCCGCGCAGCTCTATCGCTTCGACCGCGCCAAGTACGACGGGCTGGTCGAGCGAGGGTTCGACTTCGAGGTGTAGGCCCGGCGGAATCAGGCTCGCCGCCCGGGCGTATTCGTCCGTTTCATTGAAGAGCGGCGGGCGAAGCCCGTCTCACTCCGGCTGGTCGAGCCGGGTGGGCTGGTGTAGGGAGTCGAGGATGGAGACCTTGCGACGAGCGAGCGCGCGGCGTCCGAGGCGTCCGAGGGGCGCCTTCGGGCTCGCCTTGCTCGCGGCGCTCTCCATCGCGCTCGCGCCGCTGTCGGCCCTCGCGAAAGGGCCGGGCGCGACGGCGGACGATCTCGCGCGGGTCGACGAGCGAGGGGCGAAGCCGGGGAAGAAGAAGAGCGGCAAGCCGAAGCTCGTCGCGGAGAAGGCGGGCGACGGCGCGGCCCACGACGACGCGGCGAAGGGCGACGACGCCGGTGACAAGTCCGACGGGCCCTCGAAGGGCGCGTCGAAGGACGACGCGTCGAAGAGCGGCAAGCCCTGGTACCTCGAACCGCCGCCGGAGCGCACGCAGACGCAGAAGACGCCCGAGGAGCGTGGCGGCGTGAACCCGTGCATGACCAAGGATCCCGGCTGGGGCATCTACGAGCCGTGGGATCGGTCGCCGTCGATGGGGCAGATGATCATGCCCGTGCGCGGCGGCGTGACGAAGTCGGGGAGCTTCGACGTCGTCTTCCATTTCCACGGGCACGAGCCCGCGCGCAAAGAGTGGGTCAAGACGATGGACGGCGCCGTGCTCGTGGGCATCGATCTCGGCATCGGCTCGGGCGCGTACAGCTCGGCGTTCTCCGGGCCGAGCTCGTTCAAGGATCTCGTCGAGAGCGTGGAGAAGGCCGTCGCGAAGAAGCGTGGGCTACCGAGCGCGCAGGTCCGCAAGATCGGGCTCAGCGCGTGGAGCGCCGGTTACGGCGCCGTGCAGCAGATCCTGACGCAGGCGTACGGCAAGCAGAACGTCGACACGGTCATCCTCCTCGACGGACTGCACACCGGCTACCAAGGCGACGATCTCGACCGCACCCAGCTCGAGCCGTTCATCGACTTCGCGAAGCGCGCGAAGGCCGGCAAGAAGCTGATGTTCGTCACGCACTCGTCGATCATCCCGCCCGGCTACGCGTCGACGACCGAGACCTCGAACTACCTCATCCACGAGCTCGGCGGCCACGTGAAGCCGGCGAAGCCGAAGAAGCACGACACGATGGGGCTCGAGCTGAACTCCAAGTTCGACAGCGGGAACTTCCACGTCCGCGGCTACGACGGCAACGACAAGATGGATCACTGCGCGCACCTCGGCCTCTTGCGCGACATCCTGAAGGCGCAGGTCAAGCCGCGCTGGAAGTCGCCGAAGGGCTTCGGCGCGAAGAAGCAGAAGTAAGCGCGACGCGCTCAGGGCGGGGCTGCGCCGAGCCCTTGTCGCTCGAGCAGCGCGTCGACCCGCGCGTCTCGCCCCATGAACGCTCGGAAGAGCGCCTCCGGGGCGTCGCTGTTGCCTCGTGAGAGAACGAGATCCGCGAACGCGCGGCCGACCTCGCGGTTCAAGAGGCCCTCGCGCGCGAAGCGGCTGAAGGCGTCCGCGTCGAGGACCTCGGCCCATTTGTACGAGTAGTAGCCGGCGGCGTAGCCGACGGGGTTCGCGAACAAGTGACCGAAGCTCGCGATCATCGCGAACGAGGTCGGCAGCTCGGCCGTGACGTGCTCGGCGAGCAGCGCGCGAGCGCGATCGACGGGGTCCTCTCCGCTCTCGGGATCGAAGCGCGTGTGCAGCTCGAGATCGACCTCGGCGTAGCCGAGCTGCTGCATCTGCGCGCTCGCCGCGCGGTAGACGCGCGCGCGACGGAGGCGGTCGAACAGCTCGTCCGGGAGACGATCGCCGGACTCGTGATGACGCGCCACGCGGTCGACGGCGAGCCGCTCCCAAACCCAGTTCTCGTGGATCTGGCTCGGGAGCTCGACGAAGTCCCACGCGACGCTGGTGCCGGAGAGCCGGCGAACGGGGACGGCGCTCAGGCATTGATGCATGAGGTGGCCGAACTCGTGGAAGAGCGTCTGCACCTCTCGGTGCGAGAGGAGCGAGGGCGAATCTCCGATGGGCGGCGAGAAGTTCGCGGCCACGACGGCGACGTGCGGGCGGCCCGGGGTGCCGGATCGGAGCGGCGCCATCCACGCGCCCTGCACCTTGTTCTCGCGAGGGAAGAGATCGACGTAGACGCGCGCGAGCAGCCGGCCCGACTCGTCGCGGAGGACGTACGGGCGCACGGCCGGATCCCACACGGGCGCGCCGACCGGCTCGAAGGTGACGCCGTAGAGGCTCTTCAGGATCGCGAAGAGACCGTCGAGCGTGCGGTCGAGCGGGAAGTACGCCCGCACCGCCTCCTCGTCGAAGTCGTAGAGCGCCCTCCGCTGCTTCTCGGACCAGTAGGCGACGTCCCACGCCGCGAGGGGCTTGCCGGCGAACCGCGTGAGCGCCTCCTTCTCCGCGGAGAACGCGCTCACGGTCTTCGCGCGGAGATCGCCGAGGAACGCGCGCACGGCGACGCCCGAGCCAGCCATGCGGTCGGCCGTCGTGAGATCGGCGAAGTCGGCGAAGCCGAGGATCTGCGCCTTCTTGCGTCGCAGCCGAAGGATGTCGCCGATGAGCCGACGGTTGTCGAACGGCCCCGACGAGGCGCGCTCGTTGTAGGCGCGATAGAGCTTCTCGCGGAGCTCGGCGTCGTCCAGGTAGGTGATCGCAGGGATGAAGCTCGGCGCGTGGAGGGTGAAGCGATATCCAGCGAGGCCCTTCGACTCGGCGCTCTGGCGCGCGGCCTTGCGCGCGAACTCGGGGAGCCCTGCGAGGCGGCCCTCCTCCTCGACGACGAGGTCGAACGCGTTCGTCGCGTCGAGGACGTTCTGCGCGAACTTGGTGGTGAGCTTGCCGAGCTCGACGTCGACCTCGGTGAGCGCGCGCTTGCCGGCGTCGTCGAGGCCCGCGCCGTGACGTCGGAACTCCTCGAGGAGCTTGTCGAGGTGCCGACGAGACGGGCCGGTGAGGGCCCTCGCCTCGGCCGTTCCTTCGAACGCCGTGAGGCGCGCGTAGAGCGCCGGATCGAGGGGGAGCTCGGACCAGAACTGACTCACCGCCGGCTGCGCCTCGGTCCACGCTGCCCGAAGCTCGGGCGTCGTCGCGGTGCTCTCGAGGTGCTCGACGATCGAGCTCGCGGTCTCGAGGTGCTCGGTCGCGCGGTCGAGGGCCGCGAGCGTGTCGTCGTAGGTCGGCGGCGCCGACGAGCTCGCGACGGCGGCGACGGCCTTCCTCGCGCGCTCGAGCAGCGCGTCGAGCGCGGGGCCCACGTGCTCCGCCTTCACGCGATCGAAGGGCATCGGATCGAGCGGGGCTCCGTCTGCGTCGAACAGCGCGTCGAGGAGGGGGTTCTCCATGCGGCGGAGCCTAGCACGCGGGTCGGCTTTGACGCCGGTCGAGCAGCGGAGGTAGAGAGCGCGCCATGGTGCGCGTGGCGATCGTCGGCGTGAGCGGGTTCTCGGGGATGGAGCTCGCGCGGCTCATTTCGAGCCGCGCCGAGCTCGAGCTCGTCGCGGTGTTCGCGGATCGATGGAAGGGCGAGCGGCTCGGCGCGCGCGTCGAGGTCGCCGCGCAGGCCGCGCAGCTCGTGGTGCAGCCGATGACCGCGCTCGACGAAGCGCTCGGTGGCGCCGAGATCGTGCTGCTCGCGACGCCCGCCGAGGCCTCGGCCGAGCTCGCGCCGAAGCTCCTCGCGCGCGGCCTCCGCATCCTCGATCTGTCGGGCGCGTTCCGTCTGCGCGACGCGTCGATCTTCCGTGCCTACTATGGCTTCGACCACCCGGCGCCCGAGCTCCTCGCCGAAGCGCACTTCGGCCTGCCGCAAGCGCCAGGGGCGGCGGGCGACGCGCCGGCGATCGCGGAGGCGCGGCTCGTCGCGAACCCCGGCTGCTACGCGACCGCGGCGATGCTCCCGCTCGCCGCGCTCCTCGCGGCCGACGCGCCCGACCACAAGGGCGCGCTCGTCGACGGCGCGAGCCTCTTCGTCGACGGCAAGAGCGGCGTGACGGGCGCGGGTCGGAAGATCGCGGAGAAGTACCTCTTAACCGAGGTCGCCGAGAACGTCTCCCCGTACCGCGTCGCGAACCACCAGCACACGCCGGAGATCGAGCAGGCCCTCTCGCGCATCGCGAACGAGCCCGTGCGCGTCACCTTCGCCGCTCACCTCTTGCCGGTGAAGCGCGGGCTGCTCGCGACGACGTACGGACGCATGCGACCGGGCGTGCGCGGCGCGGATCTCGAGGCGAGGCTCGCCTCCCACTTCGCGCGCGCATCGTCGCCGCTCGGCGACGTCGTCGCGGTCCGGTCGCCCGACGAGGTGACGATCGCCTCCGTCGCGGGAACGGTGCGCGCGACCGTGGCGGTCCGCGGCGACGACGAGCGCGGGACGTTCGTCGCGCTCGCCGCGATCGACAACCTCTTGAAGGGCGCGGCGTCGCAGGCGCTCGAGAACCTCCTGTCGATGATCGCCTGAGCCGAGGCCCTCAGCGCTTCGGTGGCATGGTCGCGAGGAAGCTCGGGCGCTCCTTCATCTGCGACTGGAAGCGCTGGACGTTGCGCAGCCCGCCCACCGTCTCCTGTCCCTCCGGGAACATCGCGACGTAGAAGAGGATCGGCGCGAGGAAGAGGTCGGCGACGCTGAGCGACTTGCCCGCGATCCAGTCGGACTTCGCGAGCGCCTCGTCGAGGAGCGCGAGGTCGCGTCGCAGCGCGGGCAACCCCGCGTCGATGAGCTCGCGGCTCGGCTTGCCGTCGGCGGTCTTCGGGAAGAGGTACGGGAAGAGGTAGCTCTTGATGAGATCGCCATAGAGATAGGCGTTCGTGATGCTCACCCACTGCTCCATCGCGGCGCGGTCGCGCGTCGCCGACGGCACGAGCGAAGGACCGTCACCGATCTCGTCGAGGTAGCGGGCGATCGCGCTCGTCTCGAAGAGCGTGAGGTCACCGTGCGTGAGCGCCGGGATCTTCCCGAACGGGTGGAGGGCGAGGTGCTCGTCGGTGCCGAGCTCGATGGTGACGAGCTCGTGTTTCACGCCCTTCTCGTGGGCCACGAGGCGGGCCGTGCGGGTGTAGGTGCTCGGCGCTGCGCCGAAGAGGACGATCTCGCTCATGGGACTCTCCTTGGGGCAGCCTCCGAGGCCGCCCGTGTCCCGTTCGTCGAACGAGCGACCCGGCGATCGACAGGGTCGAAGACGATTTTCCGCGCCCCGTCCTCCCCATCGAAATCCTCGGGTTCGAAGGCGGGGAGTCCCGAGCGATCACTCGTACCGGAGGGCCTCGATCGGGTCGAGCCGGGAGGCCTTGCGCGCCGGGTAGAGGCCGAAGACGACCCCGACGAACGCGCTGAAGCCGATGGCGACCACGATCACGTCCGATTGGATGGCCATCGGCCAGCCGAACTTGCCGGCGAGGTAGCTCGCCGCGCCGACGCCGAGCGCGGTCCCGAGCAGGCCCCCACCTAGCGAGATCGTGAGGGCCTCGATGAGGAACTGCGAGAGGATGTTGCGCGGCTTCGCGCCGAGGGCCATGCGCACCCCGATCTCGCGCGTACGCTCGGTGACGCTGACCAGCATGATGTTCATGATGCCGATGCCACCGACGAGCAGCGACACCCCGGCGACGCTGGCGAGGAGCGTCGTCATGGTGTCGGCGCCCTGCTGCTGCGCGTTCGCAGCCTCGGTCAGGTTGCGGATCGTGAAGTCGTCGTCGTTCGAGTCGAGCAGGCGATGGCGATCGCGCAGGAGCGCGGCGATGTCCTTCTGCGCGCGCGCCGTTCCGCCGGGCTGCGCCTGCACGTAGAGCGAGCCCGAGACGTATTTGCTGAGGCCCCCCTGCACCTTCTGCGCGAAGGTGCTGACCGGAATGAACGCGGCGTCGTCGTAGTCCTGGCCCGTGGACGACTGACCCTTCTTCGCGAGCACGCCCACGACGGTGTAGGGGCTCGTTCCGATGCGCACGGTCTGCCCGATCGGATCGGCGCTCGGACCGAAGAGGTTGTCGACGACCGTCTGGCCGAGCACGACGACCTTGGTGCCCGTGTCGACGTCGGACTGCGTGAACGCCGCGCCGAGGGCGATGGGCCACGAACGCACGCCGAAATACTCGGGCGACGTGCCGGTGACGATCGTCGTCCAGTTCTGCTCCTCGCCGACGACCGGGAGGTTGGCGCGGAGGTTCGGCGCGACCGCCTTCACGCTCGAGAGCTCGCGCCGCAGCGCCTGCACGTCCTCCCACGTCAGCGTGGGCTGCGAGCCCGAGCCGCCGCGCACGCCGCCCGCCTGCGACGAGCCGGACTGCACGATGAGGAGGTCGGTCCCCATCGCCGCGAAGGCGTCGTCGATCTGCTGCTTCGCGCCGGCGCCGATCGCCATCATCGCGATGACCGCTGCGACGCCGATGACCACGCCGAGCGCGGTCAGGAACGAGCGCATCTTGTTGCGCACGATCGCGCGCGCGGCGACCCGCGTGGTCTGCAGCGGCGTCATCGCGCCTCCTGGGGAGCCGCGACCTTGGGCGTCTGCTTGCGATCGGTCTGGATGTCGCCGTCCTTCATCACGATCGTGCGCGTCGCGAACTCGGCGATGTCGGGCTCGTGCGTGACGAGCACGAGCGTCATCCCCGTGTTGCCGAGCGACTGGAAGAGCGACATGACCTCGAGGCTCGTCTTCGAGTCGAGGTTGCCCGTCGGCTCGTCGGCCAAGATGATCTTCGGTCGGCTCACGAGCGCGCGGGCGATCGCGACGCGCTGCTGCTGTCCGCCCGAGAGCTGGTTCGGGTGATGATCGAGCCGCTTGCCGAGCCCCACGCGCTCGAGCGCCTCGCGGGCCCGCTCGTGGCGCTCGCGCGAGCCCACGCCGGCGTAGAGCATCGGCAGCTCCACGTTCTCGAGGGCGCTCGTGCGCGTCAGGAGGTTGAAGCTCTGGAACACGAAGCCGAGCACCTGGTTGCGGATCTCCGCGAGCTCGTTCTTGTTCATCTGCGAGACCTCGCGACCGTCGAGGAAGTAGGCGCCCGCGGTCGGACGATCGAGGCAGCCGAGAATGTTCATCAGCGTCGACTTGCCCGATCCGCTCGAGCCCATGATCGCGACGAACTCGCCCTCCTCGATGCTGAGCGTGATTCCGTGGAGGACCTCGAGCGGCTCGTCGCCGGTGAAGTAGGTCTTCTTGAGATCGCGGACCTCGATGATGGTGCGAGGCATCGTCGGGCTCTCCCTAGAACATGCGTCCGCCCGTGCGCAGCGGGCTCGACGGGCTGTTGGGCTTGACCGTGCTGGCGGGTCCGCCGA
>CAYYKK010000067.1:0-27932 GCA_964467935.1 uncultured Polyangiaceae bacterium
CAGGCCGTGGCGTGGCTCTCGAGCGATCCGTCGAGCCCGTGGCTCACCCTCCCGTGGGCGATGGATCTCGCGGGCGCGACCGTGCCGCCGGATCCCCAGGTCGCGGAGGTGCGCGTGGGCGCCGGCGGTCACGCGCCGACGATCGCGGACGGCGTGCGCATGGCGGGTCCCGACGGGCGCGTCATCGTGAGCGCGGGCCACTACCGCGAGCACGTGAAGCCGGAGCACGCGATCGAGATCATCGCCGACGGTCCCGTCGTGCTCGAGAGCGCGGGCGAGCCGTGCGTTCGCGTCGAGAGCGAGCGGACGGTGGTCCTCCGAGGGCTCACCCTGCGCGCCGGGCTCACGCCGAAGGGCAACACGCTCAACGCGGTGCACGCCGTGCGCGGGTTTCCGCGGCTCGAGTCGTGCGACGTGTCGGCGACGAACGACGGCGTGCAGCTGCGCGATTGGGCGCTCGCCCACGTGTTCGACTCGCGCATCCAAGGCTGCGGCTCGGTGGGGCTGCACGCGCTCGGCGGGCACTTCGTCGTCGTGAGGAGCGAGATCGCGCAGTCGGCGAAGGACGGCGTGCGCCTGAAGGCGAAGGGGCCGAGCACGATCGAGAGCTCCCGCATCCGCGGCAACGGGGGCGCAGGCGTGGCGGCGCAGGACGACGTCGCCGTGACGATCCGCGACGTGGAGATCGCGGGCAACGGAGGCCCCGCCGAGATCGTCGGCGCCGGCGAGGCCGAGCTCACGATCGAAGACACGAAGATCGCGGAGGGGCGCGGAGGCGGGGTGTTCTTCCAAGACGCGTCGCGCGGATCGCTCGAGGACGTGTCGATCTCGGGCTGCGCGCTCGCGGCGCTCGACTGCGGCTCGACGTCGTTCATCCAAGCCGAGAACGTGAAGCTCGCGGGCAACAAGAGCTCGGGCGTGCTCGTGAGGCCGAATGGGCGCCTCTTGATGGTCAATGCGGATCTCGACGCGAGCCAAGAGGGTCACGTGTGGGTGATGGCGGGCGCGCGCGCCGCGCTCACGCAATGCCGCGTCGCGGGCGGCAAGACGGGCCTCTGGGTCCAAGGCGGCGGGATGGCGTACGCGTACCGCACGACCTTCGAGCAGCAGCAGGGCATCGCCGTCGACGCGCAGCCGAGCGCGCGCATCGTGCTCTCGAAGTGTCGCGTCGCCGGCGCGGCGGGCGACGGCGTCTCGGCGGCGCCGGGCGCCGACGTGCGGCTCGCCTTCGCGGAGATCGGGACGACCGGCGGCGCGGGCGTGCGCGCGCACGACGGCGCCGTGGTGCGCATCGAGGACTCGGTGCTCGAAGGGGCGCGCGGCGGCGATCTCGTCGGTCGCCCTGCCCTCGTCGTCGCGTCGAAGATCGCGGGTCAGCTCGGCGGGCAGCCCGGCGCGGGCGCCCCCGAGGAGCGGCGCAAGGCCGAGGACGAGGCCTTCGATCAGGCCGTCGGCGAGATCGCGCAGGGCTGAGCGGAGACCGGGGCGAGCGCGAGGCAGCCCGTCCGCTCCCACCAAGACCACACGGCGATCCCGCGCGGGGGCGCACCTGGTAGGGTGCCGACCTCGGCGAGGGCGGAGTCCGTCGTCGCGACACACGGAGACGATCGAACATGAAGCTCGGACGAAACGATCCCTGCCACTGCGGCTCGGGTCAGAAGTACAAGAAGTGCCACCTGCCGAAGGACGAAGCGGCGGAGACCGCGGAGCTCGCCGCCCTCGCCGCCGAGCGCAAAGCGAAGGCCGAGCGCGAGGCTGCCCTCGCCGCGGAGAAGGACGAGGACGGGGCCGACGGCGCGCCCGCCGACAAGGCCTCGAAGGGCCGCGCCGCAGCGCCTGCGGAGAAGCTCGGCAAGCAGAAGGCCGCGGGCGGTGCAGCGCCGCTCTTCCGGCGGCGCGCGGTCTGACGGTCGCCCCCGAGCCGACCATGATCCCGACGTCGACGAGCACGCGCGCGAAGCCGACGCTCCGCGGCGTGTCGCACCAGGCGGCCTTCTTCGCAGCGATCGTCGCGACCGCGGGCCTCGTCGCCTGGGCGCCCTCGGTGCGAGCGAAGGAGGCGTGCGCGGTCTACGGCTTCACGCTCACCGCGCTCTTCGGCATCAGCGCGCTCTACCATCGCCCCACCTGGTCGAAGGAGAAGCGAGCGTGGATGAGGAGGCTCGATCACTCCGCCATCTTCCTGCTCATCGCCGGCACGTACACGCCGCTCTTCTGGCTGCTCGATCCGAGCGCGCAGCGGCGGCCGCTCGTCGTCGTGTGGGTCGGAGCCCTGCTCGGGATCGTGAAGTCTCTCGCCTGGCCGCACGCGCCGAAGCCCTTCACCGCAGCGCTCTGTCTGCTGCTCGGCTGGGCCGTGGTCGGTGACGTCGTGCGGCTCGCGCCGGTGATGGGCACGGCGGCGGTCGCGCTGCTCGTGACGGGCGGGCTCGTCTACTCGGCCGGCGCCGTCGTCTACGCGCGGAGGAGGCCCGATCCCCTCCCCGCCGTCTTCGGCTATCACGAGGTGTTCCACGCGCTCGTGATCGTCGCGAGCGCCTGCCATTTCGCCCACGTGGTGCGCGTCGTCGAGCTCGCGCGCTGATCGGCGCTCAGCCGCGGAGCGACTCTTCCGACTCGGCGAGGAGGAAGGTCGTCACGGCGAAGGCGACCGTCGCGGCCGCGAGATCGTCGCGAGAGACGTTCTCGACCAGATCGTTCGCGGTGTGATGAAAGTCGAAATAGCGCGTCGCGTCCTGGCGCACGTCGACGAAGGGCACCCCGAGCGCGCGGAGCGGCCCGATGTCGACGCCGCCGCGCGAGGCGCCGGGATCGAGGCCGATCGACAGCGTCGCGAGCGCGTCGGCGAGGCGGCGGACCAGCGGCCCCTCCTGCGTGCCCGCCGGCACGCGCAGCGCCCACGGCGCGCCGTCGCCCTGATCGGCCTCGAGCGCGGCGACGTGCTTCGGCGCTTCGTCGGCGTGATCGTGCGCGTACGCGAGGCCTCCGCCGGTCCCGAGCTCTTCGTTCGCGAAGAGCGCGATGCGCACGGTGCGCCGCGGCCGCACGGGCAGCGCGGCGAGGACGCGCGCGACCTCGAGCGCGATCGCGCACCCGGCGCCGTCGTCGAGCGCGCCCGTGCCCAGATCCCACGAGTCGAGGTGCGCGCCCAAGAGGACGATCTCGTCCGGCGCCTCGCGACCGCGCACCTCGCCGATCACGTTGGCCGACTCGCCGACCGGCAGCGGCTTGCAGCCGAGCGTGAGGCGACTCACCACCTCTCGTCCCGACGAGAGCGCGCGCGCGAGCATGTCGCCGTCCGGGGTCGCGAGCGCGGCCGCCGGAATGGGCGCGGCGTCTGGCGTGTAGAAGAGCGCGCCGGTGTGCGCCGCGCGGAGCGAGTCGGTGCCGATGGATCGCACGAGGCACGCGAGCGCGCCCTTCTTCGCGGCGCGCGAGGGGCCGCTCGTACGCACGACCGATCCCGCGTTGTAGCCCGTGCCGTCGCGCAGCCTCGGCATCACGTGGTGGAGGTAGACGATGCGGCCCTCGATCGCCTCGCGCGGCGCGGCGTCGAGCGCCTCGAGCGACGTGAACATCACGACGGGCGCCTCGACCCCGCCGTCCGGCGTGCCCACGCTCCCGCCGAGCGCCGAGAGCACGACGGCCTGCGGCCGCGGCAGCCGGAGCACGCAGCTCTCCGCGCCTCGCTCCCACAGCGTCGCGGACGCCTTCTCGGCGCGCACGGCCTCGAGGCCCGCGGCGCGCATCGCCTCGAGGGCCCACGCGCGCGCCGCCACGTCACCCGGCGTGCAGGGATAGCGAGGCCCGACCTCGTCGCACAGCGAGCGGACGACGTCGAAGGCACGAGCCTCGGAGCGGACGGCGCGGAGGAGCTTGTCGATCACGCGCTACGCCTATCGCGCCCCGACCACCGCGTCCACGCGTCGTCGCGTCACGACAGCGCGAGCTTCACCCAATCGTCGAAGAGCTCGCCCACCGGCGGCAGCCACTCGTAGAACGCCGCGCCGACGACGCCGCCCAAGAGGAACAGCACGAACCAGATGAGGTAGCGACCGTCACCGCCCTTGCGGCGCGCGGGAGGCGGCGCGGGCGGGATCCGCGGTCCTGCGACGCTCGGCGCGCTCACGGCTTCGCCTCCGCCGGGACGCGCCACGTGCCGCCGGTCGGCAGCGGCGCGCTCGAGACGACGATGTTGCCGCTGCCGACGTGCGTGTCGAGATCGATCGTGCCGTCGAGCGTCACCGGGTAGCTGTAGCCGTCGCTCTTTCCTCCCGGGCAGTTCGCGCTCGTGCCGTCGCCGGTGCGACAGTTGGAGAAGTTGTAGCCGCCGGAGCCCGTCATCGTGCCGGTGAGGTGGAGCGGGAGCTTTCCGCCGCCGCCGAGCTGCTCCTTCGTGAACGTCTGCGTCGCCGAGATCGTGTAGTTCTGCGACCAGCTCATGTTCGCCGTGCCGAGGCTGCAGCCGAGGTTCGCGCGCGATCCGCGCTCGGCCGCCGTGAGCGACGCGGTGACCGTGTCGTGCTCGTCGTCGAAGGTGAGGCGCAGGGGCCCGGCCGTCTTCGGCGAGGGAGAGAATTTGCAGTCGGCGCCGTCCTGCTGCGTGACGACGAAGCTCCCGACGAGCGTGCCGCCGACGCCTCGCCGGAGCTCGAGCGATCGCGAGGCCTTCTCCATCGGCGTCGCGCCGAACGGGCGCCCGTCGACGGTCGCGCAGACGCGGGCGTACCCGTCGCGGCTCACGCACACCTCGATCTTCGTCTCCTTGTCGAGCTCTGCGCGGGCCTCGTCCTCGAGGAAGAGCTCGGAGGCCCGCGAGTCGATGACCGACGCGTCGCTCTTGATCTCGAAGCGCCCGAGCGCCGTCAGCGCCCCGCCGGCGACCGCCGCGTTCGAGCGGAACTCCTTCACGCAGAGCGGCGACGCGAGCGAGAACGATTTGCACGCCATCGCGGTCAGCGCCACCGCGCCGATCACGCGCCCGACCTTCGGGAGATCGTGGCCCGCCGCCTTGCGCTCGGCCTTCGCCTCGGTCTTGAAGGCGTCGATCTGACCGTCGCCAGGCGCGGCGAGCGCGCTCTTCTTCACCGACGAGCTCACGGTGATCGCGACGTCGCTCGCGCCGGGCACGTCGAGGTCGTGCTTCGCCGGCACGCACGCGTAAGGCGCGCACGACGCCTCGATCTGCGCCGCGCCCGGCTTGTCGGCGTCGGCGCCGGTCATGCGCACGTCGAGCGCGACCGACACCTCGCGCGTCACGGTGATGGGCTCGTCGTCTGCCTCCGCGGCGAACGCCGTTCCGACGATCGACGACCACGCGCGCGTGGCGGCCTCCGCGAGCCGGCCGTCGCGCGGCTCGCCCGCGGTCGCGCTCGCGGTGAGCAGCGCCGGCATCGTGAGGCGCTTCGATCCGATCTCCGATCCGTCCGGCGCGTAGAGCGTCACGCGCGTCTTGTCGGACTCGTACGCGAAGTGGGCCGACGCGCCGTCGGGGCTCGTGAGCGTCGCGGGCCGCCCCTTCTCGTCGTAGGTCATCACGAGCTCTTCGCCCTCGCGCAGCGCCACGCGCGCGCTCGACGCGACGCCCTCGGCCGTCGAGCTGAGATCGACGGCCTGCACCGCGAGCTTCGGGTTCTCGAAGACCACGCGCGTGTGCATCGGCTTTCCGGCGACGCCCTCGTGCTCGACGCGCATCTTCGCCCACGGCTCCGCGTAGCTCTCGCGCGCGCGCCACGCGGAGCCGAACGCGCCGATCGAGAAGCCCGCGGCGACGAGCACGGCGCCTCCCAACGCGGTCCACACGGCTCGTCGTTCCACGGGGCCGTCCTAACTGCGCTCGCGCGCGCCTGCAACGCCGGACGCGCGCCTCGTCCCTTCGCGAGCCCCCGAGCCTCCGCGCGCCGCCGCGCCCTCTCGGGCCTCTGGTAGCCTCCCGCCCCATGTCGATCGAGAAGGACCGCCTGTCGGGTGACGCGCACGAGATCGCCCGATGGCGCAAGTGGGGCCCCTACCTCTCGGACCGCGCGTGGGGCACCGTGCGCGAGGACTACAGCGAGAGCGGCGACGCGTGGAGCCACCTGCCCCACGACCTCGCGCGCTCGAAGGCCTATCGCTGGGGCGAGGACGGCATCGGCGGCTTCTCGGATCGCTACCAGATCCTCTGCTTCGCCTTGGCGCTCTGGAACGAGCGCGATCCCATCCTGAAGGAGCGCTATTTCGGCCTCGTCCCGTCCGAGGGCAACCACGGCGAGGACGTGAAGGAGCTCTACTTCTACGTCGACGCGCTGCCGAGCCACGCCTACCAGCGCATGCTCTACAAGTATCCGCAGGCCGCGTTCCCGTACCGCGAGCTCATCGAACAGAACCGCCGCCGCGGCGAGCGCGATCCCGAGTTCGAGATCCTCGACACCGGCCTCTTCGACGAAGACCGCTATTTCGACGTCGAGATCGAGATCGCGAAGGAGAGCTTCGACACGCTCGTCGTGCGCATCACCGCGCACAACCGCGGCCCCGACGAAGCGCCGATCCACCTCCTGCCGCACCTCTGGTTCCGCAACACCTGGTCGTGGGGCCCCACGCAGGTCGCCATGCCCGAGATCCGCTCCATCACGCTCGAGGACGGATCGCCCGCGCTCCTCGCGGACGACTCGATGGCGCCGCCGCTCTCGGGGCTCCTCTCGAGCGCGCACCTCGGACCGCACGTGCTCGAGCTGCCGAGGGGCGTCGAGCTGCTCTTCACCGACAACGAGACGAACGGACCGCGCGTCTACGGCCCGGGCGCGCAGTCGAAGAGCGCGCACGTGAAGGACGCCTTCCACCGCCGCGTCGTCGACGGCGACGAGGGCGCGACGCGCGCCGATGGCCGCGGGACGAAGGCGGCGGCGTGGCTCCGCGCCGTCGTCCCCGCGCGAAGCGCGAAGGTCATGCTCCTCAAGCTGAGGCCGCTCCGCCCCGCGGAGGGCGGTGAGCCGGGCCGCCGCGACGATCTCTCGCGCGCGAGCGAGCGCGCCCTCGACGCCCTCGTCGACGCGCGCCGCGCCGAGGCCGACGCGTTCTACGAGGAGCTCCACCCGAAGAGCGCCTCGCGCGCCGAGCGCGCCGTCCAGCGCCAGGCGCTCGCCGGCATGCTCTGGAGCAAGCAGAGCTACCTCTACGACGTCGACGTGTGGCTCGACGGCGACGATCCCGCCTCGCCGCCGCCTGCGTCACGGCACAAAGGACGCAACGCGCGCTGGCGACACCTCAACTCGATGCGCGTCCTGTCGATGCCGGACAAATGGGAATATCCCTGGTTCGCCGCGTGGGACTTGGCCTTTCACTCGGTCGTGCTCGCGCTCGTCGACGCCCATTTCGCCAAAGAGCAATTGTGGCTCATGCTCTTCGAGCAGTTCCAGCACCCCAACGGGCAAATACCCGCTTACGAGTGGGAGTTCTCGGATCTCAACCCGCCGGTGCACGCGTGGGCCGCGTGGCGCGTCTACAACATGGACCGGCTGAGGAGCGGCAAGGCCGACCTCGTGTTCCTCGAGAAGTGCTTTCACAAGCTCCTCTTGAACTTCACATGGTGGGTCAACAAGGTCGATCGCGAGGGCAACAACATCTTCGAAGGCGGCTTCCTCGGCCTCGACAACATCACCGTGTTCGACCGCAGCGAGCCCTTGCCGGGCGGCGCGACGCTCGAGCAGAGCGACGCCACGGGCTGGATGGGCATGTTCAGCCTGGTGATGATGCGCATCGCCCTCGAGCTCGCGAAGAACGATCCCGTCTACGAGGGGCTCGCGACGAAGTTCTTCGAGCACTACGTGTACATCGGCGCCGCGATGAAGATGGTGCGCGGCGACCGCACCCTCTGGGACGAGGAGGACGGGTTCTTCTACGATCTCGTGCGCACGCCCGACGGCAGCGCGTTCCCCTTCCGCGTCCGCTCGATGGTCGGGCTCATTCCCCTTTACGCGGTCGAGCGCCTCGAGGGGAAATGGATCGAGCCCTTCCCGGTGTTCCACGAGAACCTCGATTGGTTCATCCGCCACCGGCGCGACATCGTCGAGCGCTGCGTCACCACGGTGCAGCACGGCGACGACTTCACGCACGTGCTCGCCGTGGTCGACCAGAGCCAGCTCGAGCACCTGCTCGCGCGCGTCGTCGATCCGAACGAGTTCCTCTCGCCGCACGGGCTCCGGAGCTTGAGCAAGCGCCACGGCGCGCACCCCTTCACGTTCGGCGGCGCGTCGGTCGGGTACGAGCCGGCCGAGGCGGTGTCGAAGCTCAAGGGCGGCAACAGCAATTGGCGCGGACCCGTGTGGTTCCCGACGAGCTTTCTCATGATCGAGTCGCTGCGAAAGCTGGAGAAGGCCTTCGGTCACGGCGTGCGCGTCCCCATCGGGCGGGCGCTCGACGACGCGGAGAGCGCGCCGGCGAGCGAGCCCGACCTCGCCTTCACCGACACGCGCTCGCACGAGGGCATGGGCGCGGTGAGCACGGATCACCCCGCCGTGGGGCGCGCGCGGGACGGCAGCGCGGATCCAGCGGCGACGTTGAACGGCGTCGGCCAACACCTCGCCGACGGCCTCATTCAGCTCTTCGTGCCGGACGCCGACGGCTACCGCCCGATCTACGGGCCCCGAGGCACGCGAAAGGCCGAGCGCTTCGCGCGTGATCCGCATTTCAAGGACCTGATTCTCTTCTTCGAATACTTCCACGGCGACACGGGCGAAGGCCTCGGCGCGTCGCACCAGACGGGCTGGACGGGCCTCGTCGCGAGCCTCATCGACGAGTGGCGCAAGCCCTGATGGGGCGCACGTCCCCACCCTTCCCGCCGCAGGTCAGAGGCCGAGCGTCGTCGCGAGCCAGTCGTTGACGAGCTTCCGATCGGGGTCGTAGCGGCGAGCGAGGGTGCGGAACGCGTCCCAGCGCGGGTAGTGCGGCGCGAGATAGGCGGAATCGAACGTCGCCTCTTTGCCCCAGTGCGGCCGGCCGTCGTGGGCGCGGGCGAAGGCCTCGAACTGACGGAGCTGGTCGTCCCAGCGCGCTGGCGCATCCATGTTGTACATGCCGAGCCAGATCGTCTCGCGCCCGCGCGCCGGGCTCAGCCAGAAGTCGTCGCCGCGGGTGAAGCGGATCTCCTGGATGAAGTTGTACGTGTGGCCGCTCGAGAGGAGCGTGCGCCGGTACGCGGGCAGGAGCTCCTTCGCGCGCGCGTAGTCGAACGCCCACTCGGTCTCGCGGTGCACGGGCGGATCGGGCGTCAGAAAGCCCACGTGGCTCTTGCAGATGCGCTCGTGGCGTTTGCCCACCTCGCGTCCGAGCACGCGGTTCACGAGGGGAACGAGGCGCTTTCGATCGAGGGCCTCCAGCGCGACGAGCGAGCGATAGACCACGACGGAGAGAAAGTCGTCGTTGAACCAGCGCTTCAGATCGCTGTCGTTGCGGGGCTCCGCGGTGCGCCGATGCTGGAAGACGATGACGTCGTCACCCGGCACGAGCCACCACAGCTTGAAATGATCGTGACCGCGGACGAGGTCGTCGAGGTTCGCGATGACGTCGTCGAACTTCGCCAGATCGGTGAGCGCGTGCAGCTGAAAGCAGGGCACCACGCGGAGGGTCATCTCGCAGACGACGCCGAACGCGCCGAGACCGACGACGACGGCGTCGAAGTCCGGATCGCCCTTCTCGAGGCGCCGATCGCGGCCTTCGCCGTCGACGAGGCGGAGCGCGACGACCTGCGACGCGAGGCACGCGAAGCCGATGCCGGTGCCGTGCGTCCCGGTCGAGATGGCGCCCGCGAGGGACTGCTCCGCGATCGATCCGAGGTTCGCGAGCGCGAGCCCGCGCGCCTCGAGCTCCACGATCAAGTGCTTGAGCTTGATGCCCGCCTCGACGGTGACGGTGAGCGCGGCGCGATCGACCTCGACCACGCGGTTCATGCGATCGAGCGAGACGAGCGTCTCTTCGGTGACGACGCCGCGTGACCAGGAGTGCCCGGTGCCGATCACGCGGAGCTTCTTCGAGCGACGCACGATCGCCTTGATCTCCGCGGCGCTCGTGGGCATCTCAAGGGCCCTCGGCGTGAAGGACACGTTGCGCCCGTAGTTGACGATCGGCTTCATGCGGCGACCGATTGTAGGCGCTCCTCGACCCGCGCGACCGGGAATGTCCCCCGCCCCGCCCGGCGTACCCTCGTCATGGTGCGATCGGTCGTCGCTCTCCTCCTCGCGGTCACGGCTTGCACGCCTGCGCCCGCGCCGCGCCCGCCCGGCAGCGGGGTGCCCGCCTCTGCGCCGGCCGAGCCCGCGAGCGCGGAGACACCCCCGGCCGCATCGGCCGCGCCGGCGCCCGTCGCCTCGGCCGCGCCTGTCGACGTCGCGAACGAAGCGCCCTCGGCCGATTGCGCGCCGCCTCCCGCCGACGCGCGCGCGATCACGCTCGAGCGCGATCCCGCCCACCCGGAGCGCATCGCGGACGCTTCGCTCGCTGCCTTTCCGGTCGAGAGCGAGGACGGCCGCGAGCTCGCCTTCCTCGTCACGAGCCAGCACGACTTCATCGGCGGCGAGGTCCAGACGTTGCGGGTCTTCGACGCGGGAGGCCGCCCGCGGACGAGCTTCGAGCTCTTCGACGCGCGCCTCGACGCCGACGCCCGCGAGGAGCGCCAGGTGCGCCTCGCCGAGGAGAAGGCCTTCGCGCGCGCGAGCGCCTACCTCGCGACCAAGCGGTGGCGGCCGATGGAGCGCGCGGTCGCGCTCGGCACGTGCTCGTCGGCGCCGTGGAAGACGCTCGACGACACGCGTGACGCGCTCTCGACCCGTCCGCTGCGCTTCGCCGGCGCGAACGTCGACGTCGAGCTCGCGATGCCCGACGGCTACGCGACGGGCGAGGTCACGGTGCGCACGCTCCGCGGCGGCGCGATCGATCGACGCACGGTGCACGCCGCGCTCTCACGCGTGGGCACGACGCTCGGTCCGCCGAGCGGCGGGTGCGGCCAGATCGTCGGCCTCGACGACGGCTACATCACCCACGATCACGGGCTCGTGGCGGCCCTGCCGACGGCGATGCTGGGCGGGGACATGTGCAAAGGAGAGCTCGAGGTCGATCGGCTCTTCTTCGTGCACATCCCCGCCCGCTGACCCGCGCGGGCTCACGCCCAGTCGGTGTAGCCCTTCTCGCCCGGCGTGTAGAACGTCGCCATGTCGGGCGGGACGAGCTCGGCGCCGCTCTTCAGCTTGTCGACGAGGTTCGGGTTCGACAGGAACGGCCTGCCGAAGGCGACGAGATCGCCGCGCTTCTCGACGAGGTCGGCCTCGGCGCGCTTCGCGTCGTAGCCGCCGGAGAGGATGAGCGTGCCCTTGAAGGTCGCGCGGATCTTCGCGACGATCTCCTTCGGCACGGCCGGCGCGCCGAGGGACGAGTGGTCGACGAGGTGCACGTAGGCGAGCTGGAGCTCCGAGAGACGCTCGGCGAGCGCCACGTAGACGGCGTCCAGATCCGCGTCGGGCTTCATGCCGTTGAAGACGCCGTAGGGCGAGAGGCGGATGCCGAGACGATCGGCGCCGATCGCGGCGGCCACGCGCTTCGCGACCTCGACCGCGAAGCGGGTGCGCCCCTCGACGCTGCCGCCCCATCGGTCGGTGCGCTCGTTCGCGCCGACGTTGAGGAACTGATCGATGAGGTAGCCGTTCGCGCCGTGGAGCTCCACGCCGTCGAAACCAGCCTCGATCGCGCGCTTCGCGCTCTCGACGTACTCGCCGATCGCGGTCTCGATCTCGGCCTCGGTCATGGCCGAGGGCGTGGGGTGCTCGAGCTGCTTCTGCGCCTTGTCGGAGTACATCTGCCCGGGCGCCGCGAGCGCGGACGGGGCGAGGACGCGGGCGCCCTCGGGGAGGTTGTCGGGGTGGCCGACGCGACCGGTGTGCATGAGCTGCACGAAGATGCGGGAGCCCTTCGCATGCACGGCGCTCGTGACCTTCTTCCAGCCGGCGACCTGCGCGGCGTCGAAGAGGCCGGGGATGCGCGGGTAGCCGAGGCCGTTCGGTGAGGGCGACGTGCCCTCGGTGACGATGAGGCCCGCGCCGGCGCGCTGCTCGTAGTACTTCGCGACGATGTCGCCGGGCACGTTGCCGATGCTGCGGCTGCGCGTCATCGGCGCCATGACGACGCGGTTCTTGAGCTCGACGCGGCCGAGCTTGTAGGGCGAGAACAGGAGAGAGCTGGTCATGGCGCGCACTCTGGACACGGCCCGGCGGCGACGCAACCGCCCGAGGTCGGAACACAGTGTTGCGCTGAGCGAAACGCGGCGTCGGCCCCCGCGACGAAGCTGCTGGGCGCGAGGGCGCGCATCGACGCGACGAAGCTGCTAGGCGCGAGGACGCGCATTGACTAGAAGGGCCGCGTGCCTCGCACGTTCGCCACCGACACCATGCCTCCCGACGTCGCTCTCGAGAAGCTCCGGGAGGGCAACCGGCGGTTCGTCGCCGGCGAAGGCAACGCCCTCCGGCAGTGGCATCCCGGGCTCGTCGAGGGCCAGTGGCCGCACACGGTGGTGCTCGGTTGCGCCGACGCGCGCACGCCCGCCGAGTACGTGTTCGATCAGAGCCTCGGCGACCTGTTCGTGATCCGGGTCGCCGGCAACGTCGTCGCGCCTTCGCTCGTCGGCTCGGTGGAGTTCGCCGCGAGCAAGTTCGGAACGCGCCTCGTCGTCGTGATGGGTCACACGCAGTGCGGCGCAGTCGGCGCCACGGTCGACGCGCTCGAGCACGGCCACCCCGAGTCGCCGAACCTCCAATCGATCGTCGATCTCATCTCGCCGCACATCGAGGATCTCTTCGTCGGCCCCGGCGATCACGACGCGCGCCTGCGCGAGGCCGTCCGCGTGAACGCGATCGCCTCGGCGCGCGAGCTGCGACACTCGAGCGCGCTCATGGAGACGCTGGTCGCGCGCGGTCACGTCGTCATCGTCCCTGCCGTCTACGATCTGTCGACCGGCGTCGTGACGTTCTACGACGACTGAGCGGCGGAGGCAGGCGGCCAGGGTCGACCCCCACCGCAGGAAGAGGGTCGAGGCAACCACGGCGTCGACGACCTCTCGCGTGGCCGTCGCTGCAGCTCGGTTCGCCTTGACAGCCCAATTGGGTTTCGAGCAGATTGCATTTCTACGCTCGAAGCCCACGGAGACCCATGAAGAAGCGCCTCCCCCCCCCCCACACTACGTATGGTCGCTAGCGGCGCTCAGCTTGGGCGCGCTGACCGATTGCCAAAGCGCCCCGCCAGCCGATCCCGTCGTCGACGACGGAGCGGCCCCGTTCTCTGAAGAATACCGGACGACCTCCTGGTTCCCGGTATCGAGCAGATGGTGACCTTCGTGAAGACCGCGGCCCGCAATGATGCCGTCCTCCCGGATGGCTCCATTTACGCGCCCGACGTGCTGCGCGCGCTCGACCGCAAGGCGTGGTTCGAGAAGCACGGAGCGCTCAGCCAGAGCTTGGTCGATGCGATCGCGAGCCGGCTATTTGGAGAAGGTGACCCGTGGGTGCCGGTGGGTGTCTCGTTCGATCCCCTCGCGGACATGGACGGCCTCGAAGAGGCTTCGCGCAGCACCGACGCGAGCATGCGGCGCGAGGGTGAGCGCGCGCTGGGCGCCGCGATCGCGACGCGGAGGAAAGAGCTCTTGCCCGCCTGGGAGGCCGCCGGGCTCGTCACGACGCAGGTTCAGGATTCGATCCCGATCGTGTTCGGCGAGGTCCGCCTGAGTCAGCTCGACGCGCTCGCCCGCCGCCCCGAGGTCGTCTCCGTAATCAACGACTTCGAAGGCGAGGCGACCCCGATGGCTGCTCCGAATTCGATGTCGGATCCCGGGATCGACACGAAGCTCAACGTCGGCGCGGGGCTCGTCGGAGAGGGTCAATCGCTCGGCATGATCACCGTGCACAACTGCGGTGTTTTTCGCTCACACGAGGCCTTCCAGCTCGTGCCCGGCGGGATCCAGTACTCCAACACCCCCCGTGCCTGCACCACGGCGGCGGATTGCGATGGCTACTGCGCCCCCGGCATGCTGGACATCGCCTGCGGCGGTGGCACGTGCATGAGCAAACACGACAACTCCGTGCTCAGCGCAGCGATCGCCTCGCGCGGCGGAGCAGCCTGGGGCGCCGCCAAGTCGAAGGCCTACGTGTTCAACGGGCCCAACGCCGCCTGCAGCCCGATGAACGCCGTCACGGCGTACACGTACTTCACAGCCAACGCGGTGAGCACCGTCATCAACACAACCGGTTGTTCGCCGCTCAACAACGACATCGGCTCGGTGATCGACTGGTTCGCCCGCAAGAACCAGGTGCTCACGGTCGAAGCCTCGGGGGACACCCCTCACTGCACGGGTGGAACCGGCCCGCTTTGTGTGGCTTGCCCTGGCACCTTGAATGCTCTCTGCGTCGGCGGCTCCACCCCCGGCGGCGCGGCGGCGTCAGCCGTGGCCATTTCGACGAACCCAGACTCGAAGGTCGACCGGGAGGAGCCGGATCTCGTCGCGCTCGACGAGAACGTGGACGTCGCTGACGTGACCGGTCCGACGGCCTGGACCACCAACAGCGGAACGAGCTTCTCCGCGCCGACCGTGGCAGCCTTCGCGGCCCTCGTGAAAGAGGGCTGTTCCTCTTGGAGCGTCGCGAACGATGAGGTTGGAACCCGCGCCCTGCTCCAGGCCTCCACCTACACGCGTAACCCGGACGGCACGAGGTACTCGACCCAGTACTGGCTCCCCGCCCCGGTCGATCAAAAGGATGGCTCCGGCGCGATCGACGCGACCACCCCCCTCTACTTCTGCACGCCGGGGGGCAGCGGACCGCCGACGTTCCACTTCGGCGGCCTCATCGATCTCGGCTCTGGGGGCGGGCCCGCGCCGACGGGCAAGGCAGGCGGCAATCTCGGGAAGGCGCCGCTCAGCCACGCCGTGCCCGACAGCCTCGACGCATGGCTCTACGCCAAGATGGCGGACGTCGGCAGCGTGACGGCGGGCCAGCGCATCCGATTCGCGCTGACCTGGGACTCTTGCCCCACCGCGGCCACGAGCACCGTCCCGCCATCGATCGCGACGGACTTCGACTTGTTCCTCTTCGACACCGAAAGCACCCTCTGGGTCTACGGCTCCCAATCGGTGAGCGACAACTCCGAGGGCTTCGACGTCAAAGCGCCATCGACGAGCAAATACGCCATCTACCTCCGCTGGCCGAAGGGGGCCAAGGGCTGCAACAACACCGGAAACGAGTACGTGATCGGCGCCGGGGTGCTGCCGTGAGGTGGCTCGCGTCGCTCTGTCTCCTGCTCATGGGGTGCGCGCGCGAAGTGGAGACCGCACCGCTGCCCAGCGCGCTGCCAGTCCCTCGACCGCCGCCGGACGCGTGCAACGGCGTCATGCTCGACCAATGCGTCCCGCGCGACGGGATGAATTGCCAGCCGCTCTATTACGGCTCGGCCTGCCATGAGACGCACTACCTCGAGTGCGTCCACGGTCACTATGCGTTTTGCGAATCGGACGTGGATTGCCCTGACGGCAGCCACTGCCGGCAGTTCCTCGGGCCCGAGTGCCCTACCGTCGAGGTCGGGGCCAACTGCAATTCGTGTGCGGTGAACGTCGGGCAGTCGTGCATGACCGACGCGCAATACGCCCTCGTGCCGCACCCCTCTTCATAACGAACTAACCAAACAAGGGTCTTTTGAAGATGCGAATTCCTTCCACCACTCTTCTGCTCGCGTCGTTCGCGGTGATGGGTTGGTGCGCCTGTGGCACCGAGACCACGGGGGGATCGGGCGGCGCCACCTCGTCGACCACCCAGGCGTCGACCACCCAGGCGTCGAGCAGCGCGAGCACGTCCGCCTCGAGCTCGTCGACCGGCATGTGCCTGCCCGACGGCATGGTCTGCCCGAGCGACGTGGGGACGTGCAAGACGGAGTGCTGCTCGATGCACGTTGCGTTCAGCACGTCGACGAGCCAGACCATCGTCCACTGCATTCCCTGAGCGGGTCCAGGCGGGGCCTCGAGGCCAAACTCCTTACGGCGCCGTAAGCTTTCGGAGGCCCTGCGTTTCCAGGCGTTTTGGGGCGTGCACACGCTCGACCCTTCGCGGCGGCGCGCGCGGATCGGCAGGCTGAGCGGGCCTCACTTGGGCGGGGAGAAGTCGCCTCCCAAGAAGGCCGTGGGCGCGCTCTCGCCCTTGCCCTGGCTCACCTCGAGCCGGACGTCGTTGAAGCAGAAGGTCTTGTCGACCGCGCACTGCGCTTTGACGAGCTCGTACCAGCTCGGCATGCCCCAGCCGCCGATCACGCTCGACGACATCGTCCCGAGCGTCGCCTCGAACGCGGCGCTGGTGCCTTTCGCGAGCGCGAGGACGCGGTGCTCGAAGGGCAGCGCCACGTCGAACTTGCCCGACTGGCCCTGCGGCGTCAGCACGTGCAACGCGTCGGGCGGCGCGCCGGGCCGCGGATCCTTCCGGTGGGTGCAGAACGCGTAGACGATGCCGCCGGCGAGGTGTTTGGGGCGCGCGACGTGCCTCGCCACCACCGCGACGCGACACGTCGACGCGTCGAGGTAGCCGCGCCCCCAGACGAGCTCGAGGTTGCCCGACGGATCGATGCGCCTCATCGCGTCGAACCGGAACGGCACGACGCCGCCCGCCTTCGCCTTCGGGCCGCACGCGTCGGGCACGCCGCCCTGCGACTGACGTCCTGTTGCCACCGGATTGCGTTTGCCGAGGGTGAGGATCCCCGCCTCGAACCCTTGGAGGCTCAGGCGCGCGCCGCCTCCGACCTTGAGGACGACGAGATCGCCCGCGTCGCCTTCGGGGAGCGTCGCGGGAGGCGCCGCCTCGACGTCGTCCTCGGCGCCGACCTCGACGACCGGCAGCGACGCGATGTCGGCGCGATCGCCCGGGAGGGCCGGCCTCGTGGGAAAGGTGAACTCGTGATCGGATTGCATCCCGCCGTGCCCCGTCTTGCGCACGGTGGGCTTGCCGAGCTTGCCGCTCGACGGCGTGAACCCCTTCGGCAAACTGGGTGGGCGCGCGGGCTCGTCGGCGCGACCAACGGGGGTCGCGAGGCCCGAGAACGCGAGGCCCGAGGCCACGAGCGCGACGACGAACATCGAAGGGCGACGCATCAGAGCGACTCCAGGTAGGCGACGAGATCCGCGCGCTCGGCGGCGGAGAGCTGCGACGAGCGGCCCATCTTGCTCTTCGGATCGGCGAGCAGCTCGTCGAGCGTGCGGTAGCGGCCGTCGTGGAAGTAGGGAGACGAGAGCGCGACGAGGTGGAGCGACGGCGTGTCGAACTTGGTGCTCGTCTCGGCGGCCGATCCGGAGCCGACGTCGTGCCTCTGCCCGTCGGTCTTGTCGCCGAGGTGACAGGTGGCGCATGCGGTCTCGGGCGAGTCGAAGAGCTTCTTCCCGCGGGCGCGGCGCTCGGCGATCTCCGCGTCCTCGAGCGCGCCGTCGCGCGTCGGGGACGGCAAGTGCTCGATGTACGCGAGGAGCGCCGCGAGATCGCGCTCGTCGTCGGCGTTCTCCTCGAGCCCCGCGCCGCCGAGACGCTTCACGGTGAAGCGCACGTGCTGTCGCGTCGTCGGGTGATCGCCGAACCAGCCGTACGGCGCCGATCCGACGACGCGACCGGCGAGCGAGATCGTCTGTCGTGGTCCGTCGGGGGTCGCCCAGGTGAGCCCGTCGGCGCGGCCCTCCGGGTGGCACGACGCGCACGCGCGACCGTCGAAGGAGAGCCGCACGTCGCGCGTCGCGTAGAAGAGCGTTCGCCCGAGCGCGATCTGCTCGTCCGAGCTCGTCGAAGGCGGGCGCGCGAGCGGCAGCGCGCTCACGGTCTCGCCCTTCGCGTCGGGATCGAGCGCGATGACCGTGAGCTCGAGCGAGAACTGCGAGAAGACGAGCGCGCGATGGGCCGCCTCGTCGACGACGATCCCGGTCGGCCCTTCGCCCGTCCCGAAGCGACGGCGCTCGGCGCTGATCGGATCGGCGGCGCGCGCGTCGAGCTCGACGACGCGGTTCGTGCCCATGCACGTCAAGAAGAGGTGCGCGCCGCTCGTCGCGATCCCGCGCGGCAGGATGCAGTCCTCGGGGCGGGCTTGTCGCAGCTTGGCGATCTCGCCGCCGAGCGGGGCGCGCGTCGCGGGGTCCAGCACGGCGACGAACGCGCCGATCACGGCCACGCCGCCGCCGCCCCCGTAGACGCCGGGGAAGCTGTTCACGGCGCCGAACTGCATCGGATCGGAGCTCGCCATCGGCACGAAGACACGCCCGGGCCACGGCGCACCGTTCGTCGCGCCGAGCGAGAGCTCCGCGAGCGCGTAGCCCTGCGCCGCGGCGAGCTCCTGCTCCTTGGGCGGCGCGGCCTTCGAAGCCTCGGCCTTCGAAGGCGCGATCTTCGACGGCTTCGCAGCGTCGGGCTTCTTCGGCGCCGCAGCCGCGGGCGTCGCGCGCGGAGGTCGCACGAAGATCGTCTCGGCCTCGCCCTGCGCGAGCGGCACGGCGCTGACGACGCCCCCGCGCAGATGTCCGACGTACGCGGTCTTGCCGTCCGCGGCGATGAGCACGCCGCGCGGATCGGGCGCGACCTCGACGCTCCGGACGACGTCGAGGCCGTCGGCGCGCAGGAAGGTCACGCGGTGATCCCAGCCGCTCGTGAGCGCGACGGTGGCGCCGTCGGGGCTCGACGCGAGCCCGAAGGGCTCCGCGTAGGTGGGCCGCGCGCAGCGCAGCTCGATCGGCGCGGCGGGATCGGTGGGCAGCTCGTAGATCGCCAGCTTCTGCTTGTCGCGCAGCGACACCGCGACGCGGCCGTCGGCGAGGGGCAAGAGCTCCGCGGGCCGACCGCCGACCTCGGTCACCGCGATCTCCTGGAGCGCGACGGCATCGATGGTGCGCACGACGCCGCTCTCCTCGTCGGCCACGAGCGCGAGCCGCCGACCGCCGGTCTCGACGAGCGCGATGCTGCCGCCCCTTCGACCGCTGAGGACCGTGACCGCGCGCGGCGCACGCGCGCTGCACGGGAGCGGCGCGGTGGAGGGTGCGGCGACGGCGCTCGACGAGCCCGCAGGCGACGCGCTCGGTCGCGCGGCCGCACCGCCGCGGCCGAGGATGACGACGACGAGGGCGGCGACGGCGTGGTCGAGGGCGCCGCCGACCCGCGCGACGAAGGCGCGGCCGCCCCACGCGAGGCCCCGTCCGTCGCGCAGGCGCGCGCTGACGGCGTGGGCGGAGGCGGCGATCTGCACGGCGTCGTGGAGCCCCGCCACCGCGACGGGCTCGGCGCTGGGCGACCTGTCGTCGCGGCCGAGCTCGCCCTCGTTCGCCGCACCGAAGCAGCGCACGGTGCCGTCGTCCGAGAGCGCGCACGTGAACGTCTCGCCGAGCGTGACCTCCTTCACGTGCTCGAGCTTCGGCACGATCGCCGCGCGCTCGCCGTCCCCGTCGTCGAGCGGGCGCGCGAGCTGGCCGCGATCGTTGGCGCCGAAGCACGACACCTGTCGCGTCGCGGTCACGCCGCAGAAGTGACGCCCTCCCGCCGCGATCGACGTGAATCCCTTCGCGCCGACGATCTTGCGCGGCTCGCGCGCGTGCTCGCCGCGGAGCCCGAAGCACGACACGGTGCCGTCGTCTGCGAGCGCGCACGCACGGTCGCGACCGACGGCGATGTCGTGGACGCTCACGAGCCCGGCGATCTCGGTCGGCGTCGTGCGCTCCTTGCCCGCGCCGCCCCAACACCGGACCTTGCCGTCCTCCGCGAGGCTGCACGCGTGCGTCGGGCCGAAGACGAGGCGGGTCAGCTTGCCGAGGCTCGCGAACGTCGACGGCACCTCGATGAGCCCGGGGTTCACGCTCGCGATCTGGTTCGATCGGTTGTCGCCCCAGCACGTCGGCAGGCCGTCCGTGAAGGCGCAGCGGATGTCGCCGCCGACCGAGAGATCGTCGGCCCGTGTGATCGAGCTCGCCGCGTCGTCGCCGAGCGGCGTGTCCGTCGCGCCGTTCGGCGACCACGACTGCGACGACTTGCCGTTGTCGCCGAGGCAACGGATCTTCTTGTCGCGCGTGAGGGCGCACACGCTCGCGGTGCCCGCGGCGATCCGCGTCGCGCCCGCGAGCGGCACGAGCTCCTCCGGCGCCGGGCGCGCCTTCGGCGCGGGCACGCCGAGCTCGGCCCAATCGTTCACGCCCCAGCACGCGATCGCGCCGCCGGTCTTCTGCGTGACGGCGCACACGAAGCCTCGCCCCACGCCGATCTCGCGCACGGGCACGTCGCTCCGCCAGGAGAGCCAGCCGCCGAACGGCAACCGCTCGCACGAGAAGTCGTCGTCGCGCAGGCCGCACACGAGCCCGTCGGCGGAGGCGATCACGTCGTGCACGCTGTAGAGGGTGAGGCTCGGCGAGCTCGCGCGGTCGCCGAAGCACTGCGCCCGATCGCCCACGACCCCGCAGAGGCCGAGATCGCTCGCCGCGATCCGACTCGCGCCGGCGACGTAGGGCACCGGGGTCGGCGCCTCGAGCGTCGTCGCGGCCCCGATCGCGATCTTCCCGCCCGCGTTCTGACCGAGGCACGTCGTCGTTCCGTCGGGCGTGAGCGCGCACAACGTCGCGCTCGAGGCCGCGATCTCCACCGCCGCGAGCCCCTCGACGAGCCGCGCGTTCGGCGCGATCTCGGGCCGTCCCGGCACCCGTCCCCAGCAGCGCACCGAGCGATCGCGCGAGAGCGCGCACGTGAAGTCGCCGCCCGCGGCGAGGGACGTCACGTCGGAGAGGCCGGTCACCGCGTCCTCGATGCGTCGCGCCCCCGCGGCGTCGGTGCCCCAACAGTGGACGCTGCCATCGACGAGGAGCGCGCACGTGTGCCGCTCGCCGAGCGCCGCCGAGCGGACCGCGCCGGGGAGCTTCACCTGTGCGGGCACCGGCCGGCTCGGCCCCGGATCGCCCGCGCCGAGCTGCCCCGCGTCGCTGCGCCCCCAACAGAAGAGGCCGCCGCGCTCGCTCACGAAGCACGCGTGATCCGCCGCGGCGCCGAGGAACAAATGCGCGACGACCGGCCGCCCCTTCGACGAGGACGCCGCCCCCGAGAGGCTCGCGGTGGGGCTCGCCGTCGCGCTCGCGCTCGCCTCCGCGGGGCGTGCCGAGCCGACCGGGTCGGTCGCGCGCCCCGAAGAGCACGCGGTCGCGAGGAGGGCGATCGGCAAGAGGCGGCGCATGGTCCCGGGTCGACACGATACGCCCGAGCGGCGGGCCCATTCCCGAAATTGCGGCGCGCGCTATCCTCGCTTCGCCATGTGCTGCTTCTCTCGCCCCGTGAAGCTCGTCGCCAAGACGAAGATCTTCGCCCGCGCCGAGCCCGATGGACGGCAGGTGCTCGCCTACGCGATGGACGTCGAGCTTGCCGAAGACCTCGCGATGGTGCTGCCGCTCCCGGTGCCGCCCTCGCCCGCCGAGGACGCCGTCGCCTTCGTGGATCTCGAGGGCTACCCGCGGTTCTTCGCCGACCTCGAGCGCGCCTTTCCGCCGATGATGAAGATGCAGGCCTCGCGTCTCTCGTTCGGCGCGCCCGCCCCTCGCCCCGCGCCGCTCGTCGTCCACGACGTCGGCGCGTTCGAGGCCTCGTTCGTCCCGACGCTGCGCGACTTCTCCCGCCTCGACGCGCGCTTTCGATTGCCCGACGCGGTGTGGGCGCGCCTGCCGCGCTACGCCGACTGGGGCTTCGCCGTCTTCCGCCTGAAGCCGCGCGGCGGCCTCTTCGGCGCGAAGCGACAGACGATCCACCCGATGGCGTTCCGCTTCCCGCGGCGCGATCCGACGAGCCTCTTCTTCCCCACCGTCCACGTGCACGACGGCTCGGTGCCCGAGGTCGCCGTGTTCGATCATCAGCTCTTCGCGCAAGTGGACGGCGTGCTCGGCGCCACGCTCGCGTGGACCGCTTCGGAGGCGCCGCTCGGCGCGTCCATGTCGATCGACAAGAGCGCCGGGCTCGTGGCGAAGGATCTCGTCGGCCACACCGAGATGCTGTTCGGGCCGCTCCCGAACGACGACGTGTGGCTCCGCGCTCCGGCGGGCGTGACCGTCGCGGACCTCACCGGCTCGGGCGAGCTGCACGCCTTCCGCGCGAACGCGACCCGCGCCTACGCGCTCGACGTCGGCGCGCCGCGCGACCGCGCGTGGAGGACGACCGCGTCGACGCGCTTCGCCTCGATCGCGCGCGCGCTTCGCGAAGGTCTGCCCGCCCTCGCCGACGCGAACCGCACGCGTTGGCGGCTCCGGGCGCTCTCGGACGGCCTGCCGCCGCACTTCATGAACGGACCCCAGCTGTGGCGCGGCACGTCGTACATGAACGGCGCGCCTGCGGATCTCGGCGGCCCCGGCGCGGTCGCGTTCCGCCCTTTCACCGAGCGCGTCGAGCCGCAGGACGTGACGCTCGGCTTCGCCGCCCTGCCCGACGCCGCGCGGCTCGGGGACATCGACGCCTCGCTCCGCCGGCTCCTCGACGACGCCGCGTGACGACCCCGCGTGGCGGCGCCGCACCCCGACGGCGCGCGACCGTCGCGCCGACGGCGCTAGCGGATCTGCGCCTCGAGCAGCTTCGTGATGCTCGACGCAGGATTGCCCGCGCCGTCGTGCTCGCCGTACCGGAGATGGATGCCCACGACGGCGCCTCGGTCGTCGAGGATGGGCGCGCCGCTCGAGCCGGGCCCGAGGACGCGGTCGTCGAAGTGATACGCGAGGCGCGTCGCGGAGGACTCGGTCACGTGCACTGGCACCTCGGCGCCGTCGCTCGCGACGATAACCAGCGGATCGCCGACCTTGGGCGGCGTCGTCGCGAGGACGAGACCGCGCGCCGGCGTCTCGACGAGCATCGCCGCGACGTCGCGGCTCACCGAGCTCGGCTCATCGGTCGAGCTCTCGGTGCCGGCGAGGTAGAGCGCGCGCGTCGACGTGTACGAGGCGCCCTTCGCGGTCTTCAGCGTGACCTCCTTCACGTCGCGCGTCAGGTCCGCCGGAGAGGGCTCGGAGAGCGCGCCCGCGTCGAACAGGTGCTTCGCCGTGAGGATGAGCGTCGTCGTCTTGAAGTTGACGAGGGTGCCCGTGCCGCCCTCGAGATCGTGGCCGTTCACCTGGATGCGGAGCGGCCCGACGAGCGCCGCGTCGGCCGGCGCCTCTCCCTCGGGCAACGCGTAGGCCGAGGAGTCGACGTGGGACAGCGCGGGCGCGAAATGTCGGTAGGCGAGCACGCCGAGCGCGCACACCGCGAGCGCGAAGCCCACCGTCGCTTTGTTCATCGCTCGAACAGCATGTCACTCGCGCCGGCGCGGACGCAAGGCGAGGTGCGCCGCGCGCCCCGGGCGCGCTAGGCTCTACCCATGCCGGAGAACGCCTCGGAGAGCACGTGGCTCGTCGCGCTCGGCGCGGGGGGGGAGATCATCGCGACCGAGCGCGGCGCCCCTGCGTCGTGGCGAGGCGCCCGGGTGGAGGAGCGGTCCGACGTGCCCGCCTCGCTCCGCGACGCGGCGCAGAAGGCGCTCGACGCGTGGCGCGCCTCTCCCACGCGCGTGACGCAGACGGTGGTCGAGGTGCCGGAGCTCGGCGTGTCCGTGCGCCTCGTCGTGCTGCCGGCCGTGGGGATCCTGCGCGCGCCGTGCGACCTCCGCGCGCTCTTCGCGAGCGCCCTCGCTCCGCTCGATCGCCAGGCGTGCGCGCTCGACGTCACGCTCAGCGTCGAGACCTCGGCGCGCGTCCCGGCGCTGCTCGATCTCGATCCGGAGAAGACCGCGTGGGCGGTCACCACCGTCGTCGGCAACGCCTTGCGGCACGTCAAGCGCGGCACACGCATGCGGCCGGGCGGCGCCATCTCCCTCGACGCCGATCTCGAGGGACGCGATCTCGTCATCACGGTCAGCGACGACGGCCCGGGCGTCCCCCCCGAGATCCTCGCTCACCTCTTCCAGCGCGCGCCGGGAGCGCCGCACGCGGGCGGCCTCGCCCTCCTCGTCGTCCGCGACGTGATCCGCGCGCACGGCGGATCGGTCGACGTGGCGAGCTCGACCGATCCCGAGACGCACGGCACGACCGTCACGCTCCGGCTGCCGGCTGCTTGAGGGGCGCCTTGCGCCGGCGGCGCGCGAAGCTCCGCTCGAGGCCGAACGGCGTGAGCAACGTCGTCAGCGCGACCATGACGATGATCGCCGAGTAGGCCTTGTGATCGAGGACCGGCGTCGCGCCGCCGAGCGTGAGCCCGAGGCTCGCGAAGATGAGGCTCACCTCGCCGCGCGGCATCATGCCGAACGACACCGCGAGCCGGTTCGTCCCGCGCGACGCGCCGAGACCCGCCGAGAGCTTCCCGAGCACGGCGGCGCCGGTGAGACCGAGCGTGAGCGCGAGCGCGCCCGCGTCACCGAAGACGCGCAGATCGGTGCGCAGACCGAGGAGCGCGAAGAAGAGCGGGACGAGGAACGCCGAGATGGGCTCGATCTCCTGATCGAGGCCGCGCTCGCCGCGCTCGACGAACGCGCGCCAGTGTCCCTCTTCGAGCACGAGCCCCGCGGTGAACGCGCCGATGATCGGGGCGAGCCCGATGAAGTCCGCGGCCCAAGCGAGGAAGAAGCAGAAGGCGAGGCCGACGACGACGAGCGTGCCCGCGCTGCGGATCCGCGCGGCGAGCGCGAAGAGCCGCGGCGCGAGCAGCTGCCCGAGGAAGAGCGACCCGCCCAGGAACGCGACGGTCTTCAGCGTCAGGATCGCCAGCCCGCCCGCGCTCGGCCGCTCGGCGCCGTCGCCCGAGAAGAAGCCGGTCGCGAGCGACAGCACGAGCAACCCGAGCACGTCGTCGAGCACCGCCGCGCCGAGCACCGTCCTCGCCTCGGTGCTCCGCGTCTGTCCGATGTCCTTGAGCACGCGCGCGCTGATGCCGACGCTCGTCGCGGTGAGCGCGGCCGCGAGGTAGGCGCGGACCGGGCCCCTCGCGGACGGCAGCAAGAGCGTCGCTGCCCCGAAGCCGAACGCGAAGGTGACGACCGTGCCCAAGATGGCCACCCGCCCTGCGGCGATCCCCACGCGCAGGACCTCTCGCACGTCGAGCGCGAGGCCCGCCTCGAAGAGCAACACGATGGCGCCCAGCCCGCCGAGCACGTCGATGGTCGTGTCGAGCGCGACCCGGTGGAAGAACTCGGTGCCGGGGATGCTCGCGAGCGCCATGCCGGCGATGAGCTCGCCGAGCACCTGGGGCTGCCCGAGCCGAAACGCGAGCTCGCCGGCGAGCCGCGCGCAGACGAGCAGCACGCCGAGCGCCAGCACGACGTGCGCGACGGGGCTCGGGGTGTGCGAAGCGTGAGCGAAGAGGAGCACCGGAGGCCCCACCATACCCCTTTGCCCCGGCAGGAGGCGCGCGATCGGCACGCCGCGCGCCGCCCTCGGGCTCCGGAACGATCCATCGTCAACCTGTGGTTGACGATCTCGCGGGACCCGAAGGCGCGTGTGGAGCGCGCCCGCCGCGCCTCACGGGCCCCCCCCAGCGTCGCGGCGAGGAAGGCGCGGATCCGGCCGTCCGCGTCGCGCGCCGCGTGGGCGATCCCGGCGGGCGTCCCGCCGAGCGCCAGGTAGCGGCCGTCGACAGGCTGTTGCGTGTGCATGGCCGAGGTCGTCGGGACGCTCACCGTGAAGGAGTCGACGTTGTGCCCTGCGTCCGGGTAGCAGACGAGCGCGTCCCCGAAGGCGGCGTCGTGGCCCGAGGCCGCGAGCCGATCGGTCGCCACCTTCGCGAGATCGCACGAGGGCCAGAGATCGTCGCTCGCCCCGGCGAGCAGGAGGATCGGCCCCCGGGTGCGCTCGACGTGGATCGTGGCCGCGTCGATCTCGGCGGGCGTCGCCGCGGCGATCGATGCGACGAACGCGTCGCGGTCCGAGAACGCGACGACCCCGTCTGGCTCCGTGATCTTCTTCTCGCTGCCCGCGCCGCTCAGGTACGCGAGCGGCGCCCCGCCGAGCGTCCACGCGGGGCCGAGCGCGCCGCCCTCGGTGATCCCCGGCCACACGAGGCCGCTCGGCAGCTCCGCCACGACCGCCGTCACCTCGGGGAACGACGCGCCGAGCAGCAGCGCGAGCTCACCGCCGCGCGAGGCGCCCACCACCGCGAGCTTGCCCTTCTCGACGCCGGGCTGCGCCTCGACCCAGCCGAACGCGGTCTCGAAGTACTCGAGCGGGATCTCCGAGAGCGTCGGCGGAACCCCGGGCGCGCCGAAATAGGCGAGGCCGAGGGACGGATGACCGAGCGACGCGAAGTACCTCGCGTGAGCCTTGCCCGTCGCGAGGCCGCCCTCCGATCCGCCGAAGGTCACGACGGCGCCCGACGGGGCGGCGCCCTGCTTCGCGCAGTAGAACCCGACGAGCCCCGCGTCGTTCACGTCGACGCACGTGACGTCGTCGGTCTGCGCGACGCGCGCGAGCTCCCGAGTGGCGACGGTCTCGCCGTCGACCTCGACCCTCACGCGCAGCCCGAACGGATCGTCCGCGGGATCGTCGGGGGAGGACGATCGCGTCATCGACCAGACGAGCCCGTCCGCGTCGACGCCCTCGTACGATCCGCTCTCGGGCGCGGCGGAGGCGACGTCGATGGTGCCCGTCGCGTCGGCGGTGAAGACCGCGCTCGCCCCCCAGCCGGTGAAGCGCGCGGTGATCGTCGCGGCGCGGTTCGGGGAGAGCCCCGTGACGCGCAGGTCGAGAGGGTCGGCCCACAGCATCCTCTCGGTCGGCGCGGGCGATCCCGAGGCCACGTCGAAGAAGGTGATGGCGGGGACCGACGCCGTCGGAGGGGGCGCGGTCGTGGCCCCGACGCCGCCTCCCTCACCGCAGCCGAGAAGGATCGAGGCCGACGCGAGCGACATCGAGAGAGCGGACTTGCGCATGACGCGAGTGCGAAGCAAAGCGCGGGCCGCCGCAGATCGCGGCCCATCGAGGCGAATCGGGGCACCGTGCAAATCGTGACGGCGCGGCCGTCGCCCTTCAGGACTCCGCGCGTCGCTTCAGGCACGCCGCGAGCTCGTCGAACGCGGGCGTGAGGTCCGGGATCGACCTGGTGATGAGCGGCGCGAAGAGCCCCGCGAAGGCCTCGTGCATCGTGAGCTCGCCCCCGCCGTCGGTCGGCACGAGCGTGAACGTGCGCTCGCCGCGGAAGAGGAAGCCGAGCGGCATGCCGCCACGCCACACCATGCGCGACGCCCCCCACGACGGAGGCGCGCGGTGCGGGTCAGGCGCGTCCGCCGCGCGCGGCCTCGGGACGGCCCGTCTCCGCCTCGACCTCGGCGACGAGCGCGGAGAGACGTGGCGTCGACGCGCCGATCTCCGCGGCGCGGTCGGCGATCTCTCGCGCGAGCGCGATCCCCTCCTCGCGCGAGTCGACGCCCGCCGCGACGAGGTGCGCGCGGAGCGATCGCGAGGCCCCGAGCACCGCCGCGACCGAACCAGTCACGAGCGCGCGCGGCGCGGCGGCGAGCATCCGGATCGACGCCGGCGTCGGCTCGACGCCCTCCGCGCGCAGCGCAGCGAGCCCCTCGCGCATCGCGTCGACCCAGAGCGCGAGGAGCGCCCTCGAGACGCCGCCGGCGGGGTCGCGCTCGGCGATCGACGCCGCGAGCATGAAAGGCGTGATCCAGGCCGCGTGGGTGCGCTGCCACGCCTCCATGTCGGAGCGCAGGGAGGTGGGGAAGCCCGCGTCGCGGAGCGCGGCGGCGAGGGCGCGGCTGCGATCCTTCGGAGGGCCCGAGGGCTCGCCGATCACGGTCGGCTGCGCGACGCCGGGCACGATCTCGTACTCGACGACGTCGCCCTCGACGAAGCGCCCGGTCGCGCCCGGGAAGGGGACGAAGAAGCGGTCGCCGAGCGCGGCGCGCCACGCGTCGTACCCCCGGGCGACGTTCACCAT